>CANJXH010000193.1 GCA_947478755.1 Betaproteobacteria bacterium | reverse complement strand
GTTTGTCAGTGCTCTACATGGGACTGTTCAAAAGGCAATTCAGGATCGGGATCTTCTTGTTCCCTGGTCGCTGTACCTGACTCGCCGCAAGGAAGCAAGTGAGCTGACCTTGAACGAGTTCGTGGAGCTTCTTGAGAAGAAGCTCATCAAGCCCGCCGAGTTAGCCGGCACTTACGCGTACTGCACCTACAGCACGATCACACGAGAATCGTTCCGAAACATCCCCGAGTTGGGTCGGTTCACGGGACTCAAGCACAACCAAATTCGCGACGAGTTCAAGCGGCTGGACAGGGAAATCATTTCCATGCGAGGCAAAGCAATTGCTTACGAATGCTCCCGCAAAGCGACGCCACCACCAGGCAGGAATGGTGCCCGCATCGACGACCGCACTGAGATGGTTCTCCTAAACTACCTCATGCCTCAGCAACGCCCACGCATGCCCGTTCGAAAAATCCTCACTCGGGCTGGCGGGTCAATACAGGCATTGAAACCTTGCTTCATGATGGGGCCACAAGCCGTGGCTCAATATCTAGCCCCAGGCGTCATCAAGTTCGACCTCGTCATAATGGATGAGGCGTCTCAGTTGAAGCCCGAGGAGGCAATCGGTTCAGTTGCCCGGGGAGGTCAGTTGGTGGTGGTCGGCGATCCGAAGCAGCTTCCCCCAACTTCGTTCTTCTCACGAATGACGCAGGATGGGGATGGGGGGGATGTTCTCTTCACCACCACAGACGCAGAGAGCATTCTTGACGTCTGCTCATCGCATTTCAGGCCAACACGATCGCTTCGCTGGCATTACCGTTCCCAGCATCATTCTCTGATCGCGTTCTCAAACCACAGTTTCTACCGTGGAAACCTGATTATCTTCCCTTCCCCATACGGGCAGGGCGGAAAGCTGGGTGTGCGGGCGGTTTATTTGGCCGACGCCATCTACGAAAACCAAACCAATCTACGTGAAGCCAAACGGGTAGTGGAGGCGGTCGTTGAGCACATTGCAACGCGACCCAATGAGTCTTTGGGCGTTGTGACGCTCAACATCAAGCAGCGTGATCTGATCGCGGAACTGCTGGAGGATCGGCTTAAGTCTGTTCGTGGAGCCGACTCATATCGTGATCACTGGGCAGTCGAGGGACAACCGCTTTTCATCAAGAATCTTGAGAACGTGCAAGGTGATGAGCGCGACGCCATCATCATCTCGACCACCTTCGGCAAACCCGCTGGCTCAAGCGCCGTCCGTCAAAACTTCGGACCAATTAGCCGTCAGGGTGGATGGCGACGACTAAACGTATTGTTCACACGCGCCAAGAAGTCGATCGCAATTTACACCTCTCTGCGGCCCGAAGACATCGTGATGGATGGGACCACACCGGACGGCACTAAGGCTCTTCGTAATTACCTCGAGTACGCACGGACAGGCTCATTGACCACCTACGAGGAGACCAACCTCGAGCCAGACAGCGACTTTGAGATTTCCATCATGGACATGCTCAAACTTCGAGGCTACGAAGTTACCCCTCAGTTGGGTGTTGCGGGTTACCGAATCGACATCGCAGTCAAACACCCTGACGCAGCCGGTTCATACCTGGCAGCCATTGAATGCGACGGTGCCTCTTACCACTCCGCCTTGTCTGTGCGCGATCGCGATCGCATCCGTCAAGAGGTCCTCGAATCTCTGGGTTGGCGTGGGCGAATTTGGCGCATCTGGTCCACGGACTGGTTTCGCACTCCAAGGCAAGAAACAGAGAAGCTCATCAGCTTCCTTGAAGATTTGCGAGATAGCTGGAAGCCTGAACACGCATCTGGCGAAGCTTGGATCGAAGAAGGTCAAGGAGCAGGACAACCTGGAGCTCGCGTAATCCAAGAGGTCGAACCAGTTAAAAGCATTGCCCAAGCCGAGAGGGAACGTGAGACCGTCAACTCTGTCCTGATTGCTACAGGAGACGATCTTGAGATTGAGGTTGGTGATGTGGTTCGCTATGTGGATCTTGCCAAGCCGAACCAAGTGATGACGGTTCAGATAACCAGCGGGAAGGACGACTTCTCAAACGGCATCGTCCATGTAAGCCGTCCGCTTGCGCAAGCCCTGCTGGGGGGGGTTATTGGCGACGAGGTGGTTCTCCATCTACCTGGCGACACAGACAGAAATTTCCTCGTCAAAGAAATTGTTAAGAGTAGCTATAACGTATCTCAAAAATAGAGCTGCTTACAATCAATTGCTTCTGAAGAAGAAAATTTCGGCAGAATGAAGTCGCTTGTGCAGTCGTTTCGCAACGGGTTTGATGACTAGACCCGGGGCTTTCTGCCCCGTGTGCGATAAGTTCCTTTTGGCACCATACCCAATTGGTGCATGAGTTCTTCAAGAATGCGGAGCCGTTGAGCGGCAGCACTGGATTTCTGCTTCGCCTGGAGGGTTTCACGCCCGTGTTTAAACAGAGGGTGGTCCGACCCTTTCAGGATTGTCTCGGGACGTCGTGCGCCGTGCAGTCTGCACACCTTCATTTCAAAGGCTGCTGGATTTAGGCAACGGCGCTGGCTTCGCTTGGCTTTGGCCTTGCATTGCAGGGCACCAAACTTAGTCAAGGAATCAAGGGGCATCGCGCGATCGCTTTTCTGGACTGTTTTGTATCATGTGTGACGGGTGGTTCGAGCCTGATTGTTCTATTTTTCGCTTACCTCATATAAAGGTTTTGGAATTAGGGCCCCCTCTTTAAGAACAGTTATCTCGGGCCTTCTCCCGGGACGTCGAACTGCGCGTATGAGACCCAGCCGTTCCAATCCATCAATCGCAAGACGAACGGCGTATCTAGACACATTAAAGTGCGCCAAGGCTTTCCCGGTTAATTTGATGGGGCCCCCTGTTGACATGCCATGCAACCACCAAATCGCCAAGGACACATGCACCGCCTTTCCGGGAAGGCTACTGGCTTTGTTGAGCCACCAGATGGGAATTGGCCCCTTGAGAAACACTGTCATCTTGTTGGTTTTGACAAATGTGCCTGTCTCTCGGTCAAACGCCATTCGGGTAACGGGT
>CANJXH010000192.1 GCA_947478755.1 Betaproteobacteria bacterium | reverse complement strand
TCAATCGAGTGGTCTACGATATCTCCGGGAAGCCACCAGCGACAATCGAGTGGGAGTGAGATCTGAGCAGGTGGCTTTGAAGACCACTTGTTTCAGCGTCGTCGCGTAGTCGATCTCATCTTTGCTGTTCGCCTCGGCTTGCCTGTCGTTGCAGCCGGGACTTGAGTTCGCCAATCTGCTCAAGCAGGCCTAGCACCAACGCCACACCGGGAGGATTTACCTCCAGATCTCTCGTCAAACGCAATGCCACGCGAGCGCGGTGCAGCGATGCGCCGGCAAATAGCCATTCACCAGGTGCGCGACCGGTGGGTTCGATGACGCCATCAAAGACCCAGGCATCGAGATGTTCGTCCCGGATATCGCAGGCGCGGCAGAACTCGCTTCGAGTCAGTTGAACCTGTTCCTCGACGATGTCACCGCAAAGACTGTTTGCTGAACTTTCATGCATGCTGCTTATCCTCCGTGTTGTGCGCGTGGATTGAAATCGAAGGCAAGCTCCATATCCCGATAGGCGACCTTTGCCGCTTCCGTATCAGCCGGAGGAAGGGCGATGACCAGTACGGCGTAGAGATCACCGGGCGGATTGCCCGGAATACCCTTGCCCTTGAGTCGTAACTTGCGACCAGCGGCGGAACCCGGTGGTATGGATAATTGCAACGAGGTGTCAGGCGTCGGTATCGTGATTGAGGCGCCAAGCACCGCCTCCCATGGCGAGACGGGCAGGTCGACATACACGTCGCGACCATCGACACGAAACCCGGGGGCCAGACGCTGCAATTGGCCACCAAGCGCGAACTCGGCTTTCATTGCCTTGCGGCTGAGCCGATAGGCGACCCCCACGCTTTGCACCTCGGTACTACTGGGCATGCTTTCGCCACCCATGAAGATCGATACTCCGACCATGCCCTCGTTGCCGACCAGCGCCACTTCGCTCGATGACCCGTCTTCCAAACTGTAGATCAGCGAAACAATGCCGGAGATCGGGAAGTGCAGGTAATTCACGTGGTCGCCGGACTCGGACATGGTCCAGCCCAGCGGCATCTGCACCAGTTCCAGGTTGGGCAACAGGCGCTCGTAGTCCGTCTTCGGCAGTGCGGCGAGGATCCGGTTCTGCGTCGGTTCTTCGGAATGCTTATTGGTTGGCGTGGCCATCATTCGGCTATAGGAGGTGGGTGCAGCCGCATGTCCTCGGGCGCTAGGGACTTTGCCGTGCGATTTGATGGGGCCGAGGTGCGGTATGTCGACAGTAATCTGGACGACGAATCATCCAGCTTTGATGATCATGGTATTCGTCATTGCCGAAATCCTCTGTTCGCAAACGAACAGACTTCAACCAACGGACCCGAGAAGAGTGAGGAGCGCTCTTGATTTGCTTGCGGCATGTACGCTACGGCGCCGCTGGCTGACTGCTTGACAGGTCAGGAGACGGCGTGGTGGCTACCATTGTCCAGTTGAGCGCAATCAAGCGGACGGCGTCCCAAATGACAAAAGCCTGCTTGAGCAGGCTTTTCAATTTTTGGAGGCGCGACCCGGAATCGAACCGAGGTACACGGCTTTGCAGGCCGCTGCATAACCACTCTGCCATCGCGCCAGATTTTTCATCTCTTGCTTCCCGTCCGGCGTGTGCAAGGGCGGAAATCATTGAAGCGGGCGCATTCTATCGAACCGCACTCCCACTGTCCAGCGAACTACTGCCGTTCTTTAACCCTCAGGCAGCGCATCTGCCCAGCAATTCGGTGTTTCGTACAGGCGCACGCGTTCGAGCCGCAAATGGTTGCCATACATGTCCCGGTAAAGGGGGGCGAGAATATCGAATGCAATCCGCGCCAGATTCTCAGCCGTTGGCACCGACGCCAGCGCGACGGTTTTGTGGTCGGGCAATGAGTTCAGAAAATCAATTACGGGTTTGTCGTCAGCGGCGACAAGAAAAGCGTGATCCCACTTGTCGACCAGATGGTTTTTCGCTATTTCCTTGACCTCGCTGAAGTCCATCACCATGCCGTCATTGGCATTTTCGCTGCTGTGAATGATGTCCCCCGCAAGCGTGATCTCCAGCGCGTAGCGGTGCCCATGCAGATGTCGGCATTGGCTTTGATGCTTGGGAATTCGGTGGCCCGCGTCGAATTCGAGGCGGCGTGTGATCTGCATGATGAGGATGTTATGCTGTTCGGCCTCGAATTATAGTTGAGCAGTACTGGGATGCCCCGCAAAGCAGGAATGCTATCGGTTGAAGAACACTCGCGCGACAGCGCCGGCATGACTTATGTGTACCCGGTGGTATCGCGGCGCGCCGGTGGCGTGTCGATCGGCATCAACCTCAATCCCAACAATGCCTGCAATTGGCAGTGCGTGTACTGCCAGGTTCCCAACCTTGTGCGGGGAGGGCCGCCTCCAATCGATCTGATTCTGCTGCACGGTGAACTGCGCAGCTTTCTCGCTGAAATCCAGTCCGGAAAATTCATGCATGACCGAGTACCCGTGGATGCCCGGAGTCTGAAGGACGTGGCGTTTTCAGGAAATGGCGAGCCGACGATGGCGCTCGAGTTTGAAGAGGCCGTCAATCTGGTGATACGAACACTGGATGAGAGTGGCCTGCTAGGGAAGTTAAAGCTGCGCCTGATCACCAACGGCAGCCAGATTGACAAGGCCGTTGTGCGCAGGGGGCTGGCGGCTTTGGCAGCAAACAATGGCGAAACCTGGTTCAAGCTGGACGGGGTGACCCCATCGCAATTTGCCGACTTCAATGGCGTTCGGATCACCACCAAAGCTCACCTGCGGCGGTTGCGTGTCTGTGCCGAAATTTGCCCCACGTGGATACAAAGCTGCTTTTTCATGCGCGATGGACGTCTTCCCGAGGACAGCCAGCTTGATGCATATGTCAACGCGATAGAACAGCTTGCCGACAAGTTGGCGGGGGTTCATTTGTACGGTATCGCCCGTCAATCGTTTCAGCCATCTTCGGAGCGACTGGCACGTTTGCCCGCTACGTGGTTTGAGCCGCTGGCTGAAAGGCTGCAGGCACTTGGGCTGACAGTGACCATCAGCCCCTGACGCAGGGACTCAACAT
>CANJXH010000191.1 GCA_947478755.1 Betaproteobacteria bacterium | reverse complement strand
GTCCCTACTTGAAAATCTTTTGCCGCTACCCAAACTAACGGCCGACTTCTGTACAACTTTACAAACGAGGTAAAACGATGAGCCAATCGGCGACAACTGCCAAGGAAACGCTTGGTTTTCAGACCGAAGTGAAGCAAATGCTTCACCTGATGATCCATTCACTGTATTCAAATCGTGAAATATTCTTGCGCGAGCTGATTTCGAATGCGTCAGATGCCTGTGACAAGTTGCGTTTCGAGGCCTTGGACAATGCGGGTCTGTTTGAGTCGGATTCAGATCTCAAAATACAGGTTTCCTGCGACAAGGTAGCCAGAACCATCACCATCGCCGACAACGGCATCGGTATGAGCCGTGACGAAGCGATAGGCAATTTGGGCACCATTGCAAAATCGGGTACCCGCGAATTTTTTTCCCGACTGAGCGGGGATCAAAAGCAGGATGCTACGTTGATCGGTCAGTTCGGGGTCGGCTTCTATTCGGCGTTTATCGTTGCTGACAAGGTCAGCGTGATTACGCGCCGTGCCGGTCAGCCGGATAATGCCGGGATCCGTTGGGAGTCGGCAGGCGAGGGTGAATTCAGCGTCGAGCCGGTTTCCAAGCCATCGCGAGGCACTGAGATCACCTTGCATCTCAGGGAAGGGCAGGATGACCTTCTCTCGAGCTGGAAGTTGCGTTCGATCATCCGCAAGTACTCAGACCACATCGTTCAGCCCATTGTGATGGCGAAGGAAAAATGGGATGAGGAAAAGAAAGAGCAGGTAGAAACCGACGAGCTGGAAACGGTCAATCAGGCAAGTGCGTTGTGGACGCGCCCCAAAGCCGACATCAGCGATGAGGAATACCACGAGTTCTACAAGCATGTCGGCCATGATTTCGAGGAGCCATTGGCATGGACACACTCTCGCGTTGAAGGCAGGAGCGAATATGTTCAATTGCTCTATATCCCGGGACATGCGCCATTTGACCTGTATGACCGCAATCAGCGGCATGGCTTGAAGCTCTACATCAAGCGAGTGTTCGTCATGGACGACGCCGAGCAGTTGTTACCGGCCTATCTGCGGTTCGTGCGCGGTATTGTTGACTCAAGCGATCTGCCATTGAACGTATCCCGCGAGATTCTTCAGGAGAGCAAGGATATTGAAGCGATCAGGAATGGTTGCAGCAAAAAGGTGCTTGGCCTGCTTGAGGACATGGCTGCCAATGATCAGGAAAAGTACCGCAAGTTCTGGGAGGCCTTTGGGCAGGTGTTGAAGGAGGGGGTTGCCGAGGATCATGCCAATCGCGACAAGATTGCCGCGCTGCTGCGGTTTGCCTCTACCAATGACAACACGCAAGACGAAGCCGTTTCGCTGGCGGATTACATCGGCCGGATGAAGGACGGGCAGGAAAAAATCTACTACGTCACTGCTGAAAGTGTCAATGCGGCGAAGAACAGCCCGCACCTTGAAATATTCCGCAAGAAGGGTATTGAAGTTCTGCTTCTGACCAACCGTATTGATGAGTGGGTGGTGACACATCTTTCGGAATTTGAAGGAAAGAACCTGGTTTCCGTTGCCAAGGGTGGGCTTGATCTTGGCAAGCTGGAGGACGAGGCGGAAAAGCAGGAGCACGAACGTGAATCCGGCGAGTTCACGGAGCTGCTCGACAAGATCAAGAAGTCGTTGGGTGATCGCGTAAAGGATGTGCGAATCACGCACCGGCTGACTGACTCACCGGCATGCCTGGTTGCTGACGAGCATGATGTGTCGGGCAATCTGGCGCGCATACTCAAGTCTGTGGGACAAAGTGCGCCCAATAGCGTGCCCCATCTTGAGATCAATCCCAAGCACCCGGTGGTAATGCGCTTGCGGTACGAGGAGAGCCGGTTCGATGACTGGGCAGCTGTGCTGTTTGAGCAGGCCTTGCTGGCTGAGGGCGGCCAATTGGAAGATCCGGCGACTTTCGTGAAACGTATCAATGATCTGATGCTGGCCATGGCTGGCTGATCCGCCAGGGATTTCAGTCAACAGGACCCCGGATGCATTCAACGGCAACCGGGGCTGCTTAATTTTGATGGCGCAGGCATTTGCGACTGACGTTTCCGTTTTTGGTTTTGCAGGCCGCTGAAGCGGATAGCCTTGACCTGCATTCGGCCGCATCCGGTGCATGCTTGCAATCGGGCGGTGGCATGGCGTTGCTGACGCAGGCGCTCCTGGCGGCCCCGTTCAGTCCGCTGCAGGCCTCCTGCGCTGCTTGTTTCGCCTCACAGCGACGCGGGTCACGCGCCACGCTGCAGTCCGCGTCCCGGCCCCAAGAAAAATTGAAGACGCCAAAGGCGACAAGTCCGAATAGGCAGATAAAGGCACGTTGTCTCATAATGTTCTGCGCGGGCGCGAAGGTTATAAAACCAGCATAATAATAGGCCTGTCAGCCGATGTCTGCTTGTCCTTCCGGCGGTAGTGCAACAAGGAGAATAGCCATGAATCAGGTTGCCGATGCAAACAAAACCGCAGTGATTGCCGAGCATCGACTGTCATTGGTCGAAGTAATGGATGGCCTTGTTGCCGATGGCCATGTTGCTGCTGACGTCGGCGAAAAATTCAAGCAGGAACGGCGCTATTACAAGGGTGACTCGCATCCTCTGGTTGTTGTTGCCGAACAGCGCTGGAAATCGCTAAAGGCACCGCACAAGCTGCTCGACATGGATGCGTTGGCGCAGTGGCTGGCAGACTGGGCCAATATGGCCTATTTTCATATCGACCCGCTGAAGATCAACTTCTCGGCGGTCACGGAGGTGATGAGCAACACCTATGCCATCCGTTTCCGGATTCTGCCGGTCGAGGTCAAGGCGAATGAAGTCGTGATCGCGACGACAGAGCCTTTCCAGCGGGCATGGGAACCTGAGCTGAAATCAATTCTGCGCAACAAGGAAATTCGTCGCGTTATTGCAAATCCCGATGATATTGCGCGTTTTCAGGTTGAGTTCTACAACCTGGCAAAGTCGATCAAAAGTGCTGCCAGCAAAGCTGACTCGGGCAGCAGCATCAGCAATTTCGAACAGCTTGTCGAGTTGGGCAAGAGCAACAAGCAGTTTGATGCCAATGACCAGCATATCGTCCGGATTG
>CANJXH010000190.1 GCA_947478755.1 Betaproteobacteria bacterium | reverse complement strand
TTGGCTGGCGAATTCAAGGGCTTGCCCGAAGACGCGACCGAAGAAAATATTCAGGCGCGGATTCGCGGCATGTTGTTGATGGCGCTGTCGAACAAGACCGGGGCCATCGTGCTGACCACCGGCAACAAGAGCGAGATGGCGGTGGGTTATGCGACCTTGTACGGCGACATGGCGGGTGGTTTTGCGGTGATCAAGGACGTGTTCAAGACCTTTGTCTATCGCTTGTCCAATTACCGCAATGCCGTGTCGCACGTGATTCCGGCCAATATCATCACCCGTGCGCCCTCGGCCGAATTGAAGCCGGGGCAGACCGACCAGGATTCGCTCCCGCCCTACGAGGTGCTGGATGGCATCATTCAGGCCTATATGGAAGATGACCAGTCGCCGCGCGACATCATTGCCAGGGGTTATGGCGAGGCTGACGTGCGGCGCGTGGTCGGCATGCTGAAGCGCAATGAATACAAGCGGCGTCAGGCCCCACCGGGCATCCGCGTATCGCGCCGCGGCTTTGGCAAGGATTGGCGTTATCCGATAACATCCCGTTATCAGGACGAATATTGAGCAGGGAGCAAAAAATGAAAAAAATCGAAGCGGTCATCAAGCCTTTCAAACTCGACGAAGTGCGCGAGGCATTGTCCGAAATCGGCGTAAGTGGCCTTACCGTCACGGAGGTCAAGGGTTTCGGCCGGCAAAAAGGGCATACCGAGTTGTACCGCGGTGCCGAGTACGTGGTGGATTTCCTGCCCAAGATAAAGATCGACATCGTGGTCGATGACAAGATTGTCGATTCGGCCATCGAGGCCATCATCAAGGCGGCCCGCACCGGCAAGATTGGCGATGGCAAGATCTTCGTCACCGCGGTTGAGCAGGTAGTGCGTATCCGCACTGGCGAAACCGGCGAAGCGGCTGTCTGATGGTTCCCCCGGCCGTGTGCCGGCACTGAAAAAAAGGACGCTCAGGCGTCCTTTTTTATGCGCTGGTGCGCCCCGGCTGTTTTCGGGTGGTTTGCAGCAAAACCATGACAGCTCCCGCACCGCCTTCTGCCGTGCGGGCCTGGCAGAAAGCAAGCACTTCCGTCTTTTGCGTCAGCCAGCCCAGGACCAGCTTTTTCAGCACTGGTTCACGCCCCGGCGAGCCCAGGCCTTTGCCATGCACAATGCGTATGCAACGTTTGCGCAGATGCATGCATTCGCTGATGAAGATACTCAGGGACGCACGGGCCTCGTCACGGGTATGACCATGCAGGTCCAGTTGTGTCTCGATGGCCCAGCGGCCCCGGCGAAGGTCGCGCAGCACACTGTGCTGGACGCCGGTGCGGGCCCAGGCGGCCTCGTCGCCGCCTTCAAGATAGAGATCGACCAGCGTTTCGCCGTGCAGCGATTCGTGCAAGGCAGCCGCCTCGTCCAGTTCGCGCTGGCGCGGAATGGCCAGTGGCGGAACCCGTTCATGTACGACCCGTGTGGTGGCCATCGGCGTGACACCGCTGACGGCATTGCGAAACAGCAAGCGATCGTGATCGTGCAAGGGGGCGCGTTTTTTCATGCGCGCCAGCCTGACTCAACCGGGCAGGTTGTCCAGGTAGCGCTCGGCATCAAGTGCGGCTTCGCAGCCCGAGCCTGCGCTGGTGACCGCCTGGCGATAGATATGGTCCTGTACGTCACCGGCGGCGAACACACCGGGGATCGACGTCGCTGTTGCATCGCCGTGGCGCCCACCCTTGGTGATGATGTAGCCGTTTTCCATGTCGAGCTGGCCAGCGAAAATATCGGTGTTGGGCTTGTGGCCAATGGCGATGAATACGCCCTGCAACGCGATATCTTCAGTGGTGCCGGTTTGCGTGTTCTTGATGCGCATGCCGGTGACGCCGCTTTTGTCACCCAACACTTCGTCAAGCGTTGAAAACCACTTGATGGTGACCTTGCCGGCCTTTTCCTTTTCAAACAGCTTGTCCTGCATGATTTTTTCGGAACGCAGCTTGTCGCGGCGATGCACCAGCGTGACGTGGCTGGCGATGTTCGACAGGTAGAGTGCTTCTTCGACGGCCGTATTGCCGCCGCCGATGACAGCCACCGGCTGGTTCTTGTAGAAAAAGCCGTCGCAGGTGGCACAGGCGGAGACCCCCTTGCCGGAGAAAGCCTCTTCGGAAGGCAGGCCAAGATACTGTGCCGAGGCGCCGGTCGCGATGATCAGCGCGTCGCAGGTGTACTCGCCGGCGTCGCCAACCAGGCGAAATGGCTTTTCCTTCAGGTAGGCGGTATGGATGTGGTCGAAGATCGATTCGGTGTTGAAGCGGGCCGCGTGCTTTTCGAAGCGCACCATCAGTTCCGGCCCCTGCACGCCATCAACGTCGGCGGGCCAGTTGTCGACTTCGGTGGTAGTGGTCAGTTGGCCACCCTGGGCCATGCCGGTGATCAGCACCGGTTTCAGGTTGGCGCGGGCGGCATATACGGCAGCGGTATAGCCGGCAGGGCCGGATCCCAGAATCAGGAGGCGGGAATGGCGGATGTTGGCGTTCATGGTCGTATTCGCGGTCGAAATCAAACAGAAGCCCATTATACTGAGCGAATAGATAGCTAATTGTTACCAGAACAATAGGGAGCTTTTATATGGCAGGTGTATCCGTTGCAGTGCTGCAAACATTGCCAATATTCGAGTCCATGCCCCCCGCCCGCATGGAGGCTTTGGGGCGGGTAGCGTCACTGCGCAACGTGCCCCGGGGTGGGGTGGTGCTGCGCGAAGGTGAAAACACCAATTCGATCTATTTCATCCTCAATGGCTCGCTCAACGTCATCGTCTCCGATTCCGACGGCCGCGAAGTGATCCTGACCCAGCTGGGCCGTGGCGAGCTGTTTGGCGAAATGGGTGCCATCGACAATCACCCCCGCTCCGCCACGGTCGTGGCCACGCAATCAAGCGATCTGGTGATGATCACCAAGCCGGATTTTCAGCAGATTCTGTTCGACAACTTCGAGGTTTCCATCGCCATCATGCGTGGCCTGGCCAATCGCCTGCGTCTGGCCGATCGCAAGATCGAAAGCCTTGCGTTGCTGGACGTCTATGGCCGCATCATCAAGAACCCGATGACCAAGCAGGACATGGCCAAGATGATCGG
>CANJXH010000189.1 GCA_947478755.1 Betaproteobacteria bacterium | reverse complement strand
CGAGGGAAAACCGGCGATGTAGTCGTCGGGATTGTCGGACGAGAACTCGTCCAGCATCAGGAAGGGGTCGAGACGCTGGCGTTGGTCCTGGCCCAGACTGCGGCGCAGGCGAACACCGGCACCGTCCGATGTCGGAATCGAGTGGATGATCTGCTGTAGGGTCCTGATGGTCATGATTGTCTCCTTTTCGAAGCTAGGGGCGAAAGATCAAGGTGCCACAGAGAACACAGAGTTCACAGAGGAAAAGCCAAACCAAGGCCTTGCTGTTGATTTTCTCTGTGTCCTCTGTGGCTAAAAAAGGTTTTTGCTTTACCGCTTTACGCGGCCAATCTGTCGAGCTGTTGATGCGCCTGCGCCAGTGCGGCCTGCTTTGGCTCTTCGCCCATCGCCAGCCCTTCGGCGTAGACAAACTCGACATCGTTCAGGCCAAGGAAGCCGAAGAAATTGCGGATGTAGTCGGTCTGGCTGTCGAGCGGGGTACCGGCGAACTTGCCACCGCGGGCCGCAAAGACGTAGACATTCTTGCCGGTGAGCAGGCCGACCGGGCCGGTCTCGGTATAGCGGAAGGTGACGCCGGCCCGCGCGACGTGATCGAGGTAAGCCTTGAACACCGAGGGGATGCCGAAGTTGTACATGGGCAGGCCGAGCACGATGACATCGGCGTCTTTCAGTTCGCCGATTAGGGCGTCGGAGTAGGCAACGATGTCGTTCTGCGCCGGCGTGCGTTCTTCCGGCTTGGCAAGGAAGGACGCGAAGCGTTCGCCATCGAGATGCGGCACCGGGTCGGCGGAAAGATCGCGCACGACGACTTTCCCGGCAGCGTTCTTCTCCTGCCATGCAGCGACAAAGCGGTTGGCGAGCTGGCTAGATTGGCCGTTGCCGGAAAACAGGCTGGTGTTGATTTGCAAAAGGGTGGTCATGGCATTTCTCCTGGGTAGGTGGCGAGTGGGTGGCTATTCGGTTTGAAGCAGACATTCGTATTAAAGTATTTACAGAATAGATTTAAAAGATCAATATTTAGCTGATAACAATCCAATAAACTGATAAGTATGGTTCCGCATATTTCCCTGGATCAATGGCGCGCCCTGATTGCCGTAGTAGAGGCTGGCGGCTATGCACAGGCGGCCGTGGTCTTGCACAAGACACAATCAGCAGTCACCTACTCGGTGCAGAAGATCGAATCGCTGCTCGGCGTTAAGGCTTTCGAGATTCAGGGCCGCAAGGCGATGCTGACGCCGACCGGGCAGATGCTGTATCGGCGTGCCCTGGCGCTGGTTGGCAATGCGGCAGAACTGGAAAAAGCCGCAAAGAATCTGTCGGCCGGGTGGGAGGCCGAGATCGGCATCGCGGTCGAAATCCTGTTCCCGCGCAAGGTGCTCATCGACAGTCTTGCCCGCTTCGGCGAGGAAAGCCCGCAGACCCGCATCGAGGTGATCGAGTCGGTGATCGGTGGCACGGCGGATGCGCTGATGGGCGGGCTGGCCGATCTCGCGATTTCACCGCATGTGCCGCCCGGTTTTCTCGGTAACTTTCTTACGCGGCTAAACCTGATCGCGGTGGCGCATCCGGATCATCCGCTGCATCAGTTCGGGCGCGAACTGACGGTACGCGATCTCGCGGCACATCGTCATGTGGTGGTGCGCGACTCCGGCAGCAAGCGTGACCGTCGGGCCGTGACCATCGAAGTCGAAAGGCGCTGGACCTTCGGCAACCTTGATACCTCGATCGAGGCGGTGTCTATGGGCCATGGTTTTGCCTGGTACCCTGAGCAGCACATCCACGAATTACTCGCGGCGGGGCGGCTCAAGCAGCTGCCGTTGCGCGAAGGCCGCGTGCGCAGCGTCGATGTGCAGTTGATTCTCGCCGAGCCAGACCTCGCCGGTCCCGGCGTAAGGCGCTTGGCCGAGATCGTGGGCGAAGAGGTGGCAAAGCAGTGCCCGGCGGCTAGGTGAGCGCCTGCTTATTCAATATCAGTCTTTGAATGGGCATGCCCCGTGAAACTCAAATTCATGGGGTATGGATTTTTGAATTGGAAGGTATTTCTTCCATATTGATGCCGCCTATGGGTTGCGATGCAGATTCAGGTCGCCAGAAACATTCATTTCCCCAAGCTACTTGAAAAGTAAACGATCCGGCCTTATTATTAGCACTCGTCGATGAGGAGTGCTAACGATGGTGGCCAAAGTCACCACCGGCTGGCGCTGATCCGCGTCGAGTAGCCTGGACCATCAGATGGCGCTGCCATCTATCCAATTCATTCGTAATCAAGGAGATAAAGTATGAAAATTCGTCCTTTGCACGATCGTGTGATCGTCAAGCGCGTCGAAGAAGAACGTAAGACCGCATCCGGCATCGTCATTCCCGACAGTGCTACCGAGAAACCTGACCAAGGTGAAGTGCTGGCTGTCGGCAGCGGCAAGATCCTCGATGACGGCAAGGTTCGTCCGATTGCATTGAAGGTGGGCGACCGCGTTCTGTTCGGCAAATACTCTGGCCAGTCGGTCAAGGTTGACGGCGACGAACTGCTGGTCATGCGTGAAGAAGACATCATGGGCGTGATTGAGGCCTGAGCGTTTTTCGCTCCCCTCCACCCGATTAACTGATTAGGAGATAAACAATGGCTGCAAAACAAGTGCTGTTCGGCGACGACGCTCGCCACAAGATTGTCAATGGTGTTAACGTTCTCGCCAACGCTGTCAAGGTAACTCTCGGCCCCAAGGGTCGTAACGTTGTTCTGGATCGTTCCTTCGGTGCCCCCACCGTGACCAAGGACGGTGTATCTGTCGCCAAGGAAATCGAACTGAAGGACAAGTTCGAAAACATGGGCGCACAACTGGTCAAGGAAGTGGCTTCCAAGACCTCCGACAACGCCGGTGACGGCACCACCACCGCGACCGTTCTGGCCCAGGCCATCGTGCGCGAAGGCATGAAGTACGTCACCGCCGGCATGAACCCGATGGATCTGAAGCGCGGCATCGACAAGGCTGTGACGGCCATCGTCGCCGAGCTGAAGAAGATCGCCACGCCCTGCACGACCTCCAAGGAAATCGCCCAGGTCGGCGCCATTTCCGCCAACGCCGATGCCGACATCGGCAAGATCATCGCTGACGCGATTG
>CANJXH010000188.1 GCA_947478755.1 Betaproteobacteria bacterium | reverse complement strand
GGTCTTGCCATCGTATGAAATGTACTGGCCGCGCACCTCGTCCTGTCCGCTGCGAATTTTGGCCTTGCCAAAAAATTCGGTTTTGTCCGCCTTGGCGTCGTTGACGATGCGCTCGCCCTCGCCCTCGATGTAATCGGGGCGGGCTTCGCGTTTTTGCTTGAAGCGCGATAAACCACCGGCGCCCCCGGTTGCGACGCCTGTCTGAAAGCCTTCGCCATCCTGACTGACGACGATCTTGTCGGCGGTGATCAGCAGGGTGCCCTGACTGAGTTGAACATTGCCCTCGAAGACATGGGTTTTCTTCGCATCATCGACCGTGATCTTGTCAGCATCCAGGTTGACGGGTTTTTCGCGATCGGCGCGTTCGGCCCGTGCCGACACTGGAGCAAGCGTTACGACGACAGAGAGGATGGCAAGCAGTAATTTGGTTTTCATGATTTTTTCGCCCGATAAAATGTGCCTTTGACGCTACCCGTCAATACGGAAACGCTGGTTTTGCCGTTGTAGTTGATGCTGTTGCCGCTGACCACTGTCTGCCCCTGCGAGATGGTGACATGAGAGTTGCTGATTGCGACATCATCGTCCGGAAACACGGTCATGGTGTCGGTCTGTAATACCGTCGCCGGGCGACCGTCGATCGGCGGCTTGGTCAGACGCACGTCGCCGTGCAGGAACACACGCTTGTTGTCCTGGCTGACCTGGGCCGTATTGGCGGCGAGATGGGTTGAACTGCTGCCAAGATAATAGGTGAGGTTCGGCTTGGCGATCAGCGAGCTGTCGTCATCCGGGTAATGGGTCATCGTGTCGGCCAGCAGGGCTTGCTTGAGTGTGCCGCGTTCATCGAAATGGCGCATGTTGATTTGGCCGATGATGAAATCCGGATCATGACGCTTTGCGGCTTTGCGTGCCGGATTGTCCGGGTTTGAGGCGCGCTCCAGCCAGAATGTCAGTGCCGCCAGCAGCCCGACCAGAATCAGCGGAAACAATGTCGCGTTGATGGCCTTCACGCGAGATACCTCGCCAACGCGCCATCGAGCTTGCCTTGTGCTGCCAGCAGAAACTCGCATGTCTCGCGCACGGCACCCTGGCCACCGGCCAGCGGGCTGACGTGGTCAACGTGACCAAGCACCAGCGGGTGTCCGTCGGCGACGGTGGCCGAGAATCCGCAGGCACGCAACACCGGGAGATCAACGACGTCGTCACCCATGTAGCCAGCCTGCTCAAAACCTAATCCTAGTTCGGCAAGCATGCCTTGCATGGCGCCGCGCTTGTCGTCTATGCCCTGCAGCACCAGGCTGATCCCGAGATTCAAGGCACGCTGGGTCACGATGTCCGATTGTCGACCGGTGATCAGCGCGACCTGAATGCCGGCATCCATCAGCATGCGCAGACCATGGCCGTCGCGGGTCTGGAAGCCCTTCATCTCGTCGCCACGCGACGAGTAGTAGAGCGTGCCATCGGTGAGCACGCCATCTACGTCAAAACCCATGAGTGCGATGCGCGATGCCTTGGCGGTGACACTCATCAGATGACTTTCGCCTTGAACAGGTCATGCATGTTGAGCGCTCCCATCAAAGCGCCATTGTCATCCAGTACCAGCAGTTGATTGACCTTGAACTGCTCCATCATCGCGACTGCCTCAACGGCCAGGCGGGTGGACGTGATCGAACGCGGCGAGGCGGTCATCACCTGGTTCACCTTGATGCTGCGCAGGTCGCCCTGTTTCTCCAGTGCGCGGCGAAGGTCGCCGTCGGTGAAGATTCCGATCAGGGTTCCATCGCCATCGATGACCGTTGTCATGCCAAGGCCACCACGCGTGATTGCCAGCAGCGCATCGGGAACCAGGCAGTCCGCACTGACCGTCGGTACGTCGGCGGCGGGCCGCATCACGTCGCTGACATGCGTCAGCAGCTTGCGGCCCAGGGTGCCACCCGGGTGCGAGCGCGCAAAATCGTCAGGCCCGAAACCCCGTGCATCGAGTAGCGCAACCGCCAGTGCGTCGCCCAGCGCCAGCGCTGCCGTCGTGCTGGCGGTCGGGGCCAGGTTCAAGGAGCAGGCCTCTTCAGCGACGCCGGCGTCAAGGTGTACGTCTGCCTCTCTCGCCAGCGGTGAATCGGTATTGCCGGTAATGGCGATCAGCTTCCCGCCCTGGCGTTTGATCAGGGGAACCATGGAAAGCAGCTCATCACTTTCGCCGGAATTGGATATCGCAATCAGCACATCGCCCCTCGCCAGCATGCCAAGGTCGCCATGTGCTGCTTCGGCCGCATGCAGAAAATAGGCGGGGGTCCCGGTACTTGCCATCGTCGCCGCGATCTTGCGCGCGATATGGCCCGATTTCCCGATGCCACTGACGATGACACGGCCATGGCATTGCAGAATCAATTCCGTCGCCAAGGCAAACTTGTGGTCAAGGCGTTGCGCCATCGCTGTCACGGCCCCGGCTTCGATATGCAACACCCGCCGCGCCATTTCCAGGGCTCGGTTTGCGTTGGGCGAAGCGGTGTTGTTCGGCATTGTTTTGAAGATGCGTGGGCACGCGGTTATGATGCAATTGATTATAACAACCCAACCCCCAGCTCCTCGCCGATGAACGCCTCGCTTGAACCCGTCTTGCTGCTGCTCGCTGCTGCCGTACTGGTGGTCGCAGTCTTTCGTTCGTTCAACCTGCCACCGGTCATGGGCTACCTCATCGTTGGTGCCGCGATCGGTCCCCATGCCCTCGGCATCATTGCCGATGACGAAGGGACGCGCCAGCTGGCCGAGTTCGGCGTGGTATTCCTGATGTTCTCGATCGGTCTCGAGTTCTCGCTGGCCCGGCTGAAGAGCATGAAACGGCTGGTGTTTGGCCTTGGTGCGACGCAGGTGCTGGCAACCCTGGCGATCACCGCCGCGATTGCGGCCTTCACCGGCATCAACTGGCGTGCCGGCCTCGCGTTGGGCGGCGCACTGTCGATGTCTTCGACGGCGGTGTTGTCACGATTGCTGAGCGACCGACTTGAACTCGAATCCCGACATGGCCGCGAAGTCATGGGCGTCCTGCTGTTTCAGGATATCGCGGTGATTCCGCTATTGATCCTCGTGCCGGCGATCTCACAACCGGGTGCAGAGTGGGTACAAACGCTGCTGGTGGC
>CANJXH010000187.1 GCA_947478755.1 Betaproteobacteria bacterium | reverse complement strand
CCTCGGGGGGCGGGCAGGGGAATACGGTCTCCCAAATCTTCGTCGAGCCATTGTCGGTGTCGGCCGCCAGCAGGTTGAGCAGGGCCGAGGTGCCAGAGCGGCCTTGCCCCGTCACCATCAGCGGCGCGACGATCTGCTGGTCGTTGATCTCGGGGTGGCGCTTGTAGGTGTCTTCAATGCGCAGCCGCGCTTCGAGAAAAGTGAGGATGTCAGATCGTGTCATCAGGCGACCGATCAGGTTCAACTGTGCCTCCTCGTCCAGCGCCTTGATGAACACCTGGAAGGGCTCGCGCCAGTCGTCCTCGCCGAAGTCCGATAGCCCCGTGTTGCGCATTGCGGTGTCGATCAGCGATCTTTCGTCGAGTGGCACCACGCCGGCGATGTCCATGCAGCGGCCTTCGTCATTCACCTTCGCCACCCAGTCGGGGCGCGGCGGCGGCACATAGCCCAGGCGGCGGTCGGCGGGTGCGCTCACGACATCAGGCCCTTCTTCACCGGCTTCATCGGCCCGAGTTCCATGATCGTCACAATGCCGGGCTTGGCCGCAATGACATCGGGAATCCGGTTGATCGCGCCGGCAGCCGAGGCCAGCGATGTTTCTTCGCGCACCACCTGCACCTGCATGCCGGGCATGCCATTCACCTTCCATGTGCCGTGCTCCGCATCACCGGGCTTCAGCACCCGCAGGTCGATCACGCTGCGGACACTCACGCCTTCCTTCGAGCTAGTCTCGATCACGGTGCGGGTGCCGAGGCAGGTGCCGGGCGCAAAGGTCTTGTCGAGCTGCTTGCAATACACGGGTTCTTCTTCCAGCACCGGCTCCTGCGTCATCGTCACGCCGCTCACGGTGAAGCCGCAGTACTGCAGCGCGATCACGCCCAGCGATTCATACACCGCGCTCAGCTTCGCCACGCGCCCGATCTTCGCGTCGTACTCCTCGACCGTCATGCCGATGCCCAGCGGTTGCGCCCAATGCACGCCCTGGCGCAGCGGCTCGGTGGCCGTGACGTACTCCATCGAATCGATGCGGATGCACGAGCCGGCGGCGATCAGGCCGGGCCAGATGCGCGTCATGTCCCACAGGCCTGTGCCGGTGAAGGTAACGCCATGTTGTTTCGCCAGCGCGTCGACTTTCGCTGCCTGCTCCGGGTCGTGCCAGCTCGGGTTGTACTGGTACGAATCCATCGCCAGCACGTTGATGCCGTTGCCGAGAAAGCGCTCGTAGGCCTCAAAGCAGCCGCCACCGGGCACCGGCGAGCGTATTGCCACCACCGCGATGTCGGCCTGCAATCTGCGGTAATCCGCCTGTTCGCAGTCCTGCACGATCACGCCGAGGTCCTTGTCCAGTCCCGCCACGCGGCCGAGGTCTTGGCCAACCTTGTCACCGGCGCGGTTGTAGGCAGCGACGATGGGCCATCCCATTTCATCGGCGAGCTTTGCCATGCCCTTACCGATGAAGCCGATGCCGTAGAGCGCTATGCGCGGATGAGTTGCCATGTTTTCTCCCCTTGGTTACAACAGCGTTGCAGGGCCGACAGTTTGTTGTCTGCCTGCATCCATTGGTGCATTTGTTGTATGGATGCGCGGTATGGTACTAGATCAGCGCACGTGTAGCCCGGCCTGGCTTTGCCTTTCCGGTTTGTCGCAAGCTGGGCTTGCACACATCGGATTCGCCTGCTATTATTAATGCAAATATCTATTCATATTTCTATTCATTTTCATGCCCGCGCACCCCGACACCATTTACCAGCACCTCACCGGTGGGCCGCTCTCTGCGCGCCAACTGGCGGAAAAGCTGGGGGTCAGCCAGCCCACGGTGTCGCGCGCGATCACCGAGCTCGGCGGCGATGTTGTCAGGCTGGGGGCGGCGCGATCCATTCAATACGTGCTGCGCGATGGCGCTCGTGGCCTGCCTGACATCCCGGTGCATCAGGTCGATGCAGAGGGACGGCTCAGTCTGCTCGGCACCCTGGTGCCGACCCGGCCGGCGGGCTTTGTGATGATGCGCGAAGACGGCGGGGTCGCGCACAGCGACGGTTTGCCATGGTGGCTGCTCGACATGCGCCCGCAGGGCTATGTCGGCCGGGCCTATGCCGCGCGCCATGGCGCTGCGCTCGGGCTGCCGCCGCGGCTGACGGACTGGAGCGATATCGACGCCCTGCGCGCACTGCTGGCGCATGGTCACGACGTGGTCGGCAGCCTGCTGCTGGGCGACACGGCGCGCGACAATTTTCTTGCCACACCGCTGCCTGAGCCGGTTGCCATGGTCGGCAAGGCCAATCAATACACCCGGCTGGCACGCGAGGTGGCAGGGTGCGAGATACCCGGCTCGTCTGCCGCCGGCGAGCAGCCCAAGTTCATGTGCTTCGCGCAAACGCCGGCCGGCCCCCGGCATGTGCTGGTGAAGTTCAGCGAGCGCGACGAAGGCCCGGTCACCGAGCGCTGGCGGGACCTGCTGCAGGCGGAACATCTGGCGCTCGAAACACTGCGCGATGCCGGCATTGCTGCCGCGACGTCGCGAATCGTTGATAGCGGCGAGCAGCGCTTTCTTGAAGTCGAGCGTTTCGATCGCGTCGGCAGCCTGGGCCGGCGCGCGCTGGTCTCACTGGCCGCGCTGGATGCCGAATTCGTCGGTGCCGGCAGCGGTGCGTGGCCCGCCATCGCCCGCCGCCTGGCCGCCAGCGGACAGGTGCGCGCCGAGGCCGCAGACGCGGCCGAGATGTTGTGGGCGTTCGGCACGCTGATCGGCAATACCGACATGCACAGCGGCAATCTGTCTTTCTTCCCCGAGCCCGGCCGCCCCTGCGAGATCGCACCGGCGTACGACATGGGGCCAATGGCCTTTGCCCCCCGCAACGGTGGCGGGTTGCCCGATACGCTGGCCGACGCTGTGATCGTAGCCAGTGTATCGAATGGCAACTGGCGGCAGGCCGAGCAACTCGCGCGTGCCTGGCTGGCCCGGCTGGCTGCGAAGAAGGGCTTCAGCCGCCGCTTTGCGCCGTGCATCGCCGCGCTGGAGCGCCACGTGGTGACGGCCGCGCAAAAGATTTCGCGGCTGGGATAAAGCAAAAACGACAAGGGAGGCTACGTCGAACCAGCCTGCTCGGCGAGTAAGGTGGCAGCTCGACCTTCAGATGTCACGGACCATTTGGTCGCAGCATCAGGCGGGG
>CANJXH010000186.1 GCA_947478755.1 Betaproteobacteria bacterium | reverse complement strand
TCGCCGGTGCCGGCAGTTCGTATGAAGCATGGCATACGCTGATGTCAAATTCGTTTGTCAGGTTCCTGACTTTCCTGTTCATCATCAGTCTTTGCTATCACGCCTGGATTGGCGTGCGCGATATCTGGATGGATTACGTCAAGCCCGCTTCGGTGCGTTTGACTCTGCACGTGCTGACAATTCTGGCACTGGTCGGCTATGCCGGCTGGGCCATACAAGTTCTATGGAGGCTCTGAGCGTGAGCTATACCGTTCGCAAGTTTGATGCAGTGATCGTTGGCGCAGGTGGTGCCGGATTGCGTGCAGCGATTCAACTGTCCGAAGCAGGTTACAAGACCGCAGTTCTGACCAAGGTGTTTCCTACCCGTTCACATACCGTTGCTGCACAGGGTGGTGTTGCGGCTTCGCTGGGCAATTCGGAAGAAGATCACTGGCATTGGCACATGTACGACACCGTCAAGGGCTCGGACTGGCTGGGAGATCAGGACGCCATCGAATTCATGTGTCGCAAGGCCAATGAAGTCGTTGTCGAGCTTGAGCACTACGGCATGCCTTTTGATCGCCTCGACAACGGCAAGATATATCAGCGTCCGTTTGGCGGCCACATGTCAAACTTCGGTGAGAAGCCGGTGCGTCGCTCCTGTGCCGCTGCGGACCGAACCGGTCACGCCATGTTGCATGCGATGTATCAGCGAAACGTCAAGGTCAACACGCAGTTCTTCGTCGAGTGGATGGCGCTGGATCTGATTCGTGATCCCGAAGGCGATGTGCAGGGCGTCACGGCAATGGACATGGAAACCGGTGAAATTGTCGCTTTCCATTCCAAGGCCACGATTTTTGCCACCGGCGGTGCCGGGCGTATCTATTATTCCTCCACCAACGCGTTCATCAATACCGGTGACGGTGTTGGCATGGCAGCGCGTGCCGGCATTCCGCTGGAGGACATGGAGTTCTGGCAGTTCCATCCGACGGGTGTTGCCGGTGCCGGCGTGCTGATTACCGAGGGTGTTCGCGGCGAAGGCGGCATTCTGCGCAATTCGAATGGCGAACGATTCATGGAGCGCTATGCGCCGAATGCCAAGGATCTGGCATCGCGTGACGTCGTTTCGCGGGCGATGGTAACGGAAATCAACGAGGGCCGTGGTTGCGGTCCCAACAAGGATTTCGTTCTGCTCGACATTACCCATCTGCCGCCGGAAACCATCATGAAGCGGTTGCCGGGGATTCACGAAATTGCTCTGCAGTTCGCAGGCGTTGATGCTCTGAAAGAGCCGATTCCCGTGGTGCCTACCTGTCATTACCAGATGGGCGGCATTCCCACCAACTATCGCGGTGAGGTAGTGATTGGCGTCGATAGCACGCCGGTAAAGGGCTTCTATGCGGCTGGCGAGTGCGCTTGTGCGTCAGTGCACGGCGCCAATCGTCTGGGAACGAATTCGCTGCTCGATCTGCTGGTCTTTGGCAAGTCTGCGGGCGAAACTGCCGTAGAAGATTTGAAAAAGAGTGGCGCCCACAAGCCCCTGGATACGGCGTCAATCGACGCGACGCTGGCTCGGGTCAATCGACTCAATACCCAGACGGGCGGCAGCAACGTCCACGAAACGCGTCTGGCCATGCAACGCACCATGCAGAAACATGCCGGCGTCTTCCGTTTCAATGAACTGCTCAAGGAAGGCGTCACCAAAATTCTTGAGGTTGCCGATGATGTTGCGCGGACCGAGATCAAGGACAAGTCACAGGTATTCAACACAGCCCGCATTGAGGCTTTTGAACTCGACAACCTGATCGAGGTGGCCAAGGCAACCATGATTTCAGCCGAGGCCCGCAAGGAGTCGCGCGGCGCGCACGTTCGTGACGATGCTATCGACAACGACGTCACCCCGAACGGCCGCGACGACCAGAACTGGTTGAAGCACACACTGTGGCATCGCGATGGCAATCGACTGGAGTACAAGCCGGTGAAGATGAAGCCATTGACGGTTGACACCATCGAACTGAAAAAGCGCGCTTACTAAGTTAAGGAATCGGGATGACTACCACTACCGTCCAATTCAAGATCTATCGTTACGATCCGGACAAGGATGCCAAGCCATACATGCAAGACATCAGTGTTGACATTGATGCCACCGACAAGAAGTTGCTTGATGCGTTGGTCAAGTTGAAAGCAAAGGACGACAGCCTGTCGTTCCGGCGTTCATGTCGCGAGGGCGTTTGCGGGTCCGATGCGCTGAACATCAACGGCAAGAACGGTCTGGCCTGTTTGACCGACATAAAGGACCTGAAGCAGCCGATCGTCTTGCGTCCGCTGCCGGGCTTGCCGGTGATCCGAGACATGATTGTCGACATGACGCAGTTCTTCAAGCAGTACCACTCGATAAAGCCGTACCTGATCAACAACGAACCGCCACCCGAGCGCGAGCGCCTTCAGTCACCGGAGGATCGGGAGGAACTGAATGGACTTTACGAGTGCATCCTCTGCGCCTGCTGTACCACCTCATGCCCGTCGTTCTGGTGGAATCCGGACAAGTTTGTCGGTCCGGCTGGCCTGCTTAATGCTTATCGTTTTATTGCAGATACACGAGATCAGGCTACCAGCGAACGACTTGATGACCTGGAAGATCCTTATCGACTTTTCCGCTGCCACACCATCATGAACTGTGTTGACGTTTGCCCCAAGGGACTCAATCCCACCAAGGCAATTGGCAAGATCAAGGAAATGATGGTTCGGAGAGCCGTTTAAGGCATTTTTCGGATATGGACAGTGAAAAGCAGGCACGCATAGGGCGCCTAAAATGGCATTGCCGCCGTGCCCTGCTTGAACTGGACATTGTGTTTCAGCGTTTCTGGATGCAGCAAGGCGATGATATTGACGCTGGAAGCGAAGCCGCACTGACACGTTTGCTGGCGTTTGAGGATCATGATTTGTGGGACCTCGTCAATGGTCGCGCGACCATTGACGATGAAGAACTTGAAAAGTGTATCGGAATGCTGCGCACAGCCGGTTTTGGCGCAGAGTCTGGTGTTTTTGGATAAACAATTTTTGACGACTTGAAACAAGGATAGGGGCTATCACCATGACGACACCACGCGTAGCAACGCTGACCATCGACGGCAAGGCTGTCGACTTCCCGATCATGAAAGGCACGCATGGTCAGGATGTCATCGACATTCGCACCCTGGGCGGCAAGACCGGACTTTTCACCTACGACTCCGGTTTCCTGTCAACGGCCAGTTGCCAGTCGAAGGTTGCCTTCATT
>CANJXH010000185.1 GCA_947478755.1 Betaproteobacteria bacterium | reverse complement strand
ATATCGATAACTCACTACTCAGAAAGGAACGCAAACTACATCACACTACGCTACACTTATCCACAGTCCCGCCCATGACGGGCGGCTTTTACCCCTGGTCAATATTCAACGAGCACAGGTGGTCAAATTTGAATGCGCGCGGACAATCAGCGTAAAAAACCCGGAATTGGCCAGTGTGACGGTCAGTATTGGTGTCGCAGTGCGCAGCATCGACATGAAGATTCCCGATCAGTTGATCAAGCGCGCAGATGAAGCGGCTTATACGGCCAAGCAGATTGGCCGCAATCGTGTCGCCGGCCTGCCGGCAGACAAGGTGGCGTGACAATCACGGGGCAGGTCGTCTGCCGCAGCCGGTGAATGGCTGTCGCTTTTGTCCATGCAAGTGCTACATTCGACGTTTAGTCAATGGAACACCGCCATGAAAAGCATGACAATTGTGATACGCGCTGAACTCGAGATTCCTGATGAATGGGAACTGGTCGAACATCCGTCCGGCGTGCAGGCCTTGAAAATCGGCGATCAGTTTGTCGATTTTGATATTGCCCCGCTGGCAACGACCTCACTCGACCCGGAGGCGGTATGGTCGGATGAAGATGCCGAGTTGGTCGACAGCATTCTTGACACGATCGTTTCACTGGATGGTGAAATCAATATTGGTTTCGCCCAATAAGGCCGGCCACATTTGCGGGCCGAGTCGGCATGCGTCCAGTTTTTTCCGTATCGCCGGATGAAGTCGAAGTAACGTCGATCCGGGCCCAGGGCGCCGGTGGGCAGAATGTCAACAAGGTCTCCAGTGCGGTTCACCTGCGTTTCGATATCGCCGCATCGTCACTTCCCGAGGAAATTCGCCAGCGCTTGCTCCAACTCGCTGACCAGCGCATCAGCAAGGACGGCATGGTCATCATCAAGTCGCAGGAATTTCGCAGCAGGGAAAGAAACCTCGCCGAGGCGATGTCGAGGCTGCAGGAGATGATCGACAGCGTGGCCGTGTTGCCGAAAAAACGCCGGCCAACAAAACCCAGCAAAGGCTCGGTAAGGAGACGACTGGAAAACAAGGCGCGCCGTTCCGACGTGAAGTCGGCGCGGCGCGGCGAGTTTTAGGCCGGCTTCAGTCCCGGGCAGAACAACGGCTTGCCCGCTCGGGGCGAGGCGTTCTCTATCGAATGCCTTCGCCAGCCAACCCGTCGGGTGAATAAAAAGCATCGGGCTGCTTCTTGGTTTCCCGAATCCCGCCGCCTGGATAGGCATAGAACGTGGATTGATAATAGGCGCCCGTATTCAGGTCCAACGTCACGGCCGCAGTGACCGCATGGCCATAGCCAAGATCGTAGGTGGGGAAGTAGGGGGCCTCCTCAACCCGGAATATCTTGCCACTGGCATCGTATCCCGCTCCGGTTGCCGGGCCCCAGATGTCCTCGTCAAAGTACATGATGCGTTTTGGCAGGATATGGCGGAACTGCGGCTTGAGGCGCGCTTCCACCACAAAGGTGCGGTGCAATTCCCAGCGAACGCAATCCGGATTGGGGAAATTCCTGGTGAAATAAACGTCGACGGGACAAACTGATGGGTCGGTAATCTTGAAGTTGTTGTACTGCAGATAGATTTCCTTCTTGCCCACGAATTTCATGTCGTAGCGATCCTGGGCACCGCTAAAGACCATGATCTCATCAATGGTGGAGGCGCCACCACCGGTTGGGCTTGGCGTGTCATAAGCCAAGTCGGGAGCGAGTTTGACTCGACGCTGCCCGGGCAGGTATTGCCAGACCCGAATACCCGGGCTGATCTGATCAAGCGAACCAATGCCAAGCAGCTTCTCTCCGGTTTTGCGTGCGGGGCCGGTAAAGTCGACGCGGAAACGACCGGAGATTGATTGCGGATCCGCTGGTGTGGTGCGGTTTGGGTCAAAAAAGGGTGCATCCCCGTTCAAGGTTTGTTCTGCAGTGAGGATGACCTTGCCGTCACTGGTCACGAGATAGGCGCGGCCTTCACCGCCCCCGGCGTACAAGCCGTAATGAAGCTCGTGGTTCCAGATCACCTGATTGCCGGATTTGGGAATCGGGAACGGTACGCCGCCATAGCAGCCTTCCAGACGCAGTTCATCATTGACCGCCTTGCATGAGGTGGCATTCTTGAGGGAGTTTTCGATGACATATTTCGGGTACTGCGCCGTGCGGTGGGACTTGTAGATGTCCATGCGATACGCAGGGTATTTCTTGAACATCTCGATATGCCCCTCGGAAAGATGGCTGGCATATTGGGCGTAGTTCTGCGCGGTGATTGAGTAGAGCGGTTTTTCGTTCCACGGATCAGGATATTGCCCCGGACGCTTGGGGTCGTAGGCCGGTGGTGGCGTTACGCGCTCGTAGGTGTATTCGGGGATGGTGCCCTCTTTGTTGCCTGCCTTTTCGGCACCCCAGGGCATCAATGTCGTACCAAGCAATCGGGCTTCGTCGGCACTGACGGCGCTCAAGGCGGGGCAAGCAAACGAGATCGAAAACATTGTCGTCAGCAAGCAGTAGCGGGTTTTCATTTCTGGCATTCCCTTTTTGTAAGAGTGGTGCAAAACCATTAAACGCAGGCGCATAATACATTGTCACTTTGCACAGCGGAACTTAACCAGATACCGCGTGTCTTCTACGGTTCTGGCGCTCCGTCAGCGCACACAATCAGATGCGTTTGCAGGTGATTCTCGTGCAGGTTCTGAATGCCCTTACGGAATGAATGCCAACTTGCAGAAAAGGAGTTCAAATGTCCAAAAATCTCAAACTTATGCTTTCGAATATTGCCGATCACCGCAAAAAAATTGGCGTCAATCAACAAACCTTCTGGTCGCCGCTCGGCGTGACTCAAAGTGGCGGTAGCCGCTATGAATCAGGGCGTAATTTGCCCAAGCCGGTTGCATTGCTGGTTGCCTTGCGCGACTCGGGCAAGATCACCGATGCCGATCTTGCGGCGGCGAGTGCTGCCCTCGCCAAGGCCAAGTCAAAAAAATAGCGGTTGCAGTATTGTCGAGGAAGCAGGCGCTCCGCCTGCTTCCTGACACCGCCGAACATTGTCAGTTTCAACAAGGTACCGCTCGGAAGTGAGCGGTGCTTTTGTTTCAAGCCGGCGTTCAGTCCGGATACCCGTAACCTGATCGAATTTGCCGACACTGCAAACAGGACGTTTTGCACTGGTCGACAAAACGATGATCCGTTTGGACTATCGAGTGTCCTGACCGTTTTGCAGCGCTTCGCCGTGATCGCGTGGCGCCTCGCCATGTCCGTGTTCGCATT
>CANJXH010000184.1 GCA_947478755.1 Betaproteobacteria bacterium | reverse complement strand
TGGGTTTCTGCCGATATTTCACAATTCAATTCGCGTCGTAGTAATACGCCTTGGGGGCCACCTTCGACGCCTGTTCGCGACGCTGTGCCTCGGGGTCACGGGCCTGCTTGTCCCACCACAGGGCACGCCCCTGTTTGGAAGCTTCGATCTGGTCAGGATGTTTTTGCAGCCATTCCCGCATGAACTTCGTATGCTCAGACTCGTACATTCCCATTTTGTTACCTCGTCAGTCAGTTAATTGATGTGTTTCAGTGTTTTTTCCTTGAGGCGCGCAATGCGAATCACCTCCTGGATATGTCGCAAACTACGCAGTACACGAGCCAGATGTGCCCGGTTCTGCACCTGCAGCGTGAAGTAGACCGATGCGGTTGCACCATGATCACCCTCGACGCTGACGTCGGCAATATTGGACTGCCCCTCGGCGATCGCCGCCGTCAGCTTGGCGAGAACGCCGCGCTGATTTTGCACCAGAACCCGGATGCTGACGTCGAACAATCCGTCCAGCCCCTGCTCCCATTCAACATCCACCCAATCGACCCGGTCGCCACGCAATTTGGCGATATTGCTGCAATCGTGGGTATGCACCATCAAGCCCTGGCCCTTGCGGATCAGGCCGACAATCGGATCACCGGGAATTGGCCGGCAACAGGAGGCCAGTTGGACCGCCAGCCCTTCGGTACCCCTGATCAAAATCGGGCCGGGCGCCTTCTTGTCGCTGCCTCCCGGCTTTGACAGCGCCACTTCACCGGTTGCGCCGATAGCCACTTTTTCGTCCTTGTGTTGCAGATACCGGGCGACGATGGCGGCGAGGCGGGTACCCAAACCGATATCGGTCAACAACTCGCTTTTTGATTTGGCGCCGGTGTCGCGCAATAGGCCCTTCCAGCGAGTTGGCGTAATGTCCGCCAGCGCGGTACCAACACCGCGCAGTGCCTGCGAGAACAGACGCTCACCCAAGGCCACCGAGGCCTCCGTTTGCTGCGTCTTGAGGAAATGCCGGATGTTCGATCGGGCGCGGGCGCTCTTGACGTATGAGAGCCAAGCTGGATTGGGGCTGGCGTGCGGGGCCGTGATGATCTCGACACGATCGCCATTGCGCAATTCGGTACGCAATGGCATCAGCTCCTGGTTGATACGGCAACTGACGCAGCGATCGCCGATATCGGTGTGCACTGCGTAAGCAAAATCCACCGGGGTAGACCCGCGAGGCAGCACCAGAATTTTTCCGGCGGGAGTAAATACGTAGACCTCCCCCGAGAAAAGGTCGATCTTCACGTGCTCGAGGAACTCGGTGGAGTCTCCCGAGTTGGATTGCAATTCAAGCAGCGATTGCAGCCACTTGCTGGTCTTGCGCTGCAACTCCGACAAGGCCTTGTCGTCTTTGTAAAGCCAGTGCGAGGCGACACCGGATTCCGCAACATGGTGCATGGCCGCAGTGCGCAACTGGGCTTCCACCGGCGTGCCGAATGGCCCGATCAGAGTAGTGTGCAGTGACTGGTATCCGTTGGCCTTGGGGATGGCGATGTAATCCTTGAATTTCCCGGGCACCGGGTTGTAAAGGCCATGCAGGGCACCCAGCGCCAGATAACAGGTCGGCACGTCCTTGACGATGATGCGAAAACCGTAGATGTCGAGCACTTGCGAAAACGTGAGATGCTTTTCGCGCATCTTGCGATAAATGCCATACAGATGCTTTTCGCGGCCCATTACTTCGGCCTCGATGCCGGCTTCCGGAAGGCGTTTGCGCAGGTTGAGCAATATCTTGTTCACCACCTCGCGCCGGTTGCCCCGGGCCGCCTTGACTGCCTTCGACAGCACCTTGTAGCGTAAGGGATACAGGTATTGAAACGAGAGCTCCTGCAATTCCCGATACAGCGTATTGAGCCCGAGTCGATTGGCAATCGGCGCATAGATATCGAGTGTTTCGCGGGCAATACGCTGGCGTTTTTCGGGCCGGATTACTCCGAGTGTCTGCATGTTGTGCAAACGATCGGCCAGCTTGATCAGCATCACACGAACGTCGCGCGCCATCGCCAGCAACATCTTGCGGAAGTTTTCGGCCTGAGCCTGCTCGAAGGTCTGGTCTTCGATCTTGTCGAGCTTGGAGACGCCATCAACCAGCTCTGCCGCGGCAACGCCGAAGCGATCGGCGATCTCCTGCTTGGTGATCTCGGTGTCTTCCATCACGTCGTGAAGCAACGCGGCGATGATGGCCTGCGCATCCAGATGCCAACCGGCCAGCGTTTCTGCTACCGCCAGGGGGTGCGACAGATAGGGGGCGCCACTGACGCGAAACTGACCGACGTGCGCTGCATCGCTGAAAGCAAATGCGGCACCCACCCGCTCTACATCAGCAGGCGGAAGATAGGCAGATAAGGTGGATTGAAGCCGGACAAGGCCGGCATCGAGTTCGGAACGCTGACTGGCGTCAGGCTGGCGAGCGGGATTGGTTTCGCCGGTCGCAACGGAAGACGGGAGAACGGCCGACATTGCAATGCCCCGTTCTCACCGCCACTCAACTCTGACGTTGAGTAAGCAATTCGATGCCGAAATTACCGGCAGCGAGTTCACGCAAGGCAACAACCGTGGGCTTGTCCCTGCCCGCGTCGACAGTTGGCGTGCTCCCCATGGTGATCTGGCGGGCGCGATAGGTCGCGACCAGCGTCAATTGGAAACGGTTGGGGATCTTCTTCAAGCAATCATCTACGGTAACGCGGGCCATGGCAGCTATCCTAATTCAAGGGAACGAAATACATCGGGGTGACGGGCTCGCTGCAAGTCGATCTTGAGACGAGCGCCACGGACAGCAGCCGTCAGATCATCCAACGCTACCGCCAAGTCTTTGTTGATTATAACAAAGTCGAACTCATCGACATGCCGCATTTCGCCCAAAGCCGCAGCCACGCGGCGTTTGATCACGTCTTCGCTATCCTGCCCGCGCCCTCTGAGGCGTCTTTCGAGCTCTTCCACCGAGGGCGGGAGAATAAAAATTCCGATCGCCTGCTTGAATTGCTGGCGCACCTGCTGCGCGCCCTGCCAGTCGATTTCAAGCACCAGGTCGCGACCGTTGCCCAATTGCTGTGCCAGCGCCGAACGCGATGTGCCGTAAAAATTGCCGTGAACCTCCGCCCATTCGAGAAATTCGCCCTGCGTCCGCATCGCCGTAAAGGCGGGGATATCGATGAAGTGATAGTTCTTGCCATTCACCTCGCCCGGACGCGGCGGGCGTGTGGTGTAGGAAATCGACAGCTGCATGCCGGGATCCCGCGCAAGCAGCATATTGACCAGCGTACTC
>CANJXH010000183.1 GCA_947478755.1 Betaproteobacteria bacterium | reverse complement strand
TGCAACGATGTCCTCGTTCTCCTCCTGCAGCAAGCTGCAGGTGGCGTAGACCAGACGCCCGCCCGGCTTTACCAGCCGTGCCGCAGAGGCAAGGATTGCCGTCTGTTTCTGAGTCAGTTCATCCACGCTTTTGGGTTGCTGGCGCCACTTCAGGTCAGGGTTGCGCCGCAATGTCCCAAGCCCGGAACACGGTGCATCCACCAGCACGCGATCGAACTTGCCGGCGAGTCGTTTGATGCGAATATCGTTTTCGTTGGCAATCGCTGCCGGGTGTACGTTGGACAGCCCCGACCGCGCCAGGCGCGGCTTCATCTTGGCGAGGCGCTTTTCCGACACGTCGAAGGCATACAAGCGCCCGGTCGAGCGCATCAGCGCCCCCAGCAACAGTGTCTTTCCGCCCGCACCGGCGCAGAAGTCCGCCACCATTTCGCCACGCTTGGGTTGCAGCAGATGGCCCAGCAACTGGCTGCCTTCGTCCTGCACTTCAACCTTGCCGTCGAGAAACAGGCTGCTCTTTGACAGCGCCGGCTTGTCCTTGAGACGGATGCCAAAGGGCGCATACGGGCAAGCCTCAGCTTCTACGTGCTCGGCATGCAGTTGCGCCAGCACATCGTCGCGCGACGCGCGAATCACATTGGCCCGCAGGTCGAGCGGCGCCGGTTGATTGAGGCTACGCGCCAGTTCCAGAATCTGCTCGGCACTGCGCGTCGCGGCCAGACGCTCGTACAGCCAGTCGGGCAGATCGCACTGTTCGGCCGGCGACAACGATGGCTCCGGCCGGGCCTTGAATTCGGTCAGCCACTTGCTCTCCGCAGCGGAGAGGTTTTCGCCCAACTGGCGTTGGCCGATACCCTGCACCCGCATCAACGCCGCAAGCACCAATTGCCGCGGTGAATGCTTTTCGCCGCACAGCGCTTCGAGAAAGCGTTTGCGCCGCAGCACGGCATAGGCCGTATCGGCGACAAATGCGCGATCACGCTGCCCCAGCTGGCGGTTGTTGCGGAAGTAGTTCGACAGCACGGCATCCGCCGGTTGCGAGAACTCCAGGAGCGTTGCCACCACATCGGTGGCAGCGCCAATCATGTCTGTACTTATTTGCAGGCTCAATTCATTTACCTTCGTATTCAATTTCAACAGCGACCTGTACAGCTATATCACCTTTGCGGTCGGTAAAGCGGATCTTGATCGGCAAACCCGCCACTTCCTTTCCCAGCCAGACTTCCGTCGTGTCCTTGCCACCCGACGCGGCACGCACACGCACATGCCAGGCATGAAAGCGTCCCGGCTTCAAATCAAGTTCTTCCTCGCCCAGCCACTCGAAGGCATAGCGCTCGACCTTGCGTCCCGTTGCTACCGCCATCACAAATCCTTCGCCGCGCTGCGCGGCCTGCATCAACTGGTAGAACATCGAGAGCAGGTCTTCGGCGCCATCGTTGATCGGCACCACGCGTCCGTCAGTGATGGTGACCTGCTGCGCCGCCCAGTCGAAGCTGGCAGTAGCGACATCGCCACCGCCACGATCATCGCGAAAGTTCTCCGGCTTCAATTCCCCCTTCAGGAAACCGCCCTCGCTGGTCTGCACCCGCTTGACCGCCTTGAAAATCGCGGCGATGCCGGTAGTCTCGCTGGTGGCAGTCAGCGCGTAACGCTGGCCATCGTGGTGCCATTCATGCACCGATTGCGCCACGGCGAAGCCGTCATCGCCGCGCATGATCGAAAACCGGATGCGGCCTTTGCGCGGCAGCGGCGGCACGACTTCCGGAATCACGTCGGTCACCGGCTCGGCAACGGGCTCGGCCGGCGGTGCGGGGTCGGCTTGTGGCTTGGGCTGCGGCTCTGCTGCGGCAACGACGTCAGGCACTGCAGGCGCCTGTTGCACAATGGGCGCGATCCTGTCCGGCAGCTTGCGTGGCTTTTTTTGCGGGCTTGCCGCCGCCTTCGGCACGACCAGATGCGCCTCCAGCGGCAGGCTGTCTTCGAGCAGCGGGTTGCCGACATACCAGCCGGGAGCGGCCAGTACCAGCAAGTGAAGCAAGGCGGACAACAGCAGCGCGACGACAATGCTGCGTCTCATGGCAAGCCGGTGAGGGGCGGCGCGATCATCGCGTCCGAGTCTGGCTGCGGGATGCGGGAAACCACGCGGCCGTCGGCCAGGTGCAGACGTCCCTGCAAGAACCATGCGGCCGCCTGCGGATAGATCAGATGCTCCTGCACCAGCACCCGCGACGACAGGCTTGCTTCGGTGTCATCACCCAGCACCGGCACCGCGGCCTGAATCACGATCGGCCCGCTGTCCAGCGTCGGCGTCACGAAGTGCACCGTGCAGCCGTGCAGCTTGACGCCCTTGGCCAGCGCCTCGCGATGCGTGTGCATGCCGGGGAAGGCCGGTAACAACGATGGATGGATATTCAGCATCCGGCCTTCAAAGCGCCGGACAAAATCGTCGCCCAACACCCGCATGAAGCCGGCCAGCAAGACAAGGTCCGGAGCATGGCGCTCGATCTCGGCCGCCAGCGCGGCATCAAAGGCGTTGCGGTCGGCATGGACGCGGTGGTCAATCACGGCGGTTGCAATGCCCTTGCTTCTGGCGAAATCCAGTCCGCCTGCGTCGGGACGGTTGCTGATCACGGCAACGCATCGGCCGGGCAGGTCGGCATTGAGCAAGGCTTCCATGTTGCTGCCGCGACCGGAAATCAGGATGATGTATTTCTTCATTTCATTTCAATCCGGCGACGGGCAGGAATACCGCCGTTGCCATTGTTTGCACTACCTTCACCACCGTGCGATTGCCCTTGTCGGCAATGGTGGTGGAGAGAATATCGAGATTGCCGATCATCTTGCCGAACTCGCGCTCGAAGCTCAGGTTCGGTATTGGGCCTGCTTCGTTCGACAGCAGCAACAGCTGTCCATCGGCGCCACGGTCGTTGGCCAGCTTCCACGCCGCGATCTCGATATTGCGCGCTGCGTTGTACAGCCGCTGGGCATCAAGATCATCCGTCATGTAGAACTCATAGCGATTGTTGAAGGCCGTGAGCAGCATGCCGCCCATGCCGGCGGAAAAAGCAAACACGCGATCACCACCGTAGTCCGGCTTCAGCGCCAGTTGTATGGCGTCGGCACCAAAGCGGTTTTCCAGCTCGGGGAAATGCCAGTTGTGCTGCTGCCCGAACAGGCGCTGAACCGGGTCCTCGGCTTTCGCCCAACCGCCTTTTTTCCATTCCTTCGGGTTGCGCCTGTAGAGCTTTTCCGTCAGCAACCTGAGGCTGACCTGCAACTCCCTCTCATGCGCCTCCGCAATGCGGTCGATGTCGGTCTTGACGAACTGCGCCGGGCTGAAACCACCCTGCGTGCTGCTACCCGTTTTGGCATTGGATGGCGACTTGCTGGCGCAGCCCGCCAGTACCAGTGCCACCAGAACAATCGCCCCCCGTTTCATG
>CANJXH010000182.1 GCA_947478755.1 Betaproteobacteria bacterium | reverse complement strand
TGTCAGGGGGTTCGGGTACGCGTCTCTGGCCCCTGTCGCGCGAAGCGAACCCAAAGCCCTTCATTCGACTGCCCGACGGCGAAAGTCTGTTGCAGAAAACCTTGCAACGCGCCGCTGCGCTGAACGGGGTCTCGACAGTGTTGACTGTCACCAATCGCGAACACTACTTTCTCACCCGCGACGATTACGCCGAGACGGGAATCGTGATCAAGCACGATTACCTGCTTGAGCCCACAGGCCGCAATACCGCCCCAGCCATTGCGGCGGCAGCGAGCCATGTTTTTTCACTATATGGCGAAGATGCCGTCATGCTGGTGCTGGCCGCCGATCATCTGATCAGCGATCAGCAGGCATTCGCCGAGGCAGTCAATGCCGCCGTATCCCTTGCCGAAAAGGACTGGCTGGTGACGTTTGGCATAAAGCCAACCGAACCCGAAACGGGATACGGCTACATCGAAGCTGGTGATGAGCTGGACATTGGCAGTGCCGGTCGTGGCTATCGCGTTGCCTGCTTCACTGAAAAGCCAGCCTCGGCGCTTGCCAGGGAGTATCTGGCTTCAGGGCGGCATTACTGGAACTCCGGCATGTTCTGCTTCAAGGCAGCACGCATCCTGGCCGACATGCAGCGATATGCGCCCGATGTCCTGGCAGCAGCGGAAGCCTCATTGGCACAAGCGGATCACGCGGTACAGCCGCTTGTTTTGTCGGCTGCGGCATTTGCCTCTGCACCAAACATATCGATCGATTACGCGGTGATGGAAAAGGCTGCCAGCGTGGCCATGGTCGAAGCCCGGTTCGGCTGGGACGACATTGGTTCATGGCCGGCCCTGGCCGGGCTGATACCGCCAGACGAGCAAGGCAACCGATTTCAGGGCGACGTGGTCGCCATCGACAGCTGGAACAATATTGTCAGCAGTTCTGGCCGTGTCGTCGCCACCGTCGGCCTCGACAACATGTTGATCATCGACACGCCGGACGCCCTGCTGGTTGCCGATGGCGATCGTGCGCAGGAAGTCAAAGACATCGTTGCCAAACTGCGGGCAAGCGGACACGAGGCAGCGACGCAGCATCGAACCGTGCATCGACCCTGGGGCACGTACACCGTGCTTGAAGAAGGGCCCGGTTTCAAGCTCAAGCGAATCGTGGTGAAGCCCGGTGCCAGCCTGTCCTTGCAGCTTCATCATCGCCGCAGCGAGCATTGGGTAGTGGTCTCTGGCGTCGCGAAGGTGGTTAACGGAGAACATGAAATCCTTATCAGTCCCAATGAATCAACCTACATTCCGGCCAATACTCAGCACCGGCTAATGAATCCCGGTGACGTAGACTGCGTCATGATTGAAGTGCAGGTCGGGGACTATGTCGGCGAGGACGACATCGTGCGGCTGGAAGACCACTACGGACGAATCTGATCATGAGCAAAAAAATCGGCACAGATGAGGTCGGGGCATGAACCCTTCAGCCAGCACACGGAAAGGCATCATCATGGCGGGTGGTTCCGCCACGCGCCTGTACCCCGCGACCTTGGCAATCTCCAAGCAGCTGCTTCCGGTCTTCGACAAACCGATGATCTATTACCCACTCAGCACCCTCATGCTGGCCGGCATCCGCGAAATTCTGATCATCTCGACACCGCAAGACACGCCGCGCTTTGCTCAGCTGTTGGGTGATGGCAGCCAGTGGGGCCTGAGCCTGAGCTATGCAGTGCAGCCGACACCCGATGGCTTGGCACAAGCCTTTGTCATTGGTGAATCGTTCATCGGTGACAACACTTGTGCTCTGGTGCTTGGGGACAATATTTTCTACGGTCACGGGTTTCAGCATCTGCTGGCCCATGCAGACAAGCGTGAGGAAGGCGCTACCGTCTTTGCCTATCATGTTAAAGACGCCGAGCGATTCGGTGTGGTCGAGTTTGACGTTAGCGGCAAGGTCGTCAGCCTTGAAGAAAAGCCTGCACGGCCAAAATCCAGCTACGCCGTGACCGGCCTGTATTTTTATGACCGGCGGGTGGCCGATTTAGCCAAATCGCTCAAGCCCTCGGCTCGTGGCGAACTTGAAATCACCGACCTCAATCGTCTATATCAGCAGCAGGATGGTTTGCATGTCGAGCTTATGCGAAGGGGCTATGCTTGGCTTGATACGGGTACCCACGAATCGTTGCTCGAAGCGAGCCAGTTCATTGCCACCATCGAAAATCGGCAAGGCTTCAAGGTTTCTTGCCCTGAAGAGATCGCCTTTCGGCAAAAATGGATCAGCCCGGCTCAATTGGAATCGCTGGCCCTGCCATTGGGCAAGACCGGCTACGGCGAGTATTTGTTACGCCTGTTGGTCGAGATAGATCAATGAACCCCGAGCTTGATTCCAGTCATCCTGTTTGGTGGCGGGGTTGCCAATCCATGCTCTTCAATAATTGATCAGCAGGCAAAAAAGCGCATTCGCTCGCCAAACGAAGTTTTGCGTCTATTGGATAATGACGCCCGCAAACTGGAGATGAGTCAATGACGAAAAAAGCCTTGATTACCGGGGTTACCGGCCAAGACGGTGCTTACCTGGCAGAGTTTCTGCTGGATAAAGGTTACGAAGTGCATGGCATGAAACGCCGCAGTTCACTGTTCAATACCGCCCGAATCGACCATTTGCTCCACGATGTGCACGACGCGGGCCGTCCCTTCTATCTGCACCATGGGGACATGACCGATTCGTCCAGCCTGATACACATCATCCAGAAGGTGCAGCCGGACGAGATATACAACCTTGCCGCACAAAGCCATGTTGCCGTGTCTTTCGAAGAACCCGAATACACCGCCAACTCAGACGCCCTGGGTGCCCTGCGCGTGCTCGAGGCCATCCGCATCCTTGGCCTGCAAAGCAAGACGCGGTTCTATCAGGCCTCCACGTCAGAGTTGTATGGCCTGGTGCAGGAGACTCCGCAAAAAGAGACGACCCCCTTTTATCCGCGCAGCCCTTATGCCGTCGCCAAGCTTTACGCTTACTGGATCACGGTCAACTATCGCGAGGCCTATGGCATGTATGCCTGCAATGGCATCCTGTTCAACCACGAAAGCCCGATCCGCGGCGAAACCTTCGTCACGCGCAAGATCACCCGCGCGTTGGCCCGTATCAAGCTTGGCCTGCAAGACTGCCTCTACCTTGGCAACATGAACGCATTGCGCGACTGGGGCCATGCCAGGGATTACGTCGAAATGCAGTGGCTCATGCTGCAGCAGCAGCAGGCAGATGATTTCGTCATCGCCACGGGCGTGCAGTTCAGCGTGCGTGATTTCGTCAATGCCGCCGCCAAAGAACTCGGCATGCAGATTCGCTGGGAAGGCGAGGGGGTCGACGAGAAAGGCTACGATACTTCAGGCAAGCGCATCGTCGCCGTCGATCCGCGTTACTTCCGCCCCACCGAAGTGGAAACCTTGTTGGGCGATGCCAGCAAAGCCAGGGAT
>CANJXH010000181.1 GCA_947478755.1 Betaproteobacteria bacterium | reverse complement strand
GCGATCGATGCCGGAATCGAAAAGATCACCATGCCGACAAAAAGTGCCGAATTCAGCAGGCCGGCCTGGGCGTCGGTAATGTTCCATTCAGCTTTGATGCTGGGCAGGAGCGAAGCCACGATCATGCGGTCGGCAAAGTCGAGAATCATCATGACGAAGAACAGGGAGAAAACCCGGATCGTCGTGCCTTTGCTGAAAAGAAATTCGCCTTCGCTCAACACGACTTTGGTCGCCCCTGCTTCGCTTGAAACCGTCATGTGGTTCTCCTTAGAGATAATCGTGGAAACGCGCGACGTACGACTGGAATTTTTCGGTAATCATGTCTTCCGTGAGCGAGTAGTCCGCCAGCGAATACTTGTAGACGCCATGCTTGTGCTGGGCGTTCTCTTGCTCCCAATCACGTATCGACTGCCGCGCCTTGTCCGTCAGTGCTCGTCCCGCGAAAGCATAGACCTTTTCCACAACCCGTTCCGATTGCTTGTTCAGTTCCGGATAGCCGATATCGAGAATCTTGACGTCCGGAAAGGCGTCGCGACCCGCCAGATACTGGTTGGCTGCCATGGCCATGAATTCCAACATTACCGGGCCAGCCTGCTTGCCGCGGTCGGCATCGCTGTAGGCCTTCTGCATGCATACGGTAAGGCCGGCCGACGAAGCGACGCGTGCGCTCGGGTCGCGGTGCGTGGCCACGAACACAGCATCGGGGAACAGCTGTACCAGTAGCGGCTCCATGCCGCAATACAAGGGGTTCTTCAGCAGCCAGGGGCGCTCGTCGCCATCGTAGAACTGCCACTGCAGGTACTTGAGCGCCTGCTTGAGGAAACCGATCTGTTTGGCCATGTCCTGCGTCATGCACCATTGCATATAGCTCGGGATACTCGTGTGAGTAATGCAAAAATTGATCAGAAAACGCGTGTGGTCAATGAGAAACGTTTCCTCTTCCGGCTCGAACACTTCGTATTCGTGAATCAATCGGGCCTGTGGCGAATGCTCGTTGAACCAGGCGATGAAGTCCCTCGCTTCACGTACACGCTCACCCGGGTCTTCGGCACGATTGCCGCCGCGCAAAGACGGATTGAACTGCTGCCAGAACCTCAGGTACTTGAAGTCGCCACTCGCCGCAAGCAGCTTGTGCATCTTGGTCGAACCGGAACGCCCCGCGCCGGTGAGGAAATGCGGACGAACGATCTGCTGCTCGTCGATCTCTGGATGTGCAGCGAAGTCGCGAAGCATCCGCAGCCGGTTGCAGAGGATGGTCAGGATGCGCCCTTCCATGCCGGCAGCACCGGCCTCGCTCAGTTGCGCTTCGGTATTCAGCGCTTGTACCAGCTTGCCCAGCGCTTCTTCGATATCACTGTCTACGATATCGACACTTGTCAGCTCTCGCGCCTTGACCATCAACTGTGCAGCAGACGACTTGATCGCAAAGGTTTGCATTTGTATTGTCCTTTTTTACCTGGAGAGAAGCTTCATCACAAGACCGCCGCCATCAAGCTTCAGGCTGGCGCTGAATATATACCCTGCCACTGTTGGCCATGTCCCATCGAGGCGGAAAATTCAAATTCTGGAATATCGACAGAGCGCCTAACGCCCTGTCGCATATGCCCTGCTCTCCATTTACCGGCCTTGGCAGCATCGTGTGTGCAACCAGACGTACGGATGGTCAACATGCAGCGTGCCATTAAACCCGATTGCTATTGGCCGCAGCGTGACTTTGGTTCAGCTGACGATTGATTTCGATTCAGTTGACGCTGGTCAGCGGCGCATCTCCATTACCTTTTGCACGGCGTACCCATCATCTTTTCCTCATTGCAATTTTGATTTTTTCAATAACCGGATACGCCGGTTTGGCAACTGAATCGAAGTCACGCCCCGAGGGAATTAAAGTCACTTGGTCATTGCGCTTTGCCGTTTGGCCTCTGATAGCATGAACCGGTTGTAGCTTGCGAAAACTGAATACTGATTGTCGTGGGATACGGCAATGCAGACGATGGATCCTTGTGCGCAAGCGCTGGTAATTGCGAAAGCAGCGCGATAAAAACGAAAGAAGGAAAAACGAATGGATAAGAAACGCGAACAGCAACTGCCGACACCGCCAGTATCGCCTGAGACAGCTGCACTGGTTTCGAAAGAGTGGCGCTCCTACATTGAACCGCTGTTGCCGGTGGCCGAACGCCTTGCGGGTTACGTTACGGATATCAATGATCCACAATTGCGGCGCGAGTACTACCGCAACCTGTACTCGCAGATATCGATGGGGTTCTTCGCACTGCTGCATGCGGATACCGAACACCCCGACATGTGGTCGTATTTCAATCAGGCCTTCAATGCACTGGCACCGAATCCCGATTTCGACTATTACGTCTCGCCATTGAATGACCAGGGGGTGTACCGCATCTCCGGTTTCCGTGGCACGGTCAAGCGCATCGGTTTCCAGACCGGCACCGGCCAGTTCATCCCGCGCGGCATCGTCGATGACCAGAAGCTTGGCAAGACGCTCGCCAACTACGATGTCGACGACCTCACGATCGGACCCAAGGGCGAGTTCGATGTGATCCTCAGTCCGACGCGTCCCGAGGGCCATGATGGCGACTGGTGGGAGCTGCATCCCGGTGCGAGCTATCTGTTTGTGCGCCAGATGTCCTACGACTGGATCAACGAGATCGACGGCCGCTTTGGCATCGAACGTCTCGACACGCCGGCGATCCGGCCGCGCGCGACAGTGGAATCGCTGGAAAGGAATCTCAGGCACATCGCGGCATGGACCGAAGGTACGGTCAAGGTCTCGGCCGATTTCGTGCCGGAAATGACGGCGGGGCTGGTGTCCAACCAGATCGGTTTCGTGGACATGCTGTTTTACGGCGGCATCTTCACCCAGCGCTACGCCTATGGCGTGATCGAACTGGAACCCGACGAGGCATTGATCATCGAATCCAAAGTTCCGGATGAGTCGCGCTACTGGAGTTTTCATCTGCTCGACATGTTTGCCTTCACCATTGACTGGATGAATCGGCAGAGCAGTCTCAACGGCCACACCGCGACCATCGACAAGGATGGATATTTCCGTGCCGTAATTTCGGAGCAGGACCCGGGTGTGCCGAACTGGCTGGACAACGCCGGTTACCGCAAGAGCTTCATCCAGATCCGCTGGGAGAAATGCAGTTCATGGCCCAACCACGCGGTAAAAAAGGTGAAGCTCTCGGAACTGCGCCAGCACCTGCCCGCCGATACGGCAGTTGTCACGGCCGAGCAGCGAGATGCGGCGATTCGCTTGCGTCGGAAGGGTGCGCAGATGCGCAAGCGCTGGTGATTTATGCCATTGAAATACATAAAAACATGTTACTGGAGGAATAGATGGAAATAGCAGCAGGAGATCCGCGCAGGCTGGATATGGAGGAGATACTTTCCGCAGCCAGAGCAGCGAGCGGATTGAGCGATATCGACATCCCCGATATTCTTCCCGGCTT
>CANJXH010000180.1 GCA_947478755.1 Betaproteobacteria bacterium | reverse complement strand
CTTCATGTAGAAGATCAGCAGAACAATCAGGATGTCTAAAACAATCTTGAAAATCATCGTGACGTATTGGTAAGCGGTTAGTGAGTTTCCACAATGAATCGTCCGTTAACTCTCAACGGGACAAGGCGCATCAATTGTTTCCCAGTTGGGACAGGTTAGTCACGAGGTTGTAAACGAACCAGCCATCACCGGTCAGGAAGGTCTGGGGCTTGGCGGTCGCGTTGTCCTTCATGATGCCAAGACCGTCACTGTATGGTTGGAACGAGACGATTTTCGTGTACGGCACACGGATGCTCTTCGCCGGGCCTGCGAAGTAAATGTTCTTGTCGGTGACCACGAGCAATCCTGTATCCAAGTGAATGCGCTCAGTAGTTTCAATCGGCCGGCCCTTGAATGCGCCGACCCGGTAGTAAACCCCCTTGGCGATTTTGAAGCTCATCCCCTGGGAAGTGCCGGTGAAAGTCCGGCGCGTTTTGTCTTCCAGATATCGGGTGCTCTTGAATGCCCAGACGATGCTTTCGCCTTTCTGGAAATTGATGCCTGTCGCGCCGCTGAGATTAACTCGCGTCGGCACTTTACCGTTTAAAACCTCACGCAGCACCGAGGCCTGAGTGATTTTCATCCAGGAACCATTTCGATCAAGATCTGACTGAGAGAGATTGAAGTGCTGCTGAAACAGGAGCAATCGCTGTTCTTCAATCTCCTCAAGGATGTTGTCTTCGAGCGCCGCATCAACGGCCCTCTCCCATCCCCGGACCAGATTCTCGCTGCGACTACCCGGCGATATTCCGTATTGTTGTTCGATCGTGACGATCGAACGATCGAGGACGTCGAGGCTGGTCCCGGTGGTGATCCCGTGGGCGATCGCCTCCACCAGCTTCGTCATTCCGAGCGAAGCCTGGGCTGTCTTCTGCTTTTCCTTTTTCGCACAATCCGGATGTGCGCTTCGCATGAAGCCGGCGGGGAGTCCGCAATATCTGAAATTTCCCATTTAACTAGGCATCCACCATTTGTACGACGACCAGGCGGCCGTCGGCTTCCTTGGACAGCAACAGCTTCTGCCCGTCCCTGAGTTCTACCTTGCCGGAAATCGGAACCGAAACCCGATTGTCGTTATCCGTCAGATCGATCAGGTCTTGCATGTTCTCGTTCACGAGAAACCACTTGTTGACGTGAAACACGAAGTAACCGAGGCGCCTCTTTTGTTCGTCGGTGATCTTTTCGTTCGGTACTAGATCACGTTTGGCGTGCCACAGAAACAGCGATTGATTGGAATACACCATCAAGCGGTGATTGTCCGGGTGAAATCTGCCGGCACGACGCGATGAATAAAGATTGAGCACGGGCAGCTTGCCGTGAAAGGGTGAGCTACAGAAGGGGCAGGCAGGCTGGGTGCTGTTGTCGAACACAAACCATTCCTGCTCACAGGCCGTGTTGCTGCAGGGCTGAATCAGGTCAACAGTCTTGACCAAGGCGGTTTCCCATTCCTCAGCCGTGGGCCGCGCAGCCGGGTTGTGCAGGCCATCCATAAATGCACGCTTGAACAGATCCGAGAGGTAGGGCCCAGTCACCGTGTAAGGCAATTTCCCGGTGTCTTTCCAGGGCAATTCAGAAGGCTTCAGATGGCCGACCTTGATGCTGTTGGCCTTGTCCAGCGGATGTTCAACAAACAGGGCCTTGGCCCCCATGGATAGCTCTTCGTCCTTCCCCGGATCATTCAGGTCATGCACCATGTCGCCGCGCAGTGGATGGCGATAGAGGAGATACATGTACACCAGGACTGCGAGCGCATGCTGGTCTGTCGCAATCGATGGCAATTTTCGGTTGGGATCCTCCTTGCTCAGATGCGTCGTCATCACGCACTCAGGCGCAATAAAGTCCGGCGTACCGACCACATCCGGTGGGTATTTTCCGGGCACAACGAGACCATCTAAATCGATCAGGCATGCCCGCCCGGTACTTGGATCGACCAGGACGTTCTTGTACGAGAGGTCGGAATGGGCAAGCCCGGCATTGTGCATGCGACGAACAGCCCGAGAAATCTGAATACAAAGTTTCAGGTGCTTCGACCAGTCACCCAGTTCGCGCGGATCAACAAACTTGGCTCGGTTGTTGGCACTGGCGAACCATTTGCCTTCTTTCTCGCGACCTTTGATGCCCAGCATGTCATTGTTGCGCGAGCCATACTGGAAGAAGAAAGGTTGATCGTAAAAAGGGACAACCACCCCGATTCGTCCGTTATGTTCAACAACGGAGGTAGGCCAGCGATAAACATTTTTCCAGTAGTCACCACCGACATTTTCAAAGATGCGTTTGCGATAACTGTCTGTGATGACCGAGAGTCGATCCTTCAACCCGGCGGTTGGCTTTTCTCGAAAGAAAGCCACCACGTATTTCTTGCTGGGCGAGAAATAGACATCCTTCATGGCGCCGGAAGCCTTGATCTCGTCGATAAACTCGATGGCGCTGCCGTCGGATGCTGTGATCTTGATGGTCTTGGGTTTGATTGCGGTTGCCATTGCTGCCTCCTCAGTAGATTGCCGCAATGGTTCGGTCATCATGATTGCCCGGCGACCAGAACTCCAGCCAGTCGAGCAAGCGTACAGCTACGTCTCCATCCCTCTTCTCGATTTGGGCTTTGGCATCGAGTTCATCCCAAAGCGACACCCACTTGGTGTGATTTTCCAGATTGGCTTCCGTCTCGAAGAACGGATCAGAAATTCCATCCGTCATCAAAACCATGGCTTTGAAGTCATCCACCAGTTCGAAACGAATGCGCTTAAGGAGCGCTTCCTGGGTGACCTCTGCAGGGTCCAGGAAACGGGTTTGGCCTGAGAATTCGCCTGAGTCAGCTTCGCCTAGAAGAATCGTGCCGTGATCATTGCGCATGACGGCAACGGCGCCATCGCCCACCCAGTAACTTGCGCACAGAACACCAAATGGAAAACGCCGGCACAGCCCGATCAAGGCTGTAGATGAGTAATCCTTGAACGTGCCTCCCAAATCCTGCCGCGTTTGGACTTCATCCAAGATTGCCTTCGTGACGTGGTGCGCGGTGTAGCCAATCGTGGTGTAGAGCGCGTTACGCAACTGGCCGAGCGCCGCATCTGTCGAGGCACCGGATACCTGGGCCTGATGCAGCGCTTCCGTGGCTTGTTGCACTTGCATGCCACCTTCTCCCGACAACAGCTCCTTCAGGTGTTCACCGCCGTCGTGACAGATGATCTGGGATCCACGACGGGATAATTTGGAGCCACCAGCTCCATCGGAGACCAAGGCTATGTGCCATTGGCCGTCTGGTAAGTACGACAGCAAGAAATCGTCATCCCTGAAGCTGCCAACATGCGCGTGAGAGCGGCCGCGCTTGCTGGCGGCCACCATGAGCGCGTTATCGCCTTGCAAATGCATACTGTCTTCGTCAGCTTTCCAATAAGGATCTTCCTGGTTCGACGGCAAATCCTTCCAGAGGGATTTTGGGTCGGGATTGATCACAAGTTCGGTTTTGCTCACGAGCGTTTTCGCTGGCGAACCCAGAGTGAACCCGATCTTGATATCGAAGCACCCATCATGAACGGGTGTTCCT
>CANJXH010000179.1 GCA_947478755.1 Betaproteobacteria bacterium | reverse complement strand
CGTTCCCGATGCCGAAGACCGGCAATCAGGTGATGTGGAACCACCTGGCCGGTTATCAGCAGTGGATCGTGAAGGGGCGCGCTGAAGCCTGGGTTGCGCCGACCGAAGGCGCCGCCGTTCTGGTGGATCGGGTCGAGTACATCAACAACTGGCCCGGTTTTGACCCGGCAAACGAAGGTCCGCTGCCGTCCGAGTCGATGTTCTTCCGCTACATCGGTACCGATGAAGCGCCGGCGCGCCTCGCGGGCGGAAAATTCATGATCCTCGATCCCTTCGACTGGGTCGGCGTCGGACGCCGTGCCTATCTCTACACCTCCGGTCGGCGCTGGACCAAGCTGGCGGCCAACCTCGCCTATGACACGCCGACGCCTTATGGCGCCGGTATTGCCACCATGGACGACCAGCAGGTCTTCATGGGCGCGCTCGATCGCTTCGATTTCGAACTGGTCGGCAAGAAGGAAAAGTACATCTATTACGACAACTATCACTTCACCGACCGCACTGCCTGCAGCATCGAAAAGCTGCAATCAACCAAGGGCTTCCCCAATCCGGACTGCGTTCGCTGGGAGCTGCATCGCGTCTGGGTCGTCAAGGCGAAGCTGAAACCCGATTTCAGGCATAACTATTCTTCCCGTGTTTTTTATTGGGATGAAGACGGTTTCCAGGGTGGATCGTCCGAAAGCTACGACAAAAATGGCACCCTCATCCGGTTCGCGCACAACGTGATCTTTCCCTATTTTGAAGCACCGGGAATGCACGCCACGACCAATATCTACATTGATCTGCCGAGCGGCGTCTGGGCAACCTCGGGTGCGCAGACCAGCCCCGCCTGTGGCGAGTCGGTGATCGAAAAGCCGCTGCCCGCCGACACCTTCCTGCCTGATGCCATGGCCGGTTCCGGGATTCGATGAGTCGCAGCGACATCAATTAAAACGAAGCCCCGAAACAGGGGCCTCAAAACGAGGAGAGAGCAATGAAAAACACTACTGCCGCGGTGCTGCGCGGCCTTGCAGCACTGCTGCTGCCGGCCGCCATGGTGCCCGCAGCGTTTGCGGGCTCGCTCACCAATGCCGGTTACGGCACCGAATCAACCCTGATGGGTGGTGCCGACATTGCCGTCGCGCGTGACTCCTTCGCCGTCAACACCAATCCGGCAGGCCTCACGCAACTCAAGGGCAAGGCGCTGGACCTCCACTTTTCGGTGTTCGATTCGCAGGGCAGTCATACCGACAGCCGCAACTATCGCCACCTGCAAAAAAACCAGTTTGGCGCCGTCGGCGATTTCGGTTACGCCGAACGTGTGCCCGATACCCCCTACGCCATCGGCATCAATCTGGTGGTGCAGGGCGGCGTCGGGTGGCTCTACAAGAATCTCAATACGGTGTTCAATACACGCGACGAAGCCACGACGATGTTTTCCATTATTCGTCTCGCGCCCGGATTCGCCTATAAGGTTTCCGATCGCCTGAGCGTTGGTGCGGCGCTGGACATCAACTACGCGGCTGGCGCGCAGTCGCTGTTTCCCAATACCTCGGCAGCACCGTCGGTACAGTTCCCGCAGGGTTTCGCCGGCGTGAACATCAAGGACCTGAGCGGCATGAGCCTCAGCGCAAAGTACGGTGTGCAATACCGGCCAATGGATGACGACCTCATGCTCGCCGCCACCTACAGCACCAAGACAAAGCTGCCGCTCAAGGGCGGCATCATGCGTGTCAATTACACCAACACCATTCCCGGTGCCGGCATGGTGCGCTATGACGATGTGGAGATATCCGGGTTTGCGCTGCCTGCCGTGCTCGCGTTCGGCGTGTCATTCCGCCCGACCAAGGACCTGCTGATTTCCCTGCAGGACCAGTACGAAGACACCGGCGACGCGATTGGCAGCGCCACGCTGAGCGCGAAGAATCCGCGCAGCAATAATCCGCTGGTACCTAAATTCATCAGTACCACCACCAACAACGGCGCCTTTGGCCAGCACGTCTACTCGATCGGCGCTGCCTACGACTGGACCGAACAGACGCTGCTCTATCTGGGCTGGACCTACCATCGCCGCGCAGTGCCGGACGACAACCTCAGCGCCACCTTCCAGCCGATCCAGCAGACCCATGTCATGCTCGGCTTTCATCACCAGTTGGGGCCGGAATGGTCGGTGGATGCCGGGCTCGAACGGATTCTTCACCAGATGGTGACCTACAACAATCCGCTCGTGCCTTTCGGTCCCTCGGTGGCCAAGCACACCGGCACACCGATGCACTTGCAGTTCAGTCGTCGCTGGTAATCAGTTCCATGGGTCGGCCTCGGGTCGGTGCAGTTCGCGCACCGACAGGCCGCTCACTTCCAGCCACAGGCTTTCGCCGTTCCTGCGCTTCATGTTGAGTATCGTGTCGCGCGGCAGTCCGCGTATATGGCGGGTGATCACGTCCATCACCCAGCCATGCGTGATCACCAGCACGCGCTTGCTGGCCGATTGCGCGCCGATATCCTCCAGCGCATCAATCACGCGATCGGCGAATTCGTCGATCGACTCGCCACCGTCAAATTCCGCCGCCGGGTTGCGTCGCAAAATCTGTTGCAGCAGGGCGGGGTTCAATTCCGCCAGCTCGGTTTTCGGTACGCCCTGAATCACGCCGAAGCCTCTTTCCATCAACCCGGTGTGAATCACGGGGGGTGCCAGCTGCAATTCACCGGCAATGATCTCGGCGCATTCCCGTGCCCGGATCAAGGGGCTTGACCAGACTGCATCAAAACGCTCGCCGACGAAGCTTCTGGCCATCGCGAATGACTGCTCACGACCCAGCTCATTGAGCGGCACATCGCTCCAGCCCTGCAGAATCCCTTCCAGGTTCCAAGCCGTCTCGCCATGGCGGGCAACGCAAACCCGGGCAAAGCCCCTTGCGGGCGCTATCGACGGTGATGGGGTGATGCTTTCCATAGGTTCGCAGTGTTGCACAACCTGGGTGGTGGCGAGGGCTCACGCCCTGAGCCACCACCCCCTTCATCATGGCGACACCACAGCTCGATCGACGGGTTGTTCCCCGATTTACCTGGCCCACCGCGGGCCCAACAGCGACAGGAGAAAGCCATGAAGTTCATCCATCCCGACATCGACACCGCCGTTTTTTACGCCGCCACCGCCTTTTGCGCCGTCCTCCTGTTCGCCCTGTAACATTCGGCTCCATGCCCGCACCACCGCTCATCCTCTGCGCCACTTCCCGCCTCGCGCAGTCCTTGCGCTGGCAGGACAATCGGGCCCATGTTGCGGCGGGCGATGCGCAGTGGCCGACGCTCAACACCGCCACCGTCGCGCAGTGGTTCGCGGCGCTGGCCGAGCTGGCGCTGCTGCGCGGCAGCGACAACACCCTGCTGCAAAGGCGCGCCCTCGACAGCTTCCAGGAAGCCCTGTTGTGGGAGCAGGTGATATCCGAGTCGATTCCCGATTACGCCACCGAATTTTTCGACATCCCCGGCATGGCCGCCACCGCCGCCGAAGCGCACAAGCTGATGGTGGTGTGGGGCATCGCGCCCGACCTGCACGCCACTGACGACGGTAGCGACAGCAGTGACGAAGCGCGCGAGTTCCTGCGCTGGCGCAAAAAGTTTCTCGCG
>CANJXH010000178.1 GCA_947478755.1 Betaproteobacteria bacterium | reverse complement strand
GCCTTCTTCGAGATAGCGAATGGCCTTGCCGCGAATATAGGGCTCCACCACCTGTTCGATGCCCAGTGCCGATTGCACGCGGGAATTGACGCCAGCCTGGCGCAAGGCGTCGGACAGGGCCATCGAGTTCATCACCGTGGCCAGCATGCCCATATAGTCTGCCGTCGCGCGATCCATGCCGGTCGAGGCACCGGCCATGCCGCGAAAGATGTTGCCCGCGCCGATCACGATGCCGATTTCGACACCGAGATCGGAGACAGACTTTATTTCACCGACGATATTGGCCAGCATGTTGGCATTGATGCCATAAGCGTCATCGCCCATCAGGGCCTCGCCCGAAAGCTTGAGCAGGATGCGCTTGAATGCCGGCTTATCGCCTTGTGCCATGTGCAGTTACCGTGCGGCTGCCGCTGCTGCCGTTTGCGCCGCGACTTCTGCCGCGAAATCGGTCACCACCTTCTCGATGCCCTCGCCGACCACAAACAGCGAGAAGCTGCCGACAGAGGCGCCCTTCGACTTCAGCAACTGTTCGATCGTCTGCTTGCCGTCTTCTGCCTTGACGAACACCTGGCTGAGCAAGGTCACATCCTTCAGGTATTTCTGTACCGTACCTTCGGCAATCTTTTCCAGCATCGCTTCCGGCTTGCCGGCTTCGCGTGCCTTCTCGATCGCGATGCGGCGCTCGGTATCCAGCAACTCGGCAGGCACACCTGACGCATCCAGCGATTTCGGCTTCGACGCTGCAATGTGCATCGCGATGTCCTTGGCCAGCGCTTCGTCACCGCCCACGAGGTCGATCAGCACGCCGATCTTGGAACCACCGTGGATGTAAGACGCCAGCTTGCCCTTGGCTTCGACGCGGGCAAAGCGACGCGGCGACATGTTCTCGCCGATCTTGCCGACTAACGCAGCGCGGGTCGATTCCACCGTGCCATCGCCGCGCGGCAAGGCGCCGAGCGCAGCGATGTCGGCCGGGTTCTTGTCGGCCACCAGCTTGGCGCAATCGGCCGCCAGTGCCAGAAACTCGTCGTTCTTGGCAACGAAATCGGTTTCCGAATTGATCTCGAAAATGCTGCCCAGCTTGCCATCAGCCGAAATGTAAATGGCGACAACGCCTTCGGCCGCCACACGCGAAGCAGCCTTGCTCGCCTTGTTGCCCAGCTTGACGCGCAGAATCTCTTCCGCCTTGTTCAGGTCGCCATCCGCCTCGGACAGCGCCCTTTTGCATTCCATCATTGGCGCGTCAGTCTTCTCGCGCAGTTCCTTCACCATGCTTGCGGTAATTTCCGCCATTGCTCTACTCCAGATTCAAAACAGATTACCGCCGGACGAACTGCGCCCGGCGGACAAAAATGATTACTCGGCTTCGTCTTCTTCGACTTCGACGAACTCGTCGTCACCCGCCATCTGCGCCACCACTTCGTTGATTGCCTGATTGCGGCCTTCAAGAATGGCATCGGCTGCGCCCTGGGCATACAGGCGGATGGCACGACTTGAATCGTCGTTGCCCGGGATGATGAAATCAATGCCGGCCGGCGAATGGTTGGTATCGACCACGCCGATGACCGGGATGCCCAGCTTGTTGGCTTCGGTAATCGCGATCTTGTGGTAACCGACGTCGATGACAAAAATCGCATCGGGCAGGCCGTTCATGTCCTTGATGCCGCCAATGCTCTTTTGCAGCTTGTCGAGCTCGCGCTTGGCCATCAGGCCTTCCTTCTTCGACAGCTTTTCGAAAGTGCCGTCCATCGACATCTGTTCGAGGTCCTTCAGGCGCTTGATCGACAGCTTGACCGTCTTGAAGTTGGTGAGCATGCCGCCCAGCCAGCGCTCATCGACATAAGGCATGCCGGCGCGTTGAGCTTCTTCGGCCAGAATCTCGCGGGCCTGGCGCTTGGTGCTGACGAACAGCACAGTGCCCTTCTTGCCCGACAGCTTGCGGATGAAGGCAATCGCCTCCTGGTACTTGACCAGGGTTTTTTCGAGATTGACGATATGAATCTTGTTGCGATGGCCAAAAATATAGGGGGCCATCTTGGGGTTCCAGAAACGGGTTTGGTGACCGAAATGGACGCCCGCCTCCAGCATTTCACGCATGATAGTGCTCATTGATATCTCCGATATGGGTTGAAACCTCCGCTCGACCGCTTGCAAACCCCTGATTTGAAACCCGGGGATCACCCATACGGCGTCGAGCGTGCGAATTTTGTCCGTGGCTTTCTGCGGGATTGCTTCATGGCCCAGACAAGCGCCGAATTATAGCGTTTTCAGGCACATGCGAGCAAGCTTTATTCGAGTTTTCCCCCAGCCATGGGGGGCTATCGCTCCCGTGCCGCCTCGTGAATCGTCTTCTTCACCGGCGACAGCAGATACTCCAGCACTGTTCGCGTACCCAGATTGATCTCCGCCGCCACCTGCATCCCTGGGGTCAGGCGGTAACGCTGCCCTTCTGCCTCCAAATAGGGCGTTTTGAGCGATACAAGGGCCTTGCTTGCGCCATTTGCTCACCGTATGGGGCGTAACGCCGAGCTTATCGGCAACCACGTTGTTGCCGAGGATGTCGGCACACGCCAGTACGATTCTGGCACGCAGTGCAAGTGCCTGAGCCGCCTTGCTGCGGCGAGCCAATGCCTGCAAATGTTGGCGCTCGTCACTGCTCAGGTGAAGCTTCCCCGCCGGTTGCCTGGCCATTTGGTCAATCCATCCAACAAATCCAGCCGGTCATTTTAATGTAACGAACTTAAGAAACAAGTTTACGCACACCAAGGCATGAATTGTGAAATAAGCGTTAAAACTCCGCGGGATTGTGAATTACTGTTTTGTGCGCCAAAGGACCGCCGCGATGCCAATGCAGATAACTATTTCAAGGCTCGCCGCAATATCTTGCCAACATTGGTCTTCGGCAACTCGTCACGAAACTCGACGATACGCGGACGCTTGTAGTTGGTGAGGCTGCCGCGGCAATACTCGAGCAGGGCCTCGGCGGTGAGCGTGGGATCTTTCTTGACGACGACGATCTTGACGGATTCGCCCGAGTGCTCGTCCGGCACGCCGATCGCCGCCACTTCCAGCACGCCGGGATGCAGCGCGACAACGGCTTCCACTTCATTGGGGAACACCTTGAAGCCGGACACCATGATCATGTCCTTCTTGCGATCGGAGACGCGGAAGTACCCCCTCTCGTCCATGATCGCGATGTCGCCGGTGCGCAGGTAGCCATCGGCCATCATGACGTTGGCAGTTTCGGCCTCCTGCTTCCAGTAGCCCTTCATCACCTGCGGGCCGCGCACGCACAGCTCGCCCGGCTCGCCCAACGGCACCTCCTGCCCGCCGTCATCGCGCAGCGACACTTCGGTCGAGGGCAAGGGCAGCCCGATGGAGCCGGTATAGGTGTCCACATCCAGCGGGATGACGGTCACCACGGGCGAGGCTTCGGTCAGTCCATAGCCTTCGCACAGGGGGCGACCGGTGATGGATTTCCATCTCTCGGCGACGGCCTGCTGCACGGCCATGCCCCCGCCGAGCGCGATCTTGAGTCGCGAGAAATCGAGCTTTGCAAAATCGGGGTTGTGCACCAGTGCATTGAACAGGGTGTTCACGCCGGTGAGGCAGGTAAAGCGGGATTTGCAGAGTTCCTTGACGAAAGCGGGTATGTCGCGCGGATTGGTAATCAGGACG
>CANJXH010000177.1 GCA_947478755.1 Betaproteobacteria bacterium | reverse complement strand
GGATCATGGCCGAATTTGGCGCCGAGGTGATCAAGCTGGAGGCTCCCAGCGAAGGCGATCCGCTGCGCAAATGGCGCAAGCTTTACGAAGGAACTTCGCTTTGGTGGTACTTGCAGGCGCGCAACAAGAAATCCGTCACCCTCAACCTGAAACATCCTGAAGGACTTGCGATCGCCCTGCAGCTGATCAAGGACGCCGATATCGTGGTGGAAAACTTTCGCCCCGGCGTGATGGAAAAGCTGGGGCTGGGCTGGGATGTCCTGTCGGCAAGCAATCCCGGTCTGGTGATGGTGCGCCTGTCGGGCTTTGGCCAGACCGGGCCGATGGCCAGTCAGCCCGGATTTGGCGCCATCGGCGAATCGATGGGTGGCCTGCGCTATATCACCGGATTTGAAGACCGGCCACCGGTGCGTACCGGTATCTCGATCGGCGATTCCATTGCGGCACTATGGGGCGCGATCGGGGGACTCATGGCCTTGCGTCACAGGGAAGTGAATCAGGGCAGGGGCCAGGTGGTGGACGTTGCGCTGTACGAGGCGGTCTTTGCCATGATGGAGAGCATGGTGCCGGAGTTTGACGTGCTGGGCTTCGTCAGGGAACGTGCCGGCAACATCATGCCCGGCATCACGCCATCCAGCACATTCATGACGCGCGATGGCAAGTACCTTGCAATTGGCGCCAACGGTGACGCGATATTCAAGCGTTTCATGCTCGCAATCGGACGTGAGGATATGGCCAATGATCCACAGTTGGGCAATAACGATGGCCGTGACGCAAGGGCCAATGAAATCTATGGCGTGATCGGTGATTGGGTCGCCGCCCATGATCAGGAGCTTGTCCTTGCTACCTGTTCCGATGCCGAAGTACCTGCCAGTCGAATCTATTCGGTCGCGGACATGCTCAAGGACCCCCAGTTTCTTGCCCGCAACATGCTGCCAACAGCCCGGTTGCCCGATGGAAAGCCATTCCGGATGCCGGGCATCGTGCCTGGTCTGAGCGAAACCCCGGGCAGCACCGAATGGATCGGCCCAGCGCTGGGCGAACACACCAACCAGATTCTGTCCGGCCTTGGTTATGGCGCCGAAAAAATAGCCACGCTACGTCGCGATGGCGCTATCTGAGCGGATTCACGGGCTTTTTCGGTTTTTAGGGCTTTAAATCTGTTTTCTTCTTCCGTATAATGGCCGGCTTTCCCGGCACGTCCGGAATACCTATTCTTACTTCAGGGATTCATCACACCATGAGTAGCGACAAGAAAGTGGATGACGTGGATTGCGGTCGCAGACGCCTGTTGGTCGCGACTTCAGCCGTTGGTGGCGTGGCGGGCATCGCCGCAGCCGTGCCTTTTGTGGCTTCGATGCTGCCTTCCGAGCGGGCAAAATCGGCCGGCGCACCGGTCGAAGCCGACGTTAGCAAGCTGCAGCCCGGTCAGATGATGACTGTCGAATGGCGCGGCAAGCCGGTATGGATCATTCATCGCAGCCCGGAAATGCTTGAATCGCTTAAGAAAACCGACGCCGAAGTCAGTGATCCGAAGTCCGAGCGTCCCAATCAGCCGGACTACGCCAAGAACGAGATGCGTTCGATCAAGCCTGAATACATGGTGGTCGTCGGCATTTGCACCCATCTTGGCTGCTCGCCTTCGGAAAAATTCAAGACCGGTGCCGAATCGGGCATTGATCCCGCGTGGCAGGGAGGTTTTCTCTGCCCCTGCCATGGTTCGACCTTTGACCTCGCCGGCCGTGTCTATAAGAGCAAGCCCGCCCCGGACAATCTGGTGGTGCCTCCCTACAAGTTCGTCGGCGATACCAAGATCGTCATCGGCGAAGATACCGAAACGAAGGGAGCCTGATCATGGCAAGCACAAATCCCAATCGCCCCGTACAAACCGGCCTGCTCGGATGGGTGGATGATCGTTTCCCCTCTGCTTTCGACTTTTATCGCAACCACCTCGCCGAGTACTACGCGCCGAAGAACTTCAATTTCTGGTATTTCTTCGGTTCGCTGGCATTGCTGGTGCTGGCCAACCAGATCATCACCGGCATCTTCCTGACGATGCACTTCAAGCCGGATGCGTCGCTGAATGCCTCTGGTGTGCCGGTTGCCTTTGCCAGCGTCGAGTACATCATGCGTGACGTGCCATGGGGATGGTTGATCCGTTACATGCACTCAACCGGTGCCTCGGCATTTTTCATCGTGGTTTATCTGCACATGTTCCGCGGCATGATGTACGGCTCGTATCGCAAGCCGCGAGAATTGGTCTGGATCTTCGGCATGCTCATTTTCCTGCTGCTGATGGCCGAGGGTTTCTTCGGTTATCTGCTGCCGTGGGGGCAGATGTCCTTCTGGGGCGCTCAGGTCATCATCAACCTGTTCTCGGCGATTCCCTGGATCGGGCCGGATCTTTCGCTGTGGGTACGGGGTGACTATGTGATCGGCGACGCAACGCTGAACCGCTTCTTTGCCTTCCACGTAATCGCGGTGCCGCTGGCGCTGGTCGGTCTGGTGGTGGCCCACATTCTGGCGTTGCACGATGTCGGTTCCAACAACCCGGATGGTATCGAGATCAAGAAGCACAAGGACGCCAATGGCATTCCGCTTGATGGTGTTGCCTTCCATCCCTACTTCACGATCAAGGACATCATGGGTTCGGTCGTGTTCCTGATGGTGTTCTCGATCATCATCTTCTTCCTTCCGGAAGGGGGCGGCTATTTCCTCGAGTACAACAACTTCATCCCGGCTGACCCGTTCAAGACCCCGCCGCACATCGCGCCAGTCTGGTATTTCACGCCTTACTACTCGATCCTGCGTGCCAACACCGTCGCCTTCTTCGGCGTCGACGCCAAGTTGTGGGGCGTGATCATGATGGGTGCGGCGGTATTGATCTTCACCTTGCTGCCTTGGCTTGATCGCAGCCCGGTAAAGTCGATTCGCTACAAGGGCCCGATCTTCAAGACTGCGTTGGCGATCTTCGTGGTGGCCTTCCTGATCCTCGGCTACCTAGGCATTCTGCCGCCGACGCCTGGCCGTACAGCGGTATCACAGATATGCACCGTGCTTTACTTTGCATTCTTCCTGCTGATGCCCGTCTACACCAAGATCGACAAATGCAAACCTGAACCGGACCGGGTGACCAAATGAGAAAGTTGCTGATTGCGTTGTTAATGGCCCCGGCGCTGGTCTTTGCCGCCGAAGGCGAGCTCCACCTGGACAAGGCCCCGGATCGCTCGGGCAACCAGGCCGCATTGCAGAATGGCGCCAAGCTTTTCGTCAATTACTGCCTGAATTGCCACTCGGCCTCCTATATGCGTTACAACCGCCTGAAGGACATCGGACTGACGGACAAGCAGATCGAAACCAACCTGATGTTCACCGCCGACAAGGTAGGTGAGTTGATGCGGGTTGCGATGCAGCGTCAGGACGCCAAGGTCATGTTCGGCATGGCGCCGCCCGACCTGACCTTGATCGCTCGTGCCAGATCTTCCGAGGCTGGTTCAGGAGCAGACTGGATCTACACCTACCTGCGTGGTTTCTACCGTGACGATACCCGTCCGACCGGCTGGAACAACACCGTTTTCCCCAATGTCGGCATGCCGCACGTGTTGTGGGAATTGCAGGGCGATCAGATATTGGGTGAGGAGCACGAACTCAAGCTGGAGAAGCCCGGAAAGTTGTCGCGTGAAGAATACGACGCTGCCGTAGCTGATTT
>CANJXH010000176.1 GCA_947478755.1 Betaproteobacteria bacterium | reverse complement strand
TGGCGGCCGTTGGGTAGGTAGAGATGCCCCAGCCAGCGTCGTGCGCAATCGTAGGCCAGACGAAGCAGTGTCATCTCCGCTTCGCCATAACCCAGCGCGATGCATTGTTCATAAAGCTGGATATTGGTTTGCGCGCAACGGGGATCGATCTGTGGCGGTTCATCGGGCAACTGCTGTGCGGCAAGATGCGTAATGCCGAAATTGAGCGCGCCGGCGACTGCGGGGCAATCAGGATGCAATTGCCAGCGCCGGGCAAAATGCGCGCTGCTTTTCTCGGTCCATTCGCGCGACCAACGCAGCCGGGTGTAGGCAATATCGGAAAGCGCAGCGGGGCGCGGGGTTAGGAAGGTGATCTGCGCAGCCGGCTCGAACCAGATTTGCTGGCCGGCCTCCGTGACCTGCAGGCAGAGGTCGATATGTTCGGCAACGTTGAGAAATCCTTCATCGAGCAGGCCGACCTGGTCCAGCGCGGATTTGCGGATCATCATGCAATGAAATTCGGCGTATTCGCAGCGGCTGCGTTTGAACTCGCCGGCGATATTCGCCTGCGGAGTATTGAAGTGGCGATGGGACTCATTGAGCCAGCGTTGGCCGTCGCGCGTTTCCCAACTCATTTCGCCGCCCGCCATATGCACCACACGTTGCTCGAACTCGCCGAGGTAGACCAGCGGCGTCACGATGCCGGCCTCCGTGTCGTCCGCACACTTCATCAGGGCATCAAGCCAGCCGGATGAAACCATGACATCGTTGTCGAGGAAAACCACGTAACGCCCTAGCGCCAACGGAATTGCACGGTTGCGCGCCTGGTTCGGCGTCAGGCCGAATTCGGCGCTGATGATTTCGAAGCCGTGCTTAGCGGCGGCAGCATCAAGATATTGACGGACGTAGGCGGGCGAACCTGCATCGACAAGGATCAGCTTGAAAGTCGGTGGCGTATTGGCGTAGATGCTGTCGATGCAGGCCTGGGTAGCGCTGAACCGATCGCGGGGTACGACGATGATGGTGACTTCGGGGGCAGGGTGATCAGTCATGACGGGCAAGTTATCAGTACTGCCTGCCGGGCGCAAGCAGCTGCCTGAGGCCATCCCCGCAGGCAACATGCGATGCATTGGCAGCCCCTATAATGGCCTCAACTTTTTCCGCGGATGACCCATGCCCTTGCTCTCGGTGCGTAATTTGTCGGTAAAACTGGGCCGCGGCCGTCCGGTGGATGGCGTATCGTTTGAAATCAACGCAGGCGAGACTTTTGCATTGGTTGGCGAGTCCGGTTGTGGCAAGTCGATGACGGCGCTGGCGCTGATGGGCTTGCTGCCGAATGTGGCCGGCATTGAACGCGGCGCGATCGAGTTCAACGGCCGTGAAATTACGCGCCAGAGCGACACGGTGATCCGCAGCCTGCGCGGCGGTTCCATCAGCATGATTTTTCAGGAGCCGGCCACCAGCCTCAACCCGGTGCTGACCATCGGCTATCAGATTGGCGAATCACTGGCGATTCATCGCAAGCTGCAAGGGGCGGCGGCGCGAAAACGGGCTATCGAGTTGCTCGAGTTGGTGGGAATTCCCGATGCCGAGCGTCGTCATGACGAATACCCGTTCCAGCTGTCTGGCGGAATGAAGCAGCGAGCGATGATGGCGATGGCCCTCGCTGGCGAGCCGCGCCTGTTGATCGCCGATGAACCGACCACGGCGCTGGACGTCACCATTCAGGCCCAGGTGCTGGACCTGCTTGGCGCTTTGCAGCGCGAGCGCGGCATGGGCATGTTGCTGATCACCCATGATCTGGGGGTCGTTTCGCAGGTGGCGGATCGGGTGGGCGTGATGTACGCAGGGCAGTTGGTCGAGGTTGCCAGTCGCGAAAAGTTTTTCGCCTCGCCGGCGCATCCGTATTCGCGCGCTTTGTTCACCGCGTTGCCGGAGGGGAGTGCCCGCGGCCGGCCGCTGGCAACGATTCCCGGAAGGGTGCCACCGCTCGACAGCTTTTTCTCCGGCTGCCGTTTTGCCGATCGTTGCGGCTCGGTCAAGGATTTGTGTCGCGGCAAGGAGCCGCCACTGACGGCAGTGGGCGACGGCCAGCGGGTGCGCTGCTATTTTCCCGGGCGCGGCGAGCCACGTTCCATCCAGTCGACAACGAGTGCGCAGTTATTGCCGATCGAATCAGCCGATGCTCGTGAAGTCTTGCTTGAGGTCAGCGAACTCAAGGTGCATTTTCCAATACGCACGGGCGTATTGCAGCGCGTGAGCGGCCATGTACCTGCGGTGGATGGCGTCTCTCTGCGGATTTTGCATGGCAGGACGTTGGCGCTGGTCGGCGAGTCCGGCTGCGGCAAGACCACGGTGGGCAAGGCCATCCTGCAATTGCAGCGACCCGATGGTGGTCAAGTGGTATTTCAGGGGGCCGATCTCACTGCAATGAGTGCGAGCCAACTGCAGCCCTTTCGGGCAGCCATGCAGATGGTATTTCAGGATCCGTTTGGCTCGCTCAATCCGCGGATGCGGGTCGGCGCGATCATCTCCGAAGGCATGGCAGCGCTGAAGCTGCCGGGTGACCACCCGCAACGGGTCGAGGAGTTGCTGTTGCAGGTAGGGCTGGCACCAGAAACAAAGGATCGCTACCCGCATGAATTTTCGGGTGGGCAACGACAGCGCATCGCCATCGCGCGCGCCCTCGCGGTTGGCCCGAAATTGCTGATTTGCGACGAACCGACCAGTGCACTTGATGTATCGGTACAGGCGCAGATACTGAATTTGCTGAAAGAGTTGCAGGCGAGTCTGGGGCTGGCTTATCTTTTCATCACCCACAATATTGCGGTCGTTGATTATCTGGCCGAAGAGGTAGCGGTGATGTATCTGGGGCGCATCGTCGAATGCGGTACCACCGAAGAAGTGTTGCGCTCGCCGAAGCACCCCTATACACAGGCACTCATCGCGGCCGTACCGCGCATTACGGCAGAGCGTCCCGGTGACGTGGCGAAGGCCGTAGCCGGTGACATGCCCTCCGTAGCCAAGCCGCCCTCTGGCTGCCATTTCCACACGCGCTGCCCGCAGGCGACAGAAGCCTGTCGCCAACGTTATCCTTCGGCCGTGTCGCTGTCGGCAACGCGCATGGTGCGCTGCCACTTGTACGGCGATACCTGACGCTACCTTTTCTTGCTGCGGGTTTTTTTTGCCGAAGTTTTGCTGACGCGTTTGCCCCTGCCTGCGACCGGTTTGCGCGAGCCTTTGCCCATGGTTTTCTGTTTGCTGCGTTTTTTTGGCGCAGCCTTGCCTTCGGCTTCCGGCGGGTCGGCGAGACGGGTGAGTTGATAGGCGCTGGCATCCGCCGCTCGCGAACTTGGCAGCAGCACGCTGAAACCGGGCTTGACCTTGGTGCGCCGCGTAATGCCATTCAATTGTTTCAGGCGAGCCACGGTAATGCCGCTGTTGGCGGCTACCTGCTCAAGCTTGTCGCCTTTTTTCAGGGTATAGGTATGCCACAGGCTCAGAGGCTTGTCGGCATCCTCATGCTTTTGCAGATTGTTCTGGAATACCGAGACCTTGTCGGCGGGCAACAGCAGTGGTGAGTCGTTGCTGCCCGGCATGATGGGACGGCTGTAGGCGGGGTTCAGGGCGATGAATTCATCGATCGGAATCTCGGCGAGCTGCGCCGCAGTGGCCACATCCATCGTGGCTGGCTTTTCTATGGCACCAAAGTAGGGGCGGTTTGGAATCGGCGTGAGCTTGATGCCAAACAGGGCGGGGTCGGCAATGATGTTCTTGAGCGCCTGAAGCTTGGGCACGTAGTAAC
>CANJXH010000175.1 GCA_947478755.1 Betaproteobacteria bacterium | reverse complement strand
TCTTTGGCATAAGGCGGCTTCTCGGCAAATGCTCGTGCCAATTCGCTTGGCAACAATGTCGTCGTCATGCCGCTGGCAACCTCGCCGGCGTTATATCCGCCCATGCCATCTGCCAGCACTACTATGCCCTGCGCAGCATTGCCATATACCGAGTCCTCATTGTGCGAGCGCACCATTCCAGGATCGGTACGCGTCACTATCTCCAATGCCTGCGTCAAGTCCATATCCAATCCTCAAAAATTAATGTCAACGCTGCCGGCAGATGAGCTGCCGCTTGTCATTGTGCCGCAGGTTTTAAGGTCGCGCGACATCTCGGCACCTGTCTGGTAACGCTGCTCGGGGTCCTTGTTCAAGGCGCGGTCGACGATAGCGACGAGGCAATCCGGTAAATCGGAACGTATCGTCCGAATATCGGGGTGCGGTTCATTTGCAATTTTGTACATGAGCTGCGCCATCGAATCACCACCAAAAGGCAGTTGGCCACAGGCCATCTGGTACAGCGTGACACCAAGTGAAAACAAATCAGAACGGCCGTCAATCTTGCGTCCGGCCAATTGCTCGGGTGACATGTAGCTTGGCGTCCCCAGAACCATGCCGGTTTTTGTCTTTGACGAATCCGTGATTCGAGCTATACCGAAGTCAGTGACCTTCACCTGATCAGAATCGGGTTCATACATGATATTGGCCGGCTTTATGTCGCGGTGAACCACATTGTTCTCGTGGGCGTAGGAAAGTGCGTCAGCTACCCTTGCCACAATGCTCATTACCTTCTCGACCGGCAGCAATCCGTCCGGTTTGGTCTGTGGCACCAGATCCTTGCCCTTGAGGAACTCCATCGCGATGTAAGCCAGATCATGCTCTTCCCCGGCGTCGTACATGGTGACGATATTCTGACGGTTAAGCCGGCCAGCAGTTTCCGCTTCGCGGAAAAAACGCTCCTTGACTTCTACCAGTTCATCTTCCTCAAACTCCTGGGAAAGTGCCATGGTCTTGATCGCGACGACACGATTTATTTTGGGGTCGCGCCCAAGATAAACCACACCCATCGCGCCCTTGCCCAGTTCTTTCTCGATCTGGTAACGCCCCAGCATCGGTTTTTCAACGTTGCCGCTGGCATCGAGCAAGCTCGCATTGCTGCGGGTGCCACCACCGCCACCGCCAAGCATGACAGTCTCGGACAATTGCTTGGCGCGGTTGAGACGGGTTTCAAGGTCCTTGAATTTCGGGTTGTGTTCGGACATGTAGCGGAACACCGACTCGGCCTTGTTGAACTGCCGCTTGCGCTCGAAATCAAGGCCAAGGTTGTAGAGGTTCTCCATCAGCGCATCATCAAGCGGACATTTGCGGAACTTGTCGAACGCCATGTCGAGCTGTCCTTGGCCCTGAAACGCCAAACCCAGCATCCGGTTGGATTCTGCAGATTCCTGGTCGGACTTTTCCTTGCCGCGCTCGGTCATCAGGAAGCGTTTCGTAGTCAGCAAGGCGTGGCCGACCAGCAGAAGGGTCGCGGGCACCATTAGCTGGAGCCACAGCAACTGAGTTGTTATCAGCACAAAGTGAGTTGCAAGCAACGCCAAAAGCAGACCAAAAGTAATTGCCGCAGCCGTTCCAGCTTTCAGTCTTGGCATCAGTGCAATGAGATAGACGGCAACAAGCAGAAAAGCCAGCCTCTCTAACCATACGCCCCATGCCGGTGTCACAAAGAAGTGCTCTGAAAGAATACTCGACACGGCATGCGCCTGCATCAAGACCGCAGGCATCGTTGACGAAATCGGAGTGACGAACATGCTACCCACACCCGCTGCCGTAGGGCCGATCAGGACAATCTTGTCTCGATACTTGTCCAGCGGAATTTTGCCGTTCTTGACATCAAAAAACGAATCCACAGGAAATGCCGGCAACCCGTTTATGTCCTTGTAGAAAAACGTATACATGCGCGTATCGGGGTCGGTGGCGATCTTGAGCTTGCCGAGCTGCACCTTTTCACCCGGGTGCACCTGTATGTCCGCGGGTCCCAGATTCAGGCTCTTTGCGGCAACCAGCAACGACAAGGCAGGGAAAGCCTGGTCAAAATGTCCGAGAACCAGCGCTTCGGTACGAATACCGCCGTCAATGTCCGGGGTGACGTTCAAGTGTCCGATAGCGGCTGCGTTTTTGCCAAGTGCTTCAATAACTCCGGCATCTACATCAATAGTCGGAATTGGCACATTGTCACCACCTGACAGCTTGATTCCATTTTTGGCAATGTAGTCAGGCAGTGGCTTGTCAGGGCGCCCTAGAGGCTCGCCAATGCGAAACAGCATTGGCAGCGCAACATTGCCCGCTTTGGTAAAGGCGCCTCCGAGACGACGATCGGTATTAAGCTTCTGTTCAGCTTCCTGCAAGAGAGCTGTGATCTGAGGACAGGTTGAGGCTGCTGCCGGAACAGGGGCAGCTTCGACAGGTGCAATGTCCGCGATCGCCGAGGCAGGAGAAGGCTCTGAAGCAATTGGTGCCACACTGCAGGCTTCCATCAATTTGCCTATATAGGCAAAGCCGGCATCAATTTGCGGTTCAGAGTAGAAAATGACAGGGGCAATGACTTTCGCTTTGGCCGTAGAAAGCTTGTCCACCATGTCGGCCATGACATCGCGTGACCACGGCCAGCGCCCGATGTTATCGATACTCTGCTTGTCTATGGCGATCACCGCAATCTTGTCGGAGGGCACGCGCGAGGTCATGCCAACCCCCCAGGTCATAGGCTTTGCGTTCAAGACTTTGCAGGAGTTCGCCGTTGCCCAGAAACAGGACTATAGTGCCAATTCTTACAGTCGAACCTAAAGTACGTCAAATCTTTTTTCTCGAACGGCAAGGACTATCGGATCAACGGTTGGCCGACGCAACCTACCGCAATATGAGAACCGGCAGGCTTGAATGCTGCAATACCCGGGTAACCGTGGAGCCAAGTACCCAACCGCCTCCTGCCCCCAATGCTCGGGACCCCATCATTATCTGCTGGCAAGCATGCTCCGTGGCATAGCGCAAAATGGTCTCTGCCGCCTTGCCAACCACGGCATGGGTCGTTGGCAACAAGCCAGCATTTTCCAGTCTTTGCTTGGCAGGGGTCAGCACTTTGCGACTTTCATCAAGGTGGTATTGCTCAATCAAGCCGGGTTTCAAAAAACCCGAAATATCACCTCGCAACGGCCGCTGGACATTTAGCAGATGTATCTCCGGCTTCTCCCGATACCAGCCAAGTTGCGCCAGGAATACATCAATGGCCTTGCTGGACTCCGGGGAATCGTCAATGGCAAACAGCATACGAATCATTTGGAGGTCTCCTGTTCTTTCGGGGTATCGATTTCAAGCTCCTGCAACTTTGGGCTACTACCCCTTCCTTGGCGCAGAGCGGTTCCCAAAGCGATGACCAAAGCAGCGCCGATTGCGGACATGATTGTCGCCGAGTGAGGGAGGCTCGCCTCAAACCATGGCCTGACAGCATGATCGGTCGCAATCATGTTGCCCGCCACCCAACCAAGCAGAGCTGCACCAAGACTGACGATGATCGGAAACCTGTCCATCAGCGTCAACATCAACTGGCTTGACCAGACAATCAGGGGAATACTCACCGCGAGCCCGAAGATCAAAAGACCGAGATCACCATGTGCAGCGCCAGCCACGGCAATCACGTTGTCAATACTCATCACCAGATCGGCAACGATTATGGTTCTGACTGCCCCCCATAGATTGTCGGCCGCATCAATCTTTCCCTCCCCATGCCCTTCTTCCGGCAACAGCAATTTGACACCAATCCACAATAAAAGCGCCCCACCTGCCAGCTTGATATAGGGCAAATCCAGCAACAGCGCAGCGAACGACGTCAAGATCACGCGCAGACCGACCGCCCCAG
>CANJXH010000174.1 GCA_947478755.1 Betaproteobacteria bacterium | reverse complement strand
GAATTAGCGACAGCAGGAACCGTGCATGGCCTACGACAGCCTGATGGTATTCACCGGCAACGCCAACCCGAAGTTGGCTGCCGATGTAGCCAAGCGACTTAATCTTTCGCCTGGACGCGCCAACGTCAGCCGCTTTTCGGATGGCGAGGTGAATGTCGAAATTCTCGAGCACGTGCGTGGCCGCGATGTCTTCATCCTTCAACCCACCTGCGCGCCAACCAACGACAACCTGATGGAACTGATCGTGATGGTGGATGCCATCAAGCGAGCTTCCGCTGCCAGGATCACCGCCGCAATCCCCTATTTCGGTTATGCCCGTCAGGACCGCCGCCCGCGTTCGGCGCGCGTCGCCATCACTGCCAAGGTAGTGGCCAACATGCTGCAGGCAGTCGGGGTCGATCGCGTACTGGTCGTTGACCTGCATGCTGACCAGATCCAGGGGTTCTTCGACGTTCCGGTGGACAACATCTATGCAGCACCAGTGTTGCTGAACGACTTGTGGAAAAAGAACTACGAAAACCTGCTGGTGGTTTCTCCCGACGTCGGCGGCGTGGTGCGGGCCCGGGCCTTCGCCAAACAGCTTGAAACCGATCTGGCCATCATCGATAAACGCCGGCCCAAGGCCAATGTGTCGGAAGTGATGAACATCATCGGCGATGTCGAAGGTCGCACCTGCGTCATCATGGATGACATCGTTGATACCGCTGGCACCCTGTGCAAGGCGGCCCAGGCATTGAAAAAGAATGGTGCCAGCCGCGTCATGGCCTACTGCACCCATCCGGTGTTGTCCGGCACGGCAGTGGCGCGTATCTGCGAGTCGGAGCTGGATGAGCTGGTCGTCACCGACACCATTCCGCTGTCGGAAGCCGCCAAGGCCAGCGGCCGTATCCGTACCGTACCGATTGCACCACTGTTGGCCGAAACGATTATGCGTATCAGCAACGACGAGTCGGTATCGTCGTTGTTCATGGAGTAGTTTTCAGTAGCACTTTTTGTTGTACCCACCCCCTGTCTGGTCGCGGACAGGTTTCTTAAGGAGTTTCAAATGCAAATTGAATTCAACGCCAAAAAGCGTGATCTGCAGGGCACGAGTGCGAGCCGCCGCCTGCGTCGCGCTGACCGGGTTCCCGGCATTCTTTACGGTGGTCCGGATACCCCCCAGCCGATCGACCTCGATCACAACGAGCTTTACCAGCACTTGCGCAAGGAAGCTTTTCACTCCTCCGTGCTGACAGCCAATGTCGATGGCCAGAAGCAGATGTGCCTGCTGCGCGACGTGCAATGGCACGCTTACCGCAAGATCATCCTGCACGTGGACTTCCAGCGCATCGATGCCGCGCAAAAGATCCACCAGAAGGTGCCGTTGCATTTCCTCAATGCGGATGTCGCACCGGGCGTGAAGACGCAGGGCGGCATGGTGCAGCACGTGCTGACCGAGCTCGACGTTCGTTGCCTGCCGAAGGATCTGCCGGGCTTCATCGAGGTCGACCTCAAGGACCTGTCGATCGGCCAGTCGATCCACCTCTCGCAGCTGGCCATCCCGGCTGGCGTTGAAATTGTCCATCACGGCGATGGTGACCCGGCAATTGCCACCGTCATCATGCGTGGCAAGGCCGACGCTGCTGAAGCCACAGAAGCAGCTGCTGCGGCTGAAGCATCAGCGGCATCAACCGCCGCTGCCGATGCCGCAAAGGCAGCAGCAGCCAAGAAGTAATGTGACTGCGCAGTCTGCTTCACTGCGTCTTGTCGTCGGCCTCGGCAACCCCGGGGCCGAATACACCAAAACCCGGCATAACGCCGGGTTTTGGTTTTGTGAGCGCCTGGCGCAGGAACTCGGTACAGCGTTTGCGAAGGAAGGCCGCTTCAAGGGCTGGACAGCACAAGCACGTGAAAGTGGCATGGCCCTGCTGATGCCGGCCACGTTCATGAATGATTCCGGCACCGCGGTGCGCGCGCTGGCCCAGTTCTATCGCATCGAGCCCGCTGAAATGCTGGTGGTCCACGACGAGCTTGACTTGCCGCCGGGCCAGATGCGGCTCAAGTTCGGTGGCGGCCTCGGTGGCCATAATGGTCTGAAGAGCATTACCAGTCATCTTGGTACGCAGGACTACTGGCGCCTGCGCATCGGCATCGGCCATCCCGGCGACCGCAACGAAGTCGTGAATTACGTGTTGAAAAATCCGCGCAAGGAAGAGCAGGCCGAGATTGATGCCGCGCTTGATCGCGCGCTGTTGGCTTGGCCGGATATGGCGCGGGGCGACATGGAAGCCGCGACCCGCAGAATAAACACGAAACCTGCAGTACCCAGGAAGGAAGCATCATGAGTCTCAAATGCGGCATCGTCGGCTTGCCCAACGTCGGCAAGTCCACCCTTTTCAATGCGCTGACCAAATCCGGCATCGCGGCGGAGAACTATCCCTTCTGCACCATCGAGCCCAACGTCGGCATCGTCGAGGTGCCCGACTCGCGGCTTGACGAACTGGCCGCCATCGTCAAACCGCAGAAGATCCAGCACGCCATTGTCGAATTCGTCGACATCGCCGGCCTCGTCGCCGGCGCGAGCAAGGGCGAAGGCCTGGGCAACCAGTTCCTCGCCAATATCCGCGAGACGGATGCGATTGTTCATGTCGTGCGCTGCTTCGCGGACGACAATGTGGTTCACGTGGCCGGCAAGGTTGATCCCTTGCACGATATCGAAGTGATTGATACCGAGCTTGCATTGGCCGACATGGCCACGGTCGAAAAATCATTGGCGCGTTACTCGAAGCAAGCCAAGTCCGGTGGTGACAAGGAAGCAAAGCTGCTGGTCGGCGTGCTGGAGAAGTGCCTTGCCCATCTTAATGAGGGGAAGCCGGTTCGTTCGCTGGATATGTCAAAGGAAGACAAGGTCCTGCTGCGTCAGCTGTTCCTGATCACCGCAAAGCCGGTGCTCTATGTTGCCAACGTCAAGGAAGATGGTTTCAAGAACAATCCGCACCTTGACGTGGTTCGAGAGCATGCCAAAAAGGAAGGCGCAGATGTTGTCGCGCTTTGTGCCGCCATCGAGGCGGAAATCGCCGACCTGGCCGACGACGAAAAGCAGATGTTCCTTGCCGACATGGGGCTGGAAGAACCGGGCCTCAACCGCTTGATCCGCGCGGCCTTCACCTTGCTCGGCTTGCAGACTTATTTCACCGCCGGCATCAAGGAAGTGCGCGCATGGACCATTCATGTTGGCGATACTGCACCGCAGGCAGCCGGCGTGATCCACACCGATTTTGAAAAGGGTTTCATCCGTGCCCAGACCATCGCCTTTGCCGACTTCATTGCCCACAAGGGCGAATCCGGTGCAAAAGAGGCGGGCAAGATGCGCGCTGAAGGCAAGGAATACGTCGTCAAGGATGGCGATGTAATGAACTTCCTGTTCAACGTCTAAGCGTTACCTTGAAAATTCCCCTGACCGGTCTGTGGCAGGGGAGTCGGCGACCTGACCCGGTGCGGGTTCCGCTTGCTGACAGGCGCAGACAAACCCTTTTCCTGAATCGACACAGGCTTGATCCTTATGGTCTTTTTGAGTTTGCGGGGTAACGTATCCGCCGGTTTCGGACACACAAAACCGACTTGCAGTTAAGGATTTTCGCGAGCGCAAGGGGCGCTCTTTTTTTGCCTTACCCACAGGCCACTCTCAAGCTTTTCCCAAAACGGACGTAACGAGGTACAGGTTAATCGTGTGTACCCGGCGAGCAATTACGCTCGTTCGCACCTGGTTTTGGCTAAATGAAATGACCGGTTCAACAGTTGATCCGGTTCAAGGAGATGGAAATGGCAATCGACTGTTGACGTCCACCCAGAACTGACCCACTTAGGGGAGTAATTTTCACTGAAACTTGACCCACGTGATTGACTTGCCCGCTCGAACAAAGAGCGGGAGTAAAAGGAGTGATCAACGTGGGCATATTGGCCAAGATACGGCGGATGCATTT
>CANJXH010000173.1 GCA_947478755.1 Betaproteobacteria bacterium | reverse complement strand
CAATGTGATGGAGGAGAGGATTACGAGTGGATCACGTTCAGCGCCCGTGCCGAAGCCGGGAAACAAAATGAAAACTGCGACAACCGGTGCCAGGACACACCAGTAGATTGGATAAACCCTACGAAACCGATTGAACAGATAGGGCAATACCCGACCGGGACAGTTGAGGTCGCGAGCATGTACGTGAGCAATAATGAATCCGCTCAGTACGAAAAAAAACATCACCCCGGAGTGCCCGAAATCGAACACCCGCCCGAACGGACTGCCTTGCCAGTATTTGCCGGAATTGAAGAGCCCATTCAGGTGAAAGAGCATGACGAGGATAGCTGCCGCAGCACGTCCCGCCTGAAGAGAATAAAGCATGGTTAGCACACGACGAACGAGCTTGTCGTTCGGACGGAATGAGCGTTAAGGAGACGATACGCAATGACTGCTATCAAGAGCGTCTTTCCGAAACAGTTATTGCGATCGAACATTTTATCCGCAAGCCCTGTCTCGACATGGTGATTTAGTCATGGATTCCTGAAGCTCAAGCCGTAATTTGACTGGACACAAGCGCGCCATCGTCACCCTTTACCGACTCGCGCAGTGCTTGATCAATGGTGACGGGAGGGGACCAGCCAAGCAATGTTCTGGCTTTGGAAATATCAAGCTGCAACGACTGACATAGGCGCTGCGCCAACGCCTTGCGGCCGAGCACTGCGGCGCCGGCTTGCAATATAAAAACAGGTATTGGAAGCATTCGCGGGGGAACACGCAGGGCTGCACGCATGTTCAAAAAAAGCTCGGTAGTGGACAAGTCCTCGCCATCGCTCACCAGAAATATCTGGTTCGCAGCTGCTGGATGATCAATGCACGTAATCATCAAATCAATCAGGTTATCCAAGGCCACCAGACTGCGTTTGTTGTGGATATCGCCCAGCGGAACGGGAAGCCCGCTGGCCGCCAATTTGAGCAAGCGACGGAAATTGCCGGGTGCCCCCGGTCCATATACCAATGGTGGCCGGATGATGACCAATTCAGTCTGAGAGCCTTTCAGCAACTCATGCAAACCAAGTTCTGACTCAAGTTTGGAAACAGCATATGCATCCTGCGGGTCGGCCGGGCTACGTTCGGTAAATGGCTGTCCAAGCGGCGTCTGGTTACCATTTACACCAATCGAGGAAACATGGATGAAGCGACGCACGCCCGCCGCCATTGACTGCCGGGCCAGATTGAGTGTTCCGTCGACATTGATACGGCGAAACTCCGCAAGCGGATCTTTTGAACGATCAGCCAGGATGTGCGCCCGCGCCGCAGTATGAACAATTGCATCGACCCCTGCCAATGCGCGCTGCCAGTTGGTCTGCGCGTTGATGTCCCCCGTGACGACAACATCGCCCAGCGCGTGCGAAGCGTCCGCATCAGGAAGCTGGTGCCGAACCGCCATGCGCAATGTATTGCCACCACGACTTGCCAGGGCCTGGCAAAGAGCACGGCCTATGAAGCCCGTCGCTCCGGTAATCAAGACAGTGTTCGTCAACGGCCCTCCTGCCGCTTTGCAACTTGCCTGGCAACCTTGCCCTGCGCTGATTGCGGAATGAAAGCCATCAGATCGGCTTGGACCAAACCACACGATTGACGTAATCGGTATAGCTCAAGACGATACGCAGAATCTTGGTAGAAACAGAGCCGGCTTCATAGTCTTCGACAGCGGCTGTCACGCGTTGGCGCTTGTCGTGCTGGGCAATGATCACCTTGATCGCATCAAGAACCCGCTCCTTCTTGAGGCCGCTCATGATCAGTGTGCCGACATCCATGCCTTCAGGTCTTTCATGTGCGTTGCGCAGGGTAATTGCAGGTAAATTCAACAACGATGCTTCTTCGGTAATCGTTCCGCTGTCGGAAACAACGCACAGCGATTCCATTTGCAGCTTGATGTAATCGCAAAAGCCGAATGGCTTGAGGAACTGGATGAGCGGGTTGAGCTGTCCGATATTCAGCGAATCCAGACGCTTCTGGGTACGCGGATGCGTAGACACGATGACCGGATAGCCATACTGTGCAGCAAGGGCATTCAATGTTTCGACCATGTCGCGCAGGTTGTCCGGCGTGTCCACGTTCTCTTCGCGGTGTGCGCTCACGATGAAGAACTGGTCCGGCGTCAGGTCCATGCGCTGCAAAACGTCGGATCGCCGAATCTTGGGCTCGTAGTAGTCCAGCACTTCCCGCATGTGGGACCCGGTTTTGATGATGGTCTCCGGACGCACTCCCTCGGCAATCAGGTATCTGCGGGCATGTTCGGTCAGCACCAGATTGATGTCGCTCAGATGATCGAGAACCTTGCGATTCAATTCCTCGGGCACGCGCTGATCGAAGCAGCGATTGCCGGCCTCCATGTGGAAGACCGGAATCTTGCGCCGCTTCGCCGCGATAACGGCGAGGCATGAGTTGGTGTCACCGTACAACATCACGGCATCAGGCTGTTCAAGCTCCATGACCGCATCTGCCTTTTCAATCACGCGCGCAATGGTCTGTGCCGCATTTTCGCCAACCGCTTCCAGAAAATGGTCCGGCTTGCGGATATCAAGGTCTTCGAAAAAAAGCTGATTCAGTTCGTAATCGTAATTCTGGCCGGTGTGCACCAGAACATGTTTTGTATGCAAATCAAACTCGGCAATCACGCGACTCATTTTTATGAGCTCGGGGCGCGTGCCGACAATGGTCATGACTTTAAGCATTGAGTTCTTCCTTGATGAAATCAAGTTTCAGTAAAAGTGTCTTGATCTTTTCCACATTCAAACGATCCGTATTGTGAGAGGTGTAATCCTCTGCATGCGAAATCAGTTCCTCGCCATCACTGAAATACTTGGCGTAATTCAGGTCACGATTGTCCGCCGGGATACGGTAGTAGCCACCCATATCCTTGGCGTGCGCCATCTCTTCGCGAGAGATCAGCGATTCATAGAGCTTTTCTCCATGCCGGGTGCCGATGACCCGAATTTCGTTTTGCTTGTTGAAAAGCTCCTTCAGCGCCTGCGCGAGATCGAGCACGGTGGAAGCAGGTGCCTTTTGCACGAAGATATCGCCCTGGTGACCATGCTCGTAGGCATACAGCACCAGGTCCACTGATTGATCGAGTGACATCAGGAAACGCGTCATCTTCGGGTCGGTCACCGTCAGCGGCTTGCCCTCCTTCAGCTGCGAGACAAACAACGGAATGACCGATCCGCGCGAAGCCATCACGTTGCCATAGCGGGTTGCGCAGAACACCGTCTCGCCATCGCGTTGCATGCGCGCCTTCGCGACCATCAGTTTTTCCGCCATCGCCTTGGAAATGCCCATCGCGTTGATCGGGTAGACGGCCTTGTCCGTACTCAGCACCACCAGGCGCTTGACGCCATTTTCGGTGGCGGCATTCATCACGTTTTCGGTACCCAGCACATTGGTTCGCACGGCTTCCATAGGATAGAACTCGCACGATGGCACCTGCTTCAACGCCGCCGCATGGAACACGTAATCCACACCCTTCATTGCCTGCCGGGTACTGTCGTAGTCGCGAACGTCGCCAATGTAGAACTTGAGCTTGCTGTCGTTCAAGGCGATGCGCATTTCTTCCTGCTTCTTCTCGTCGCGGCTGAAGATGCGAATCTCGCTGACATCCGTTGAAAGAAAGCGCTTGAGCACAGTATTCCCGAAAGACCCGGTGCCGCCGGTGATCATCAATACCCTGTCTTTAAACATTTGTTTTCCTGTTTGTAGGAATACGACTTGTGGCTCAACCAAAGGCACGCATGGCTTGCACCATCTGCGGCCATGGCAGTGGACTGTAGCCGGTAGCCGCACGGAAACGCTGGCTATTCAGCGAACGATCCACCACCAGCGAATCATCCGGCGCAATCGACGTGTCCCTGCCATAAGCTGCTGCGACCAGTTTCAACAAATCATGCTTGCTGATCGGTTCTGCGCTTACATGATAAACGCCGTGCAAATCAGGGTTGGGCAGCACACAATCGCGAATGGCGCGCGCCAGT
>CANJXH010000172.1 GCA_947478755.1 Betaproteobacteria bacterium | reverse complement strand
AATCATCTTTTGGATCAAGGCGGCGTTGATCTGCTATCGCGCTACAAAAATCGACCACCCGCTCAAATCCCGATTTCTCTCCCGGCAGCGGTGCACGAAAACTCAATGCGTCTTCGGCCATCTCCAGTACCAGTTTGTCGTCCTGTTCCGGAATGCCAAGCAATGCTCCTGCGACGCGGAGCGGGTACCAGAACGCAAGGTCCAAGGCAAAGTCCGCCTCGCCTTTGCTGCCCTCCTGCTGCAGTTTGTCAAAAAAGGAATTGCAAATTTCCTCTATGGTTTGCAATCGCGCGGCGAGGGACTTTGGTGCAAACCATGGCTTCAGAAGGTCGCGATGCTTTGCATGTTCCTCACCATCCATTTGAGAGACGATTCTTAGGAGGCCGTCGAGGGATCCAAAATTCTCGGCCATGTAATTTTCAAAGGCTTCAGGCATGACCATGAATCTGGGCGCATTGATGAATACATCCGGCTTGCCTTCCACTTCAAGAATGTCCGCATGCTTCGTGATGGACCAGTAAGGACGGAAGCCCTCTGGCTCGCTCCAGTAAACGGGACACTCCTCACGCAGCTTTCTCCATTCCGCGTGCGGTTGTCCCTGACGGAAATATTCCGCGACCATCAGTTTGTCGTCATCAATGATTTTCGTGGCACTCATAAAAGCCTCTATCTCTCGTCGGACCGGTCAATCGTTTGGATGAATACCGCTTGAAGATCAATCCTGTGCTTCAAGTTCCTGCCGCCTGATCGCAGGCAACAGCGCGACCAGCATCACGACAAACCAGATGGCGAACAGGCCGCCGGGTATCCAGAAGGTGAAGATGCCGTTCCACGCAAACGGCCCCGATTTGAAAAACGCCAGCAGCCAGCCGCCGGGCAGGAACAGCACGGCCACCCAGACGTTGAAATACGCCACCCAGCGCGGGAACACCGGCTGTGTACTTTTGTCGCGGAAGATTGCAATGGCGACCACGATGTATTGCATGACAAATGGCGGCCAGGCAATCGCGGTGAGGAACCAGCACATGTCGTTCATCAGGTAGGTGATCTCGGGCATGCGCTCCGGGCGAAAGACAGTGATGAGGAACATGATGGGCGGTATCAACAGCGTGACGATGCCCACCGTCCCGGTGGACATCTGGGTATAGGCCAGTATCGGCGTGGCGCCTTCGATGCGCCGCAACTGAATTGACACTACCGCCACGAATGGCGATACGAACATGGTGCTGGCCATCATGCAGACCATGCCGATGCGGATGCCGGTCGCGTTCTGCTGGTACATCGCCACCACCTCGTTCTGCGTCAGGTAGGGGCCGGGTGGCGGGATGAAGTGCGCAATGAAAAAGGCGGCAAAGAACAGGACGACGGCCACGATGCCGCTCCACGTGCACCAGCGTTGAACATCAGCGTTGACCATTGTTTTTCCTTTCATCCTGGAAACTTCAAATGCAAGCCACAGAGGGCACAGAGGTCACAGAGAAAAGCCTGAAGATCCACCTCCGCACGCTCACCCGTCGGGTGAATAGCACGATGGTAATTACCCGCTGCTTTTCCCTCTGTGAACTCTGTGTTCTCTGTGGCCAACTGTTTTTTCGGGTTCATACCAGTACAACCACTTCAGACAGCATCGGCCTCTTCGTCGGTCCGGCGTATCACGGCGATGAGTGGCCGGATCATCACGATGAACCAGACGAAGAACAGCCCCATTGGCAGCGTGAAGGCGATGAAGCCATCCCAGGCAAAGGGGCCGCGTTTGAAGTAGGGAATCATGATGTCGGGCAGGAAGGCGAACGCGAGCCAGATATTGAACCAGCACAGCCACTTGGGCAGCATGGGGTGCTTGCGGGTATCGCGCAGGCCAATGATGCCGATGGAAAGGTTCTGGAAAACCGCCGGTGAAATGTTGAAGAACAGGATGAACCACGACATGTCGTTCAGGACCATCACGATTTCGGGGTTGGCGTATTCACGATAGGTGAGCACGCACCAAATCACGCCGCCCAGCGCCGTGACCACCATAGTCATTACACCGCCGATCAGCTGCACATAACTGAGCACCGGGAATCGACCCTCAATGCGTTTCATCTGGATGAAGATCACGCAGATGAAGGGCACGTAGAACCCGGCGGCGATCATCCACAACACGCCGTTGGCACGGATGCCGTCGGCGTGATCCTTGAACAGCAGGGCCGTTTCGGTAACGCTCATATTCGGCGATGGCGGCGGGAAGAAATTCGCCAGCGGGATCATGGCCACCCAGAGAATCAGCGCGTAGGCCAGCCCGGACCAGACGCAAAGAACCTGTATCGCCACGTTGTTGTCGTTTTTCATGGTGCACTCTCCTTTGACAGGTGATACGTGTTCAGGCAACGACTATTTGGCAGCACCGCCGGCGATCCATGATCGGATGCGTTCGAGTGCTGTCGCATCGAGAGGCGTGCCATCCAGCGGCATCTGTCGGCCTGTTCCGCCAGCGTCCAGATGATTTCCTTCGAGCTTCAGCAGCAGATAACTTTCCTTGGGCGAACCCGGCTTTACGCGCATCAGGCTGCTCTCGACCGATGGCACGTTCACCAGGCTTGCCCAGGCCGCACCCGGATGCAGCGCCAGGTTGCCGTCCTCCTGCCCCGTCAGGTGGCAGGAGGCGCAGCGTGCGTTGAGCAGGGGTGCGATGTCACGCGCGAAGCTGACTTCGTCCGCTGCGCTTGCGACAGCCGGGATCAATACGAGTGCAAGCAACAGCAATGCTGTTGATCGATATCGAATCATCCGTTCGCCTGGCCCTTGGTCGCATGCATGGCCGCGATGTAGCCGAAGGTCATGGCCGGGCCGATGGTGCCGCCAGCGCCGTAATAGGCGCCATTGGTCGGGCTCGAAATGCAGTTGCCGGCGCCATAAAGCCCCGGTATCGGCTGATTGTCGTTGCCGATCAGTTGCGCCGACTCGTTGATGAGTGGCCCGCCACAGGTGTCGAGCGCACCGGCACCGAGGATGAAGGCGAAGTAAGGCCCCTTCTTCGACATCGGATACATGGTGACGTTGGGCAGCTTGTTGGGGGCCTGCTTCGTGCCCGGCCGCATCGGCGACATGGTGCGATGGAACTCCCGGTCGTAGTCGTGCAGACCGCGATCGAAATCGGGATCCTTGCCGGCCTTGGCGAAGCCATTGAAGCGCTGAACGGATCCCTTGAGCCTTGCCTTGAAGTCGTCAGCCAGTGCGACGCCGCCGGTCTTGTCGGCGATGGATGCGAGGTGCTTGGCGATGTTGTCGGCCAGTTCGTCGAGCGTCGCCCCTTCAATCAGGCTGCGCGTTTCACGGCGATCGCGCGGGATCGGGTAGTCGCCGCCAAAGGCATCAAGGCTGCGCTCATCGAAAATCTGGAACAGCAACTGGTTCGGGTATTCCTCTCGCGTCGGGTCGTAGGTGAAATGCACCTTGGGCCGGTCGTTGTAGCTGCGCTTCTCGTTCCCGACGCGATGGCCGTACTTGTTCACGACGATCATCGAATCGCCGGGCAGGAAAAAGATGGTCCAGCCCTGCGCCCGATTCTTGAGCGCATCTTCCAGCAGCACCTGCGAGCGCCATGCGATGTTGAGCGTGCCCATGCGTGCGCCGGCATCTGCTGCCAGCGCAATGATGTCTCCGGTCGCGCCGGGTGCCGCGCAGCTGCCGTACAGCGCCGTCTGATGCAGGGAGACGAGCTCCGTGTTGTGGGCATACCCGCCGGTGCCGAAGATCACCGCGCGTCTTGCCTTGATGCGCACTGTCTTGTCGCCACCCTGAGCTTCGACGCCGATGACACGATTGCCTTCCTTGATGATCTTGGTGACGCGATGTTCGATCAGGATCGGCACCTGATGATCTTGCAGCCACGTTTGTGTGGCGTGCACAAAGCCCCCGCCGCCGCGCCGCGCGTACTCGAGAATGCTCTGTGCCTCCATGCCGCCGGCGTTGATCTTCGGGTCGATGCTGCGCCCCTGCGGCACCTTGTCCTCGGGCAGATGGCCGGCGTAATCCGCCGACAGCTTGTCCGGCGCATAGGTGGTCACCTGCTTGTATTGCAGGACACCGGTCGACTCGATGTAGTCGATCATGCGCGAGCCGTTGTCGTAAAAGGCTTCGATCAAGCGATAGCGCGATTCGGGCAGCCCGAGGGTCGGGCTCTT
>CANJXH010000171.1 GCA_947478755.1 Betaproteobacteria bacterium | reverse complement strand
ATACGTGTCCAGTACCCACTCAGCCATCGGCCAGGCCATTTGCGGAAAGCCCGGGACGAAATGATGGTGCTGAAAACTGAATCCCGGAATCCGGTTCACGGGGTTGCGAATCACCCGACTGCCCCTGGGATAAGCGCCGAACTGAAAGACATCGTCGGTCGGCTCCCGCTTCATCTCGACCAGAAAGGCGCGAATCTCCTTTTCCGCCTCGGGGTGCACTTCGAGGGGAAGGCCCACGGCATCTGCAGCGCATTGCCGCGTCCGGTCGTCCGGCGTGATGCCGATGCCGCCGAAACAGAACACCACGTCATCCGTCGCGAAGCTGTGCTTCAGAACCGCCGTCAGCCGTTGCGGGTTGTCGCCGACATAGGTAACGGAATCAAGGCCCAGACCGCGCGCAGTAAGCATCTCCAGCAACCTGGCGAAATGCTTGTCCTGACGCTTGCCGCGAATGATTTCGTCACCGATGATGATTGCTGCGAATCCCATGTCGACCTCTTATTCAAGATATCCAAAAAACATTGCCGCCACAGAGGACACAGAGAGCACAGAGAAAGTCAAAAACAACGGCCCCCGGAAAGATCGCAGCGACATGCAACTTTGCCCAGATTTCGACTTGGCTTTGCTCTGTGTCCTCTGTGTCCTCTGTGGCAAATGCCTTTCCCTTCCCCTACCTCGGTCGCCCATCCCACATTTTCTGTAGTCGTTTTACCGATACCGGCGACGGCGTTCGAAGTTCCTGCGCAAACAGCGCCACGCGCAGCTCTTCCAATAGCCAACGGAATTCTTGCATAAAGCCCTCCACCGTGCCGCTGCGCAATTGCTGCAGATATTCGCGCTCGAAGGTCTTGCCGACGCTTTGCCAATCCGTCATCCAGCGCTGGTCGCGCGCCGGGTCGGCGCGCAGCTTGTCCAGTCGCAGGCTGGCGGCCTTGAGGTAGCGCGGGTACTGGCTCAGTCGCTCGTAGGGCGTCACGACGACGAAATGTTTGACCAGCAGATTGTCTGCCTGCGTCGATATGTCGGCACAGGCGACGGCAAACGCCTTCTGCGCCCCCGCCAGTTTTTTTTGCAGCGCCGCGTATTCGAGCAGGATGGCATCGGCCAGTCGCGCAATCTCCTGCGCGACCAGCACGAAGCGCGGCTTTGCCTCGGCGACCCGCGCTTCAAACGCCATCTGGTCGTGCGGCCACGGCGTGGCCATGCAGACGCGATCCAGCGTCGCAGCCAGCAACTGCTCCTTCAATTCCTTCTCGTTGCCGAAGGGCATGTAACGCATCGCAAGATCACGTACGCCGGGGAGACTCTTGTCGATGTAGCGCACCTGCTCCTTCATTGCCAGCGCAAACAGGCGGCGCAACCCGGCCTGATGCAGCGCGCGAGCCTTCTCCTCGGTATCGAAGGCGCGCAACGCAACACTATCGCCTTCGTCAATCAATGCCGGAAAGCCGACGGTCTTGCGCCCGCCTACCTTGATCTCGATCAGTTCCGGCAACTCGCCGAAGGACCACGCCACCAGTCCTGACAATTCGCCCGATCCAGTATCCAGCGCCTCACCCGTCACCTCGGTCTGCGAAAAGCCCGCTTCAAACAAGGCCTCGACACGCTCTGCATACTGGGTACGGAACTCGGTGAGCGAGCGCGAAAAGCCCAGCGTCGCGCCGTGTTCGTCGAGCAGTCGAAAGTTCATGAACAGATGTGGGCGCAATTCGCCGGCACGAAACGCATCCAGCGGCAGCTTCATCGCCAGCGTCTCTTCCACCGAGCGACTCAAGGCACGCAACAGCGATTCGTCGCGATCATGGGCCTGCTCACAGAAGCCCTCGGCAAATGCATCCAGCGGCTGCAGGCGTTGCCGGTACTTTTGCGGCAAGGTCTTGAGCAATGCCACGGCCTTTTCCTTCAGCAGGCCAGGTACCAGCCATTCGCAGCGCGTGGTCGACACCTGGTTCAGCTGCGCCAGCGGCACCGAGAGTGTGATGCCGTCATCACTGGCGCCGGGATCATGCTTGTAGGCCAGCGCCAGTTTCTGTCCGCGCACTTCGATGTGCGGCGGAAATGCATCGGTCGTGATGCCCGCAGCCTCGTGCCGCATCAACTGCTCGCGCTCGAGGAACAGCAGTTTCGGTTCCTTCAGCTCCGCTTCGCGACGCCAATGGTCAAAGGCAGCCAGCGTCGTTATCCCTGCCGACAGCCTGGCGTCGTAAAAGGCGTGGATCAAGTCCTCATCGACCAGCACGTCGGGGCGGCGTGACTTGTGTTCGAGGTGCTCGATGTCCTTCATCAGCTTGCGGTTGTGCTGGAAGAAGCGCCACTTCGCCGACCAGTTGTCATTGACTTCGCCATTGACCAGCGCCGAGCGTATCAATATCTCGCGCGACAGCTTTTCGTCGATCGGGCCATAGTGAATGCGCCGCCGCGCATGAATCAACAAGCCATGCAAGGTGACGCGCTCCCACGCCGCTACCTGCCCTGGGCCTTTTTCCCAGTGCGGGTCGAATACATGGCGCTTGATCAGGTGCCCGCCAACGGCTTCCAGCCATTCCGGCTCGATCTTCGCCACGCAGCGGGCAAACAGTCGCGAGGTTTCCACCAACTCCGCCACCACGATCCAGCGCCCGGCCTTTTTCACCAGCGCCGAGCCGGGGTGAATGAAGAACTTGATGCCACGTGCGCCGAGGTAATGCGCTTCCTCTTCGCTCTTCAGGCCGATGTTGCCGAGCAAACCGGTCAACAGTGACTTGTGAATCGCCTCGTACGACGCCGCAATCTGGTTTTCCTTCCACCCGTGTTCATGACACAGGGTGACCAACTGACCGTAGACGTCGCGCCACTCGCGCAAGCGCATCCAGGAAATGAAATTCTGCCGGCACCAATTGCGTTGCTTGCTGCTGCTCTCGTGCTTCCACACCTCGTCGCCGGCCTTCCACAGCTTGAGCCACGAGAGGAACTCCGATTTCTCGTCCTTCCACTGCGCGTGGGCCTGGTCGGCGCTGCCTGCCTTTTCCTGTGGCCGCTCGCGCGGATCCTGCACCGACACGGCTGATGCGATCACCAGCATCTCGGCGAGGCAGCCGTGATCGCGCGCAGCAATGATCATGCGGCCGATCTTGGGGTCGAGCGGCAGCTTGGCCAACTCCTTGCCCACCGTCGTCAACTGGTTGGCATCATCCACTGCACCCAGTTCTGCCAGCAACTGGTAGCCATCAGCGATCATGCGCGGCGCCGGTGCTTCGAGGAAGGGGAAGTCCTCGACGTCACCGAGGTCCAGCGACTTCATGCGCAGGATCACGCCGGCCAGCGAGGAACGCAGGATTTCCGGCTCGGTATACGGCAGGCGCTTGATGAAATCAGGCTCACCGTAGAGCCGGAAGCAGATGCCGGCAGAGACGCGTCCGCAACGCCCCGACCGCTGCTGTGCCGCCGCCTGCGAGATCGGCTCAACCTGCAACTGTTCGACCTTGTTGCGATGGGAGTAGCGCTTGACGCGGGCTAGCCCGCTGTCGATCACATAGCGAATGCCGGGCACGGTGAGCGATGTTTCCGCCACATTGGTCGCCAGCACGACTCGACGTGTATGGCCGCCCCCATGCGGCGCGAAGACGCGACTCTGCTCCTGCGCCGTCTGCCGCGCAAACAGCGGCAACACTTCCAGCCCCGGCGGGTGGGATTTTCGCAAGGCTTCTGCCGCCTCGCGAATCTCGCGCTCACCGGGCAGGAACACCAACACATCGCCCGGCCCTTCGCGATGCGCCTCGCTGACAGCATCGACGATGGCGTCGTTGAGATCGCGATCCTTGTCTTCGTCAAAGGGGCGGTAACGGGTTTCGATCGGATAGAGGCGACCGGAAACCTCAATCACCGGCGCATTGTTGAAGTGTTTTGAAAATCGCTCGGCATCCAGCGTTGCCGAAGTCACAATCACTTTCAGGTCGGGCCTTCGCGGCAGAATCTGTTTCAGGTGACCGAGCAGGAAATCGATGTTGAGACTGCGCTCGTGGGCTTCGTCGATCAGGATGGTGTCGTAGGCACGCAGCAGCGGATCGCGCTGGGTTTCGGCCAGCAGGATGCCGTCGGTCATCAGCTTGACCAGGCTGCGGTCGCTCACCTGGTCGGTGAAGCGCACCGTGTAACCCACCCCGTCGCCCAGGTCGGTGCCGAGGTCCTCGGCGATCCGGTCGGCGACCGTCCGGGCGGCCAACCGGCGGGGCTGGGTGTGCCCGATCAGCCCGGTGATCCCCCGCCCCAGCTCCAGGCAGATCTTGGGCAGCTGGGTGGTCTTGCCGGAGCCGGT
>CANJXH010000170.1 GCA_947478755.1 Betaproteobacteria bacterium | reverse complement strand
TCGGCGTTGTTTTTATATCGGCGCTTTCAAATACAAGATCACGATGACCGCGCAAACCACGACGGCCCACACTTCACCAACAATGCGCATCCAGATGGGCGCATGGCGGATTTCCATGAATTCGAGGATGACGAAGCGAACCTTGACGAAGGCTACCACGATGATCGCGGCACTGGCCTGATGGATGTCGTGCAGGCCGCTCGTTACCCCAGGCTGCGGAAGAAAGCCCGCAGATCACCAATCAGGGCCTGCGGTTCTTCCATGGGCGCGAAATGCCCGCCTGCCGGAAACGCCGTCCAGCGCTTCAGGTTGTAGTAGCGCTCGGCCCAGCGGCGCGGCTGGATGACCAGCTCGTTGTGGAATACGGCGATGGCAGTCGGGGCTTCAACGACCGGCATGCGCTGATGTGAAGGTTGCCACGGGTTGTGAGCGGCCTCGTAATAAAACCGCGCCGAGGTTCCATAGCTTTGCGTCAGCCAATAGATCATCACCGTTGTCAGCAAGTCGTCCTTGCTGAAGCGGCTTTCGACATTGCCACCGCAGTCGCTCCAGGTGCGGCGTTTTTCCAGAATCCATGCACACAAGCCGACCGGCGAATCGTTCAACGCAAAGGCCGGGGTCTGCGGCTTGCTGCTCTGAAGCGCGAAATAGCCGGACTCATGCAGGAAGAAATCGGCATTGCGTTTGATGAGAAAGGCTTCTTCAGGCGAGTAGTCTTCCACCGGGACCGAGCCGCCGGTAAACATGTCAAGCGGCACCATCAAGGTGAAGTGGGTACCGATCAGGCGGTCTGCGTATTTGTGGCCCAGTTGGGCGGTGATGAATGCGCCCCAGTCTCCCCCGTGTGCGGCAAAGCGCGGGTAACCCAACCCTTCCATCAGTTTGACCCAGAGGTCGGGCGTGGTCATGTAGTTGAGGCCAGCCTTGCGCAAGGGGGTCGAGAATCCGTACCCCGGCAGGGAGGGAATCACAACGTCAAAGGCGTCGGCGGGATCGCCGCCATGGGCGGCCGGGTCGGTGAGCGGACCGATCATTTTCTGGAAATCCCAGAAGGTCCAGGGCCAGCCGTGAGTCATGATCAGCGGGGTTGGCTGCTTGCCCGCCACCCCCTTGCCACGAACGTGGATGAAATGGATAGGCACATCATCGATAACCGTCCGAAATTGCGGCCACGCATTGATGGCACGCTCATGCTGGCGCCAGTCGTACGTGTCGCGCCAGTAGTCCACCAGCTCCCGCAGATATTTGCCGTTGGTACCGTATTGCCAGCTCTCGTTGGCAAAGTCATCCGCCCACCGGGTTCTGGCCAGTCGGTCCTTCAAATCTGCCAGGACATCATCGCCAATGGCGATGGAAAAATTTTCGGTCTTCATTCTTTTTTCTCCCGTTGTGCCAACTGCGAAGTTTGTTTTGACAGCTATATTTTATGCTCGCTTACGGTCAAGGTCTGTGTCGCATCAAAAATTGCTTTTATCTCATGTTTCATGGGCTCCGGCCTTGACAGTGGCAGGCCGACATCGCATAGTTCGTATGCTTGATTATCAAACCGCTCCGCCAACCTCCGGCCAGGGTTTCCACCATCAACTGCGACCCGGCACCGACTCCTGAGAATCAAAAATGACCAAACCTTTTTCTCCTCTCGACACCCTTGATCAGATGACCTGGCTCGCGGATTACCCGTCGCTCGGTGCGAAGCGCTTCCCCGACCGTCCCGCCATCATTGCCGATACCGGGCGCTACACCTACACCGAGCTTGACCAGGCAAGCAACCGCTTTGCTGCCTTCCTCGACGCCAGCGGCTACCGCCCCGGTGATCGCATCGCCTATATCGGCAAGAACAACGAAATGTTTTTCCCGGTGGTGTTCGGCTGCCTGCGTACCGGCGTGGTGCTGGTGCCCCTGAACTGGCGCTGCGCGCCGGCTGAAATTGCCTACATGCTGGAAGACTCGGGCTCGCGCCTGGTGATTCACGACGAAGAGTTCACCGACGGGGTGAATCAGGCAACGGCCAATCTGTCGAACAACCCGCCGCGCATCGTGGCCTGGGGTGCCAAGGGCAGCGACGATGCAAGGCGCAACCTGGCATCCATCATCAATTCCGGCGCGGTGCCCAAGGCTTACCGTCACGACGCGCCAGACGAATGTGCATTGCAGCTCTATACCAGCGGCACCACCGGCCACCCCAAGGGCGTGATGCTGACACACCGCGGCATGTCGGTCGCCCGCCACGTCGAAATCGGTTCACCCGACTGGGACGACTGGACCGACGACGACATCATCCTGTCGGCAATGCCCAGCTTTCACACCGGCGGCATGGCCTGGATGTTCACCGGCATGTCGCGTTCGCTGACTTGCGTGCTGACGGCCGATGCCACTGCCGAAAACCTGCTGGCCCTCAGCCAGCGCTACGGTACGACGCGGACCTTCATGGTTCCAACCGTGGTCCGCGCACTGCTGGAGGCCCTGGTCGCCAGCGGTGGCAAGCCGCCGGGCCTGAAGGCCATCCACTACGGCGCATCCGTCATGGATGCAGACCTGATCCGGCGCTGCCTGGCGGCTTTCCCCGGTTGTCGATTTGCGCAGTATTTCGGCATGACCGAGACCAGCGGCACGGTCACTTTCCTGCCACCGAAAAATCACGATCCTGCACATCCGGAATTGCTGGGTTCGGTCGGCGCAGCATTGCCCGGCTACACCATCGAAATTCGCGATGCCGATGGCAAGCCCCTGCCTACCGGTCAGGCGGGCGAAATCTGGATCAAGACCCAAACGGTCATGCTGGGCTACTGGAACCGGCCTGATGCAACGGCAGAAGCACTGGTCGACGGCTGGTATCGCTCGGGCGATGGTGGCTATGTTGATGCCGGTGGTTACCTCTTCCTGACTGATCGCATCAAGGACATGATCGTGTCGGGTGGCGAAAACGTCTACCCGGCCGAGGTGGAAGCCGTGCTGCGGCTTCACCCCGCGATCAAGGATCTGGTCATTGTCGGTGCCAAGGACCCCGTATGGGGCGAATGCGTGACCGCAGTGGTGGAATGGAAGGAAGGCCAGGCCACAACCGTCGAGGAGCTCCGTGCCTTTGGTGTGAAGCAGATTGCCGGTTACAAGTTGCCGAAGCGGCTGTACAGCGTCGCCGCGTTGCCACGCACTGCCACCGGGAAACTGCAACGCGCCGAGGTGCGCAAGCGTCTGGCCGAAGGCAAGATGGACGTGACCGCTTGAACGATGTCATGAAACAAACCGCCACCCGAAAAAAAATATCCCTCGCTGACGACGCCACCAGCGCCAGGCCGGTTGGTGGATTCAACCTCACCGAAGAGGACAACTGGGATCGCCGGCTCGGCTTTCTGATGCACGATGTGTCGCGCTTGCGTCGTATCGTGTTTGACGAATTCATGAAGCCCCTTGGCGCCACCCGCTCGCAATGGTGGGTGCTGGCCTATCTCTCGCGCCACGATGGCATGATCCAGAGCGACCTTGCCAACGTGCTCGACCTGGGAAAGGCGGCGTTGGGTGGACTGATTGATCGTCTGGAGTCGGCAGGGTTCATCGAGCGCCGCCCGGATGGAACCGACCGTCGCGTTAAACGTGTCTACCTCTCTGCCAAGGGGGCGCACATCGTGAAGGAAATGCGTATCCGCAGCCACGATGCCAGCGAACGCATCCTCAAGGGTCTCGACCGGACCGAACGGTTGGCGCTTGCCGAGATGCTGACCAAGGTCAAGGAAAACCTGCTGGATATCAAGCGCGACGTTGAGCGATCCTGAGCGCGGCGTCTTGCCGTCAATGACATGACAGATTTCGTCGCCCACCCGCGCACGTTTGCGCAGCAGTTCCCCGACAAACCGGCCCTGATCATGGCCGACTCGGGCGCCACCATCACCTATCGCCAACTGGTCGAGAATGCCGATCGTGCGGCACAGGCCTTTGCACGCCTCGGGCTGCGCCAGGGTGACACGATTGCGATATTGCTGGAAAACCAGATTCGTTACCCCGAGCTGTGCTGGGCGGCAAAAAACTCGGGCATCACATATGTCTGCGTCGGCAGTTCGCTGAACATTGAAGATGCGGCTCATATCGTGCAGGACAGCGGCGCACAGCTGCTGATCTCGTCACAGGCGCTGGCGGAAACGGCAAGTGGCGTGGCGGCGCTGGTGCGCGGGATCCAGTACGTGATGATTGACGGTGCCATTGAACCTTTTCAGTCCTACGAGAAGCTGCTGGTCGAGGAACTGCCGATTGCTCTGGAAAATCGCCGACGCGGGCCATCGATGCTTTACTCGTCCGGCACGACCGGACGGCCGAAAGGGGTGCGGACGCCGCTACC
>CANJXH010000169.1 GCA_947478755.1 Betaproteobacteria bacterium | reverse complement strand
GGTGGACGTTTCAAACCCGGCCTCGGGCGAAGAGTTCGTGCTCGGCCTGAAGGAAATCACCCTGCCCGACGGCCTGACCCGGCCCTACTCGATGTGGCTCTCCGGCAACTATCCGCGTGCGTTGGACGGCCTCACCAAGCTGCTCTCGCTCGACATGCGCGTGCTCGACCCGGCCTGGATCGGCATGAAGTTGCGCAAGCTGATCGACTACCCGGAACCCCTGGGCGACTTCATGGCCCGCATACCCGGTGGCCAGAAGCAGCAGAACTGGCCCTCCACCGTGGCCTACATCGCCAAGTTGATCCAGCACCGCTACGCCATGCTCGGCATCCTCGACGAGAACGGCTATCCCACCCGCGACATGGGCATCCTCGAAATGCCGGGTGCCACGCCGGAAAAAGGCGGCGTCAAGGTGATGCAGGGTTCGCTGTGCGCCGAATGCGGCAACATGACGGTGATTCGCAAGGATGGCTGCGACTTCTGCTCGGCCTGCGGGGCGGTAGGGAGTTGTGGTTGAGCAAGCATCATTAGTTCAACAAAAAGCCCGGCAAGATGCTGGGCTTTTTTACTTCGGCAGAGCTTTCAGTTGCACTAAGGTCGTCGTGTATTTGTCGGGGAATAATCGGATGGCCACCACGTATTCCGGCGTGGTCGACTGTGTTGTCGGCTTTGTCATCTGATTCCCCTCTTTGTTGTTGTGCATGACCCGGGCCAAGCCTGATTCAAGTTCCGGATCGCCTGCAGAATACTCCAACCGCGAACGGATGCTTCCGGCCAGATCCGCGAAGCAAGCAGCCATTAGAATGCCCGGATTGCAATGCGATGAAAAATCCGGAGGGGCACCATGGTAGATGACGACAACATCGGTCCGCGTTCGCGCTACTACGACGCGGTCCTGCGAATTCTTGACAACGACATCGCGCCGGAACTTAAGTCAGCACGCGCCACCTATTCCTACACCTTTGTCCGCAAACTGTTGTCGCGGCTGGCTGCGGTGAGCGACCACCTGCCGGTCTATCCCGAAAACCTGGCCGCGCTTCACGCCGAGGCGATGGCTATCGACTGCATGCCCGAATCCAGAGACGAGTTGTACGCAGCACTCCAAGAGGAAGGCCGGCTCATGGATGCCATGGAGTCCGCGACCGACGAACGCATGAAGCCGCGATCAAAGGCCGCCGAGACGGCGACGGCCTTGCCGGAAACGATTACGGTCGCCTCCGTGCAGGCCTATCTGCGCGCCAGGCTTGACCCCACTACGACGGTCAGCAAATTACAGGTGCTGAGCGGGGGCCGTTCAAAGCAGACCATTCTGTTCACGATGACCGATGCCGATGGCAAGGAGATCGAGCGTGTCATCCGTCGCGACCTCACCAGCAGCCCGACTGGCGGCACCGTGCCGGAGGAATACGCCCTTCTCGCCGCCCTCGCCGATCGCGGGTTGCCGGTGCCGCGGCCGGTGTTGTGCGAGCCCGATGCGAGCAAGCTCGGCTCACCCTTCATCATCGTCGAGAAGATTGCCGGCGGGCTTGCCGGCCATGCTTTCGACCCACCAAACCGCGCGGCGACGCTGGACAGTGCCCGTGTGCTGGGGCAGCTGCATGCGCTGCCGGCAGCCGAGATTGCGCCGGCGATCAAGGAGCGGTCGCGTGTCGCGCCGGATGCGGCAAAGATTCGCGAGTTGGTCCTTGATCTGAAAAAGAGTTGGGACGAAAACGCACGCGCCTACAGCGTCACGATTGATTACGTCTTCGCGTGGCTGCTCGACAATATCAAGAACCTGCATCCGCTCACGACTGTGGTACACGCCGACTACAGCTATCACAACCTCATGTTCGACGGCGACAGGCTGTCGGCGGTGCTCGACTGGGAACTGGTACGTATCGGCCACCCGGCCGAAGACCTTGGCTACATTCGCCCGGCGGTATTGAAGCGCATGCCGTGGGAGGACTTCATGGCGGCCTACCACGCCGGCGGTGGGCCAGCCATCAACCACAAGGACGTAGTGTTCTATACGCTGCTGGAAAAAATGCGCCTGACCGCCATGATGTTCCGCGTGCGCGGTTACCTTGAAAGCGGCTTCACCGACGACATCGAACTGGCTTACGCGTTTGCCGTGTCGGTGCCACGCACCATCCATCAGGCCTCTACCGAGATTCGCGCCGTGCTCGGCATTGCCGACCTGCCGGGCCCGGTGTTGTAAATAGGCAATTGGGCAGAGTAAATTGAAGTTTTGAATTCACGCTGCCGGTTTAGCTGCCCAGCCGTTCTCATTCCCCATATCATCTGCACATCTGACAATTCAAATGAGAACCATCAAATGAAAACCTTCCTCACCGCTTTGACAGCCATCGTTATTGGATCAACAACCCTTGCCTCGCCAGCGATCGCCGGCCCGAGCACCGATGCGTTGACGGCCTGCCTGGCTGACAACACGACCGGCCGTGATCGCAAGGACATGGCGCGCTGGGTGTTTGTCGGCATGTCATCCCATCCCGAAATACAGAACCTCTCGAACGTCACGGATGCCAACCGTGACGAGCTGGACAAGCTGCTGGCCACCATGCTCACCAGGCTGATGACAGATACCTGCCGGACGGAGGCCAAGGCGGCAATGGAAAAGGATGGCAGCCAGGCGTTTCAAAATGCCTTTGGCACGATTGGCAAGCTGGCCATGCAGGAGCTGATGTCCAACCCCGAAGTCAACGCCTCGTTCTCCAGATTCGCCAAATACATCGACCAGAAAAAAATGAATGCCGTGTTTGCTGGCAAATAAGGCCCAGTGCATCCTCGGGGCGTTTTCGACGGCGACCACTAGCAAGGGACCTGCTCATGCTTGAACTCAGACCAAGCTGCGAGCACTGCAACACGCCATTGCCGCCCGATTCGCTTGAGGCACGCATCTGTTCTTACGAATGTACGTTCTGCGCAACCTGTGTCGATACCGTGCTGGGCAATGTATGCCCGAACTGTGGTGGGGGTTTCGTGCCCCGCCCCATCCGGCCATCCAGAAATTGGAAAAACGATAATCATCTTGGCAAGGACCCGGCGAGCACCGAGGTCAAACACCGACCCGTTTCGCCTGAAGCGCACGCAAGGTTCGCGGCCGACATCAGGTCGATACCGCCAGATAAACGGTAATACGCTCACGATCAATTGGAAGGAGCCGCCATGTGCAGAAACATCAGGACACTGTTCAACTTCGACCCACCGGCCACGGAGCAGGAAATCCGCGACGCATCGCTGCAGTTCGTACGCAAGCTGAGCGGCTTCAATGCGCCATCAAAGCAGAACACCGAAGCCTTCAACCGTGCCGTTGATGAGGTCAGCGCAGCCGCGAGGACGTTGATCGAATCGCTGGTCACCAGCGCGCAACCAAAGGATCGTCAGGTGGAATATGTCCGCGCCAAGGCCCGCTCGGCGCTGCGCTTCAAGAGCGCCGGTCAGTCGCCGCTGCGCTGATATTCCGCCAGCAGGGCCTTGGCCAGCATGGCTTCGTAGATGCCGAATTCGATGGTGCCCGCGCCGCCGATCAGCATGTCGGCATGGCGGCCGGTTAGGTAGCCGTTGCAGGCGGTAAACAGCGTGGCCATGATGAAGGCCAGGCCGTAGATGTGGAAGTAGCGGATCAGCTCATCCGGCACATTGAACCCTCCCGCTTCCACATAGGCCTGCATGAATTCTGACCACGGCATCACGCCTTCGACATCCAGCCGCACGTAACCAAGGTCTTCGCCGGGGTGGCCTTCGTGGGCCAGCTCCCAGTCGAGGATGCCCGTGGCCTTGCCGTCGCGCGAGAGGTTGTTGCGCAGGCTGTAGTCGGCATGCACGATGCAAAGGCTATCGTCCACCCGATCAACATTGTCACGCAGCCAGATGTAGGCGGATTCAGTGACCACCGATGGCTCGCAGGCGTCGCCCTGCCACAGCTGGTAGAAGCGGTCGATCATGGCCAGCGTGCGCTGGCGCGCCGAAGCGCCCTTGCCATAGGTGCGATAGGCGTCGGGCAGGCCGTGCACATCGACGCGATGCAGCCTGGCGAGGTTGCGCGCGAGATTGAGCAAGACTGAACGTGCGGTCTCTGTGCCCAGCTCGGCACTGCCCTGGGCGCGGCCGTCGAGTTTTTCCAGCACCACGAAGGGGCGCTTCTGCTCGCCCATCGCCGCGCCGGCAAACAGGGGGCGCGGCGCCAGCACGCCGTGGCGATGCACGTAATCGAGGATGCCGAATTCGCTGGAGACTTCGTTGCCCACGGTATCGACGGCGCGGTTGCGCCGCATCACTGCCTGCGCCGGCCAATCGGGATGGCCGTGCAGCTCCATGAAAAACACTTCCTTGGTGTTCACG
>CANJXH010000168.1 GCA_947478755.1 Betaproteobacteria bacterium | reverse complement strand
TACAGAAACAGCACGGTTTCCGAACCTTCACGAAGCACGGCCAAGGCGATGACAATCGCCAGTGCCGACATCTCGCGTTCGCCGCTGGTGACCGCCGCTCCCAGGTGTTTGGCATCCCGCACCAATTCCTTGGCGTGACTGCTCATCCAGATGTTGTGCCAAGCCAGCATCAGCACTGCCACGCCCAGTACGCCGGCGTTGAACAATTCCTGACCGCTGCCTTCGGCCATTTCGGAGATGCGTCCCGTCAGCATGGCAACGACTGCAGAGCCGGCAACCCCGGCTGCAACGCCGATTCCAATCCAGCGGGCGCGATGTGGCATGCTGCGTGTGGCGGCTGCAATGATGCCAATGATCAAAGCCGCTTCAAGAACTTCACGAAAAACGATGAGTGCAGAGCTGAACATGATGATTTACTCTGCGATCACTGCGCCTTGCGCTGTCGCGGGATTGAATTCGCCGAAAAAAGGATAGCGCCCCGGCTTCAGCGGGCCAACATAAATGGTCGCCTTGGCGCCACCCGCGATGATTTTCTCGCGATTGAGTTCGTGGCTCTCGAATTCCTCCGCGCTGGCATCCTGGTTGTGCACGATCAACTTGATCTTTTTGCCGGCAGCAACCTTGAATTCAGCAGGGACAAAACGATGATCCTTGATAACGAGCGTCATTTCGTCGTCCGCAGCCAAAGCTGGCAAGACCTGAAGCGTAAGCATGGAAGCCGCTAATGCAATGGTTTTTTTCATGGGAGTTGAATGGTTGTTGATCAATGACGACAATGATAATGATTCGCATTTGAAAGTCAATAGTTAATTCACTGAACTGCCAGCTCAACAAATGCGTCCCCCGCTTCGAGGGCGCCTTGCGCTCAGTTTTGTCTGTTGCGCCTTGATGACACCACTCAAGTTGGGTGATCAAATGTCGCTAAGCTTCTGAGCAACAAATCTCTGCGTCATAATCAATTCCCATTCCAATCAAAATAACAAGGCCATGAGATATCAGGAACCGATAGAGCAAAGTGCAGAATACCTGCGGATGGCGCTGCCTTACATGTCGCGGCAGGACGCCGGGTTGCACCCGATCAGCTATGCCGTCTGGTACGACTACGTCGCATGCCGCAACGCCGAACTCCAGCGCGAGATTGACAAGATCACTGCGGATGGCAAAAAACTGTCTGATGACCAGACCTTGGCGCTCTACAACAAGCATATTATTGGCTCACGCGAACAATTGATGAATCAGGTCAGCATCACCTTGAAACAGTTGCTTCACGAAACCCAGCATTCAACCTCCGAAGCGGAGATGCAGGCCTCGACGCTGGGAAGTTTGCTGGAAGGCAGCAACCATCATCTGAAAGAGTTCACGACGCCGGAAGCGCTGGCCGAGATCGCCCATCAGATACTCATTGCAACGAGGTCAACCGCTGAGTCAATGAGCAAGGTGGAAGTCAAGCTGGCGGACTGCCACAAGGAAATCGACAAGCTTCGCTCCGATCTGCAGCGCGTTCGCGAAGATACCCGTATTGACGCGTTGACCGGTATCGGCAACCGAAAGGCATTTGACGAAGCGCTGGAAATTTGTATCGGGGAGTTTTCGGAAAGATCACAGGGACTTTGCCTCATCGTTGCCGATATCGACAACTTCCGCCAAGTCAATGAACACTACGGCCACCTGTTCGGCGACAAGGTCATCAAGGGAATTGCGCAAATACTCAAACTGGCTGTCAGAGGCCGTGACACAGTCGCCCGCTTTGGTGGCGAAGAGTTCGCGATCCTCCTGCCCGACACGACCCTGTCAGGCGCTCACCGCGTTGCCGACCATATCCGCAACTCAACGGCCAGCTGCAAGATTCGCCATGCCGTCAAGAATGAAATTGTCAGCAATATCACGGCATCCTTCGGCGTCGCTGCCTATATCCACGGCGAACCGATGGACATGTTCATCGACAGGGCGGAAGCAGCCCTGTTTGATGCCAAGACGCAAGGACGCAATCGGGTGTCTGTGGACCGAAGCGCTACCTAGGCCGATACGGCGTTGCGCACCACCTGTGCGATCGCCTCCGCGTGGTGCTCAACGGCCTGCGCATCATTGCCTTCCACCATCACACGCAACAAGGGCTCGGTACCTGAAGGCCTGAGTAAAACCCGGCCTTTGCTGCCGAGCTCACGCTCTGCCTTGCCCACTGCCGCCTTGATGCTGTCACTGCGCGACCAGTCAAAAGCCTTCGCGAAACGTACGTTGACCAGCTTTTGCGGGTACATGGTCATGTCGGCGCACGATTGTCCAAGTGTTTCATTGCCGCTGCGCAATGACGCCAGCACCTGCAATGCAGAGACGATACCGTCGCCGGTACTATGCTTGTCAAGACAGATGATGTGGCCAGAGTTCTCTCCGCCAAGCTGCCAGCCTTTTTCCTGCATCAACTCAAGCACGTAACGATCGCCGACCTTGGCGCGCGCGAACGGAATTGCCAGACGTTGCAATGCGTGCTCAAAACCGAGATTGCTCATCAGTGTCCCGGCAACACCGGCAACAGCACCCAGCCTGGCGCGTTGACGCGCAATGACGTAAAGCAGTTGGTCACCGTCGAAGAGTGTGCCATCCGCGTCGGCCATCACCAGACGGTCACCGTCACCATCCAGCGCTATGCCAATGTCGGCACCTGCGCCGATGACTGCGCGACGCAATGACTCGGGCGCAGTCGCGCCAACCTCATCGTTGATATTGATTCCGTTGGGTGCAACGCCCACCGACACGACCTCGGCGCCGAGCTCGTGAAATACCTTGGGGGCGATGTGATAGGTAGCACCGTGGGCACAATCCAGTGCGATGCGCATGCCGCGCAAATCGAGTTCGGCAGGGAATGTGCTTTTGCAAAACTCGATGTAGCGACCCGCAGCATCGTCAATACGCCGCGCCTTGCCCAGATGGGCCGAATCCTTGCATGCCATCGGCTCGTCAATGTGGGCCTCTATCTCGGCCTCCATGGCGTCAGGCAGTTTTGTGCCTTGTGCGGAGAAAAACTTGATTCCGTTGTCGTGAAACGGATTGTGCGATGCCGAGATCACGACGCCAGCCTGCAAGCGCAATGCACGGGTCAGGTAGGCGACTGCCGGTGTCGGCATTGGGCCAACCAGACAGACATCCACGCCGGCAGCCGCAAAGCCGGCCTCGAGCGCAGCTTCAAGCATGTAGCCGGAAATGCGGGTGTCCTTGCCGATCAGAACCGCTGGATGCTCTCCCGGAGGCATCTTCTCACGTGCCACCAGGGTGGTTCCTGCAGCATAACCAAGACGCATGACGAAATCGGGCGTAATCGGAAGCCGGCCGACTTCACCACGGATACCATCGGTACCAAAATACTTACGACTCATTGTCAGCGCTCTCCAATGCATTCCAGATTGCCAACGCATCACGCGTCGGCGTTACGTCGTGTACGCGCAATATATTGGCGCCACGAGCGAGCGCAAGCATAGCAGCCGCCACGCTGGCATGCACGCGCTCGTGTGCGCTACGACCGGTGAGCAGGCCGAGCATCGATTTACGTGAAAGCCCGACCAGTACCGGCAGGCCGGGAACGCACAGTTCATTCAGACAACGCAACAGCGTGAGGTTCTGTTCCAGCGTCTTGCCGAAACCGAATCCGGGATCGACGACAATCCGTTCAAGCCCGATCCCCGCCATCTCCGCCGAAGCCACGCGCTGGGCAAGAAATTCGGCAACCTCGCGAACGACATCCTCGTAATGCGGAGCATGCTGCATGGTGGCTGGATCTCCCTGCTTGTGCATCAGGCAGACGGCCGCATTGCTGCTGGCAAGGATTTCCATCGCCCCCGGCGCCTGCAGCGCATTGATGTCGTTCACCATGTCAACGCCCGCAGCGAGGGCAGCCTCCATGACCGATGTCTTTGCCGTGTCGATCGAAAGCGGCACGCCACAATGGCTCAGACCTTCAATGACCGGCAACACCCGCTCGATTTCCTGTTCCGCAGACACGGGCACAGCGCCCGGTCGCGATGACTCTGCTCCAATGTCCAGGATATGCGCGCCCTCCTGCACCATGCGCAGACCCTGTGCAATCGCCGCTTGCGTATCGCCCTGCAGGCCATCCCTGGAAAAGGAATCATCGGTCAGATTGACTATCCCCATGATCAGCGGGTGCTTCAGGCTCAGCACATGGCGACCGCAATGCAAGCGCATGTCTTCGTTGGTCATCGGTTCAACCATGCAAGAAAAAGGCCGCCACAAGGCGGCCTCTGACAAACAAAACCATTCGGTTCAAGCAGGTGCCGTAGCGCTCGAAGCGGTGCCGGGTGTGGTACCGCCATCTGCTGGAGCCTTGGGCGGCGCACTGCTCGGCTTCGGCGGACGAGGCTGATTGCCGGCCATGATGTCGTCCAACTGATCTGAATCGAGCGTCTCCCATTCCAGCAGGGCCTTGGCCATGACTTCCAT
>CANJXH010000167.1 GCA_947478755.1 Betaproteobacteria bacterium | reverse complement strand
CATCAGCGCACCGCTGGGGGGCTGGCTCATCGACCTGTGGTGCACGCGAAACGGCGAAGCGAAGGTGATGTTTCCCCTGCTGGCGGCAATGCTCGGCATCGTGCTCTATGCCATCGCCTTCGGTATCACCGACAGCATGATGTTGCAGTATGGCTGCGTGCTTGGCGGGGTGTTCCTGCTCACCAGCGGTTCGAGCGGCCCCTTCGCCGTGTCGCAGGAACTGGTGCATCCCGGCATACGTGCACTCTCAATGACCTGCTATGCGCTGACGTCTCATATATTGGGTTCCTTGCCAGGCCCAGCACTGACCGGCCTGATTTCCGACCACAGCAATCTCAAGTTTGCGCTGCTTTGCGCGTCGGTATTCAGTGGTGTCGTTACCGTGCTTGCCTTGTATGCGGCCAGACGGCATTACCTCATTGACCTCGCAAGGGTCGGCGCTCCCGAAGTCATCCCTGACTGATATCGAAAACCAGGAGGAATATTCATGATCAACAAATCAACACTCGACAAGTTTGACCTCACTGGCAAGAACGCCGTGGTGACCGGTGGCGGGACTGGCCTGGGCTATGCGATGACTCGCGCCTTGCTGCTGATGGGCGCAAAGGTAATGATCGCCGCGCGGCGCGAAGATGCGTTGCGCGATTCCGTCGCGAAGCTGAAAAAGGAATGTTCGACGGATTTGATCATGTACCAGACGGTGGATTTGAATGACCGACAAAATGTCCGGCAATTCGCCCAAAAGGCACAAGAGGCCCTGAACGGTGTCGACATCTTCATCGGCAATGCTGCCTATGGTCTATTCAAGCCGTTTGAAACCGTCACCGATGAAGACCTCGATCAATGCCTGCGAACTAACTTCACCGCCAACTTCGAGCTGACGCGACATTTTCTTCCCGCCATGCGCGAGAAAAAATGGGGGCGCATATTGTTCAGCTCTTCGGCCGGCAGCGTCCTTTCCGGTTCGACAGGCATGTCTGTGTACTCCGCGACCAAGGCGGCCCTGAATTCGCTGGTGAAAACCGTGGCGGATGAAGCAAGCCAGTATGGCGTCAATGCCAATACGCTGGTCATCGGTTGCTACATGACCGAAATGCTCGCCAACTTCAAGAACGAACTGGATGCCAACGGTGGTGGCGAGGCGGCACGAGCGCTGATCGAGCGCCTGGAAACCAACAACATGATCGGTCGGCTTGGCAACCCCCGGGAACTGGAGGGCGCGGTGCAGTTGCTTACCTCGGATGCCGGCAGCTTCATCACCGGCCAAAGCATTCCTGTCGATGGCGGCATGACCGTCATGGCCTGGGCCAACGAGCCGGTAAAAAATCCCGTGATGCCGTCCTACTGCCTGCAGGACTGTTAGTCATTGACCGATAGCACGACGACGTTTCTTTTTCCATCCACCAGCCCATAAAACTTGATCATGAACCAGTTCTCAGCAGAAGCGCTGCTCAAAAGCGCAATGGACCAGACCGGCCTCTCGGCATTTGGTGGCGGCGACATTTTTCGTGAAGATTTCGGCCGATTCGCCGCGGCGCTCGATGTTGAGGGCATTCCGCCGTCCCGCCGCGAGCGCTGTCGGCTGTACATCCTCAACCTCTTGATGAATCGGCTCTGGTTCGAAAAAGATCTGGCAGAACATCCCGAAATCCTCGATGAGCAGCTGGCACCGCCAGTGGCCATCGTGTCGCTGCCACGTGCTGGCACCACCAAGCTGCAGCGAATACTCGGCGAAACAAATCATTTTCAGAATCTCCTGTATTGGCAGACACACAACTTCGCACGCATTCCCGGCGAACCGGATGGCGGGCGCGAGATCCGGCGCAACAAGGCGGTCGATTTTCTGAGCTGGCTGGAAAAGGAAATACCGAACTTCCTGCAGACCCACCCGATGGTGGCCGACGAAGTGGAAGAGGAGTTCCTGCTGATGGAATCTTCCTTCCGCTCCCTGATGCTGTCGTCTGCCTTTCCGGTGATGCCGTATTCGCAATGGATCGGTACTGCCGACTTCTCCGTGACGTACGAATATCTCATCAGGCAGTTGAAGTACGTGCAATGGCAATTCAAGGCCGATGGGCACGCGGCCAAACCCTGGCTGCTCAAGTCGCCGGGTATGCTGGGCTACGAGCCGACGCTGGTCAATGCATTCAAGCAGGGCATGAAGATCATCTGTCCGCATCGCGCACCGGAGCAGGTGATGCCTTCCACCGCGCGGACGGCGCAATACACCATGTTCTTCAAGCATCACGTTGAAAGCAAGGTGTTGGGCGACCCGATGGTCGATTGGTTTGGATATGGCCTGCAGCGTTACCTGGATTGGCGTGAAAGCAATACGACGGTGGAGATACTCGATTTGAGCTTCCAGGAAATCACCAACGACTCAGTCGGTACGGCAAAAAAGGTATCCGACTTTCTTGGCATTCAACTGAACGACAAGATCGTGAACGAGATCAGGCAGTGGGATATCAAGAACCCCCGCAACAAATTCGGCAAGAACGAGGCAACGCTGGATGAATATGGCTTCGATCCTGCCAAGATGGAGCGGATATTCAAGCCGTATACCGAGAAGTTCGGCAAGTATTTTTAAGGCACGCATCCCGACGTATTAAAAGAGAAAGCAGCCAAACCATGGCAACAGCGCGCAAGACTTCGAAAGACAATCAACTCAATTCGAGAGACCGGATCATCAAGGCGGCGGCAAAGGTCTTCATCCGCTCGGGCTACGTGTCCAACCTCGACATGATCGCCAAGGAGGCCGGGGTGGTGCGGCGCACGGTGTTCAACCAGTTCAAGAACAAGGAAGAACTGTTCCGTACCGTTATCCAGTTCCTCACCGAGGAGCAGATCTACTCGCATTTCAAAATCGTCGAAGGCGTAAACTTTCGCGATTCACTCACCAGCTTTGCCCGCGAGTACCTTGACTTCATCCTGAAGCCGCAGAGCATTCACTCACATCGTCTGTCGGTGATGGAAGTCCACAAGCATCCCGACCTGGCATTGCTGGTCTACGAGCGCGGTATCGGGCACCTGCAAATGAAACTGGGCGAGATGTTCAAAAAGGAAATCGCCGCCGGCCGCCTCCAAAAATTCGATACCGACCTTGCCGCCGCACGGTTTCTCTCGGGCGTCATAGGGTCGTCACGGCAAAGGGCCTTGCTTGGGCTGGGTGTGGATTCGCCCAAGGTTCGCGCAGCTGCGGTGAAGGCGGCGGTTGACGAGTTTGTTCGCGGGAATGCGCCGTAGGTTCAATGGATGTGAGTTGATATTCGCGGATCATTTAGGGTTTGATCAACCCGACGAGGGCGGGATTGTGGGTTTATCGCCTTGGGGCGATAAACCCATCCCTCGGCTTTAGCCTCGGGACCGCGCGCCCGCGCGCGTCCTGCGCAGTCCTCCCATTGGTCGGACCGCTGGTCGAACCAGCGGGTTCTCACCAGCCCTCTCCGCCACAAACAAAAACGCCCCTTGCGGGGCGCGTTTGCTTGTGGCGGAGGGCGGGATTCGAATTAGCCCACCAAACTCATTAGTGGCAAGGTTCAGTTTGATTGAGCTTTGGCTTTTACCCTCATTTTTACCCACATGACCTCAGGGTGACCCCCCTTCCGTTTTCCCCATCTCGGCGACCCCACTCACCCCGGCAACCCCCATTCCCCAATTGGGTCCCCCCAAGCACGTATGGTCTGAGCTTTGCTCGGTCGACGGCATCTTTTCAACCCCGCTGCATCAAGTGATCACAAAGTCAGCGGCGGTGAGCGTTGGATGTGTGGTGAGTGTGGCGAATTTGATGGCGGCTGAGGCTGTGCCGCTCCCGTCGGCATCGTAATAAAGCGCGCCGTTAGTGGTGTTGTAGATCAGGTAGTCATTACTGTCGGCCGCTGTTTTAAAATCAGCCCCAGCGCGAAGTGTGGTGGGGTCGATACTGCCCGTACTGAGAAATTTGGCAAAGATGGCGTTTTCAAGTTGGATCGTGTCGTCTACCAAGTTGAAATCGCTAATCGTATCGAGATTGGTGGTGGCACTCAGTGCAGTATCGAAGCGAAAGATATCTTGCCCCAAGCCACCTGTTAACGTGTCGTTACCGCCGCCGCCATTGAGGGTGTTGTTGCCACCATTCCCGATGATCGTGTTGGCCAGCGTGTTCCCTGTACCGTTGATGGCACTGCTACCTGTCAAGGTGAGGTTCTCAACAAAGCTTCCCAACGTCCAGGTCACGCTGCTTTGCACCGTATCAGTTCCACCAGCATCGGTTGATCCGCCAACGGTCGTGGTTTCATACACATGATCACTGCTACTGTTACTCACTGTTCAAATCAAGGCTCCCTCAACGACCTTTTTATGCTCTCGCTGTCCGCGCGCATTCAAATTTGACCACCTGTGCTCGTTGAATATTGACCAGGGGTAAAAGCCGCCCGTCATGGGCGGGACTGTGGATAAGTGTAGCGTAGTGTGATGTAGTTTGCGTTCCTTTCTGAGTAGTGAGTTATCGAT
>CANJXH010000166.1 GCA_947478755.1 Betaproteobacteria bacterium | reverse complement strand
GTTCGTGGTCTGGATGATTCTGCTGTCGATCTACCTAGTCAAGGCTGTCGATCACCAGATCGAGGAAGAGTCGTCATCCGGAACTTCGGGCGACCCTGCGGCAGAAATTGCACGGCTGCGTGCCGAATTGGACCAGCTTGCCGCAAGGATTTCGGCTCCCCGTTAAGGTTCAGTCCGGCAGCAGCGGGATCGCAGACGAAGCTCTTGTCAGATGTGATCTGCGCCTTTGCCGATGATCCTCATGGTGTTCTCGGCATTGCATTGTTATTGAGCGTTGCGAATTTCGCGGGTGGCAGATGTTCAGCGGCCCCAGATCGGCGCGCCGTCGCGCAGCAGTTCGTCGAAGAAATACGCCTTGATCGGCAAGCCCAGGTGCAGATAACCGAGATCCGGGTTGTCTGAACGCGGAAAGGTGTCGCCCATGGCTACTTCGCAGACGATGACGTGGGCGAAGGCGCAAAAAACGTTGTAGTAGTCGATGCTGGCCTGGTCGATCACCGGGCCGCCAGCTTCGCGGTACCAGCCGAGAAAATCTTCCCACTTGACGTAATGCGAGACCATGGTGCGGATGTAGGAAATGTCGCGTGCCGGATCGCCGAGCCGAGAGGTTTCCCAGTCAAGCAGCGCGGTGACCTGGCCATCCTTGACCAGCAGATTGTGAAAGCCGATATCGCCGTGGCACAACACCGCCTTGCGATCGGTTTGCGGCAGTTTGTGTTTCAGCCACTCGACCATGATCTCGAATGTCGGCAGGGGGTCGAGATTGGCGGCACGCCAGTAGGACTCGAATTGCGCCACCATGGCCAGTGCCGTCGTGTCAGCATTCACCGGGTCGGAAGCCGCGATTTGCGACGACGCTCGCAGCTCAGTTGCGCATGGCATCCAGTCGATCGAATGCAGTTCGGCCAGCGTTCTGGCCAAGCGCCGGAAGAAGTCTTCGCCGATGCCTTCCGCCATCTGGTATGACGAACCGATCGTCGTGCCGGGCATGCATTCGGTAACGAAGAACTCGCCGCCGATGATCGACTTGTCCGTCTCGTGCCACAGCAGTTGTGGTACCGGCAGGCCGTGGGCGTGGCATAGCTTGAAAAAGGGAGTTTCCTCCGCGAGTGCGTTGCAAGCACCGTCGAGAAAGCCATCGGGAACCTGCTTGCGGATGACAAGCGGTATTTCGCGGCCCTTGCCGTCGCGAACCTTGATCAGGATGGTCTGGCGCGAAAACCCGCCGGACAGCAGTTTCGTCTCCGAAAGTTCAAACGGGCCGGTGTACTGATCAGTGCCCTGCCATCGGGCGAAGAACTTGCCGAGACTGTCCATATCAAGCGCACTCTCCTTGTCGGCCGCTTCCAGCGCCGGGACGGCAGCATTCTGTGTGGCGCGAATTTTTTCGTGTTGGGCCACCGCGAAAAAAAAGGCCGTCACATCGGTGCGCCAGACGGCATCAGTCTCGCCGGCACCAGACGACTTGTTAAGCAGCAGGATGCAATCAACCAGCAATTGGCGGATGACGTTGTAAGCCGCGTCTGTATCGACGAGCCCTGATGGTGCAGGCTTGGGCAATGCCGCCAGGCGCGCCGCAAGCGTTTCGTCACCGGCCCTTGCTGCAAGTGCAACACCCTGATCGGCAATGCGCCGGGCATCTGCGCACGATTGCAGCAGCGATTCGTACCGGTTGTCGGCTCTTGCCGCAAGCTCGCCAACGGCGATATTGATGGCGCCCAGCAGGTGGGCGGAGGCGGTGCCCGCAAGTTCGGTGTTCAGTCGTGCCAGTCCGGTGCGGACTGCCTTGAGAATCTGCTTGTCGCTGACCCACATGTTGAAATCTCTCCTCGTTTTCAGCTGGCAAGTATAGCGAGCAGCTGCCACTTATAATCGGCGCTTTTGCGCCTGCCCATGCAATCGATCAATCAACGTCCCGTCGCCTGGTGGCTCTTTGCCTGCTGCGCGATGGTATTGGCAACCCTGCTGGTGGGTGGCGTTACCCGCCTCACCCATTCCGGCCTGTCCATCGTCGAATGGAAGCCGCTGCTAGGCGCCATTCCGCCGCTCAACGCTGCGGACTGGCAGGTCGTCTTCACCCAGTACCAGCAAAGCCCGGAATATCAGAAGGTCAATGTGCACATGACCCTCGACGAATTCGAATTCATATTCTGGTGGGAGTGGGCGCATCGCCTGCTGGGCCGCTTGATCGGCGTGGTTTTCTTCGTACCTTTTGTGTGGTTCGCCTTTCGTGGCTATCTGTCTCGTTCGCTGTGGCCGAAACTGCTCGGGTTTTTTGTACTGGGTGGTTTGCAGGGCGCCATGGGTTGGTATATGGTGAAAAGCGGGCTGGTGGATGACCCGCATGTCTCGCAGTTTCGCCTCGCGGCACATCTCGGCCTCGCATTCCTGATCTTCGGCCTGATGTGGTGGACCGGGCTTGGCTTGTTGGCCCGGCGCAGAAAGGCCTCACCCGGGAGCGCACTGCGCAGGGTTCAGTCCGAAGGTTTCGCGCTGGTCATGCTGCTGTTCGTCATGGTCTTGTCCGGCGCTCTGGTCGCAGGTACGCATGCAGGGCTCATCTACAACACCTTCCCCTTGATGGGGGCGAGCCTTGTGCCGGCAGATTTGCTGTTCCTGCAACCGGCCTGGCGCAATTTCTTCGAGAACCAGATCACGGTGCAGTTTGATCATCGGATGTTGGCATGGGTCTTGTTCCTGCTGATACCGGTTTTCTGCTGGCGTGCAATCAGGGTGGCGCCAAGGGCGCGTTACGCTGCGCTGTCGGTGATCGCCATGCTGGCAATCCAGATTTCGCTGGGTATCGCGACCTTGCTGCATGCCGTGCCGGTAGCGCTTGGTGCCGCGCATCAGGTCGGGGCCATGATTCTGTTTGGGCTGCTGATCCGGCTCAACCACGTGCTGCGCCTATAATTCACGCTTTAGTTCGGAGGTTTTTGTGAGTCTGGATCGAGTGCCGTCAGGCAAGGATTTGCCCAATGATTTCAATGTGGTCATTGAAATCCCCATGCATGGCGAGCCCGTCAAGTACGAGGTGGACAAGGATTCCGGAGCGATTTTTGTCGATCGCTTCATGTCGACGGCCATGCACTATCCGTGCAACTATGGCTACATACCGCACACCATCGCCGGTGATGGCGATCCGGTCGATGTGCTCGTGCTGGCACAACTGGCGTTGCCGCCGGGCGTCGTGGTGCGTTGTCGCCCCATCGGCATGCTGAGCATGACCGACGAAGCGGGTGCAGACGGCAAACTGCTGGCGGTGCCGGTCGACAAGTTGACGCAGATGTACAGCGATGTGCATGGCCCGGCGGATGTGCCAAAGATTCTGCTCGACCAGATTGCCCATTTTTTCGCCCACTACAAGGATCTCGAACCCGGCAAGTTCGTCAAGATCGAGGGTTGGTCAGGTATTGATGCCGCCAAACAGGAAATCATGGAAGGTGTTGCGCGTTACGCCACTGCCAAGGAAAAGCCGGCCTTCTGATTTCAGCCGCCATGACAACCCTGAAAATCGCAATTGCCCAGATCAACAGCACCGTTGGTGATGTGGTTGCCAATGCCAACCGGATTCTGGAAGCTGCAAGCCGGGCGCAAGCGCTTGGTGCCGACGTACTGGTAACGCCCGAGCTCGCACTCTGCGGCTACCCACCTGAAGACCTGTTGCTGCGTCCGGATTTCTACCGGGCCTGCGAGCGCGAGGTGTTGCGCGTGGCGCGTGATGCCGCGATTCCGGTGCTGCTCGGTCACCCCGAGGACACGCCGCGCGGCCGCTTCAACAGCGCCTCGCTGTTGCGCGCCGGGCGGGTTGAAACGACTTATCGCAAGCAGCGCCTGCCGAACTACGAAGTGTTCGACGAGGAACGTTATTTCGAAAGCGATGGCACGCCTTGCGTGGTTGAGATCAAGGGCGTGCGTTGCGGCATCAACATCTGTGCCGACGTCTGGGAGAGCGGGACAGCAGAAGCGGCGCGCGATGCCGGCGCGCAATTGCTGCTGGTGCTGAATGCGTCACCTTTCCACATGAACAAGCAGGGGGAACGTTACGACGTGTTGCGTGATCGCATCTCTGCTGCCGGCATTCCCGCCCTGTATGTGAACCTGGTCGGCGGACAGGATGAACTGGTATTCGATGGCGCCTCGTTTGCGTTGAATTCAAAAGGCGACGTCACGCACCAGCTCGCAGCTTTTGAAGAAGCGGTCGAGATTGTGGAGTTTCAGAACGGCGACATCCTGCCAGGCCAGCGCCAGCAGCCCGGATCGATCGAAGCACAGGTTTATCAGGCGCTGACGCTGGGTGTGCGCGACTATCTCGGCAAGAACGGATTTCCCGGTGCCATCATCGGCCTCTCCGGCGGCATCGATTCGGCGCTGACGCTTTGTGTCGCGGTCGATGCACTGGGCAAGGAAAATGTCCGCGCCGTGATGATGCCGTCACCCTATACGGCGCAGATGAGCCTCGACGATTCGCGCGAGATGGCCCGATTGCTGGGCGTTCGATACGACGAGATTTCCATCGCACCGGCAATGGAGACCTTCAATGCCATGCTCGCACCGCAATTCAAGGGCATGGCCGCCGACACCACCGAAGAAAATCTGCAGGCGCGGATTCGCGGCATGTTGTTGATGGCGCT
>CANJXH010000165.1 GCA_947478755.1 Betaproteobacteria bacterium | reverse complement strand
GGCAAGGGTATCCGTACGCGAATCGACTTCCCTGCTCAGCGAATCAAGCGTCTTTTGCAGTTCATCGGCAGATAGTGCGCTTGCATTCAGCAAGGGGCCACCACGACCATCTCCCACGCGCTCCTGAGATTTGATCTCCTGTGCTTTTATGCCGACCATCGTCGCCATACGGTCACCGAGGGAATCCAGACGGACCAGCCGTGCCTGCAGTTCACCCACCTTTACGGCCATCGCCTTCAGATTGCCGTGCATGAATTCACTTGAACGCTGCAGGTCCTGATTAGTGGTTTCACGAACCAGATCCTGCAAAAACGGCAAGCGGATCTCGGCAGCATGCCGAACGGTAAGGTATGAAAAAAGGGAGGAAAGACCCAGCATCAGGATGACCAACCCGCTCATCGCAGCAAGCACGATTCGCGGCGTAATGGCGATCGTCTTGGCGGTTGCCATCCGATTTGAGACGAGAATGATATGCATGCCTGATCTCCCTGCTACGATTCGTCCATGGCCACGACCAAATCACGCAACGCCCGTAGCATTTCCGACTTCCTTGATGCCGACAACAATCTTGCGCGGCTTTCGGTGCACGCGGGAAAGTTGTTGAAACTGCAGCGAATATTCGAACGCGCCGCCCCGGCGGCATTGGCACAACATGGCCGGGTGGCCAACATGAAACTGGGAAAGGTGGTCATCCATGCAACCAACGGTGCCGTGGCTGCAAAAATACGACAACTGACCCCCCGATTAACGGATTCTTTCCGTCAATCTGGAGTGGACGTTAACGAAATACAGGTTAAAGTGCAACCCAACGCTACTCGTACCGTGAAGAAAACAGCCACGACCCCTGCCAATATTGGGATACAGACGAAGCAGGGGCTTACATCGCTAGCACGGGGATTACCGGAAGATTCACCCTTGAAGGCGGCGCTGGAACGGTTTACTGATCGGGCACTGGTGCGAACTAAATCGCGATGACGCGTTCAAGGAACATCAGGCTTAGGACGAGCAGGATAAAAATCAATGCCCATTTGGCAATACGACCGGACAACTGAAGGTAGCGCCGATCACCGCTGAACAGATAGGCAACTATCCCCGCACCGATGGTCAGTGCCGTCAAGGCACCTGCAATTCTGATGAAGAGCACAGCCTACGCAACCTGCGGGTATAGCCCTGCCACCGCCCGTGGCGCAATTTCCGATTTTTCGAACGTGGCAAACTCCCACGCACTGTCGTCGGCCAGAACCGCTCGCAACAGTTTGTTGTTCATTGCATGCCCGGACTTGTGCGCAGAAAATTCGGCCAGAAGCGGGTGCCCGATGAGATACAGATCACCTATCGCGTCGAGTACCTTGTGTTTGGCAAATTCGTCGCTATAGCGCAATCCCTCACCATTCAGGACGCGGTATTCGTCCATCACAATCGCATTCTCCAGGCTGCCACCCAAGGCCAGGCCCTGGTCACGCAAGGCTTCCACATCTTGCATGAAACCAAAGGTGCGAGCACGCGCCACTTCCTGAACATAGCGGTTGTCCGCAAAGTCCACGGTCACCGAACTACCCGTTTGATCTACCGCCGGATGGTTGAAAACGATGGAAAAGTTGAGTCGGAAGCCTTCATATGGCGATAACCGTGCCCACTTGTCGCCTTCACGAACCTCAATCGGCTTTTTGATCCGGACAAATTTTTTCGCGGCGTTCTGTTCTTCGATCCCGGCCGACTGCAAGAGGAAGACAAACGGCGCCGCCGACCCATCCATGATGGGAATTTCAGCTGCATCGACATCGATATGAAGATTGTCAATGCCCAGCCCCGACAGCGCCGACATCAAGTGCTCGACCGTCGATACCTTTGCACCACCGTTTTCGAGACAGGAAGCCATGCGGGTATCGCCGACCGTAAACGGGCTGGCGGCCAAGTCCACTGGCGGATCAAGATCAACACGATGAAAGACGATGCCTGTATCGGGTTGCGCCGGACGCAAGACCAGCGTCACCTTGGTGCCGGAATGCAGACCGACACCGGTGGCACGAACCAGGGATTTGAGAGTGCGCTGCTTCAACATGGTCAGAATTTTACCGCAGCAAAGCTGCACCTACCGGCGTTGCACTTGCAACGCCGTGTATCAAATCAATCCGCTTGCTTGCGCAAAAACGCCGGGATGTCGTACTTGTCCATGCCGCTCGATGTCATGGCCTCTACCGCTGCATTGCGCGCGCGCCCATGAAACACCGACGGCATCGGCTCATCAGATGCTGCCGGTCCGGAAGAAACTGCGTCGTACATACCGTTATCAGTTCCTGTGCGCAAGCCATAACCTTCGATCGGTTTCAATACCGGCGGGCGCTGCTTGGCGGCCTTGGCGCCAAGACCGGTGGCGACCACAGTCACTCGCAACTCATCTTCCATCGCATCATCGAAAACGGTGCCAAAGATGATCGTGGAATCATCAGCGGCGTAATTGCGAATGGTGGTCATCACTTCCTTCACTTCGCGCATGCCAAGGTCTGACGATGCCGTGATATTGACCAGGACGCCACGCGCACCAGAGAGCTCAATGCCTTCAAGCAGCGGACTTGCCGCGGCCTGTTCAGCTGCGATGCGGGCGCGATCAACGCCTGCTGCACTGGCTGACCCCATCATGGCCTTGCCCATTTCGCCCATTACGGTCCGCACATCCTCAAAGTCGACGTTCACCAGGCCAGGGACATTGATGATCTCAGCAATGCCGCCAACGGCATTTTTCAGCACGTTGTCTGCAGCACGAAAAGCATCCTTCATTCCGACATCTTCCCCAAGCACTTCCATCAACTTCTCGTTGAGAATCACGATCAGCGAATCGACGTTTTCTGCCAGGGCGGTCAAGCCCTCTTCTGCAAGGCGCAAACGATTGCCTTCAAACTCGAACGGCTTGGTGACAACAGCCACCGTCAGGATTCCCAGCTCGCGCGCGACTTCGGCAATGATCGGTGCTGCGCCGGTCCCCGTGCCGCCACCCATGCCGGCCGTAATGAAAACCATATGGGCACCTTCAAGCGCCTCGGCGATGCGCCCGCGATCGGCCTCAGCAAGTTCTCGTGCCTTGCCCGGCTTGCCACCTGCACCCAGACCAGGGCCAAACTGCAACTTGACGCCTGCACGCGAATTTTTCAGCGCCTGGCCGTCAGTATTGGCGCAAATGAATTCAACGCCCTGAACATTTTCACGAATCATGTGTTCGACAGCATTGCCGCCTGCGCCACCCACGCCGATCACCTTGATGATGGTCGTGTTGGGTTCCTTGTCGATAATTTCAAACATTGTTGTCTCCTTCAGTTAGCGCAAAATAACCTGATACAAAAAAAAGAAAGCGGCAGACATACGGCAATATTCAGCCCAATTCGGCGATAGTCGTTGGCTTTCAATTGAAATGGATAATTCACTCGTCATTAGAAATTCTTCTCGAACCAGGCCCGCATGCGGGCAAGAATCTGACGCAGGGATTTGGTGTCGGTTGCCTTGAGACCGCGCTGACGCTGGTCTCGCCCCTCAAGCAACAAACCCATCGCGGTGGAATAGCGCGGATTGCGGACCATGTCCTTCAGTGTGCCGTCGTAATGCGGCGCACCAACCTTCACCGTGTTGTGGAAAATCTCTTCGCCCAGTTCGATCATCCCGGGCATTTGCGAAGAGCCGCCAGTCAGAACGATACCGGCGCGAATCAGCCGCTCGTATCCACTCTTGATCAGTTCTTCATGCACTTTCTGGTATATCTCCTCCACCCGCGGCTGGATGAAGCCGGCGAGGGTCTGACGAGAAAGCGTGGTCGCGGGACGGTCGCCGACGCCGGCGACCTCGATCATTTCGTCCGGGTCGGCCAACTGTTGCAGCGCCACGCCATAACCGATCTTGATTTCCTCGGCATCCTGGGTAGAGGTGCGCAAGGCGATGGCGATATCAGAGGTGATCTGATCGCCCGCTATCGCAATCACCGCAGTGTGGCGGATCGCACCCTGGGTAAAGATAGCGATATCGGTTGTGCCGCCGCCAATATCGACCAGGCAAACACCGACGTCGCGTTCATCGTTGGTCAATACCGCATGGCCTGATGCGAGCGGTTGCAACACAAGATCAACCACTTCCAGTCCGCAACGGTGAACACATTTGACGATGTTCTGCATGGCGGTAACCGCGCCGGTTACCAGATGCACCCGCACTTCGAGCCGTTTTGCATCCATGCCGATAGGTTCGCGCACTCCATCCTGGCCGTCGACAATGAACTCCTGCACCAGCGTATGCAGAATCTCGTCATCCGCGGAAATCGGTGTCGCATTGGCGGCCTCGATGGCACGCTCGACGTCGAACTGGGTAACCTCCTTGTCACGGACCACGGTCATGCCATTCGAGTCTTTGCTCTTGATATGGCTACCGGCAATACCGGTGTACACCTTGGTCACCTTGCAACCGGTCATCAGTTCGACTTCCTGAATCGCGCGCGAAATCGAGTTCACCGTCGCCTCAATGTTGACGACCATGCCCTTCTTGAGGCCAACCGACTCCTGGCTGCCGATGCCGAGAATCGAGAGATTGCCTTCAGCATCAAGCTCGGCAATGGTGGCGACGATCTTGGAAGTTCCAATATCGAGGCCGACGATCAGGTCCTTGGTTTCCTTGCTCATTGCGTTCTATGAATCCTGTGTGTGGGCAGCGCGCACTGCAAAACCGTTGGGATAG
>CANJXH010000164.1 GCA_947478755.1 Betaproteobacteria bacterium | reverse complement strand
ACAAATCACCCATTTATCAAACACATAAACTATTATCGCCGTCTTGTGACATTGACATCGATGCCACGAACCGGCATCAAATCATGGACGAGCGAAAATGCGTTTAAACACAAATCCATTGAATAACATCAAACGCAATGAAGGGGGCCGAATTCTACGTCTTGCACCCGACTTGACGAAGAAAAACACGCCCGACAAGGATCCTTCCCAGAGCACTTTCCCGATCGGAAACAGCGATGTGATGACGATCCTGGTGATAGATGATCAGGCTTCCGGCCGGCTGTTGCTCACCGAGATACTTCGTACCGTCGACCCCGACGCAATCATCGAATCTCATGCTGATGTCATGCATGCGCTGGCGTACGCGGAAAGCCATCCCGTAGATCTCGTCATCACCGACTACCGGATGCCGAAAATTGACGGCATTGAGGCCATCCGGCGGTTGAGAAAAATTCCGCATATTGCCGAAATCCCGATTATCTGCGTAACGATCGTGACAGAAATCGAGGTGCGGCTTGAGGCATTGGGCGCAGGTGCAAACGATTTTTTGATGCGGCCGCTTGACCATCTTGAAATTGCAGCGCGCTGTAAAAACGCGCTCACGCTTCGGCGGCATCAGATCGAGTCGAAGAACTACACCAGGGAACTGGAGCACCGCGTCGATCTGGCGACTCAGGAGGTTCGTCTTGGCGAGATGGAAACGCTGTTAAGGCTAGCCAAGGTAGCCGAACAACGAGATAGCATCACTGGTCAGCATCTGTTTCGAATCGCCAAATATTCTGCGCTATTGGCTCGGGAGTGCGGATGGGGTCTGGACGATCAATACGCCATGGAAATCTCCTCTCCGCTGCACGACATTGGAAAGATCGGCATTCCCGACACGATTTTGCAGGCGCAGCGACGACTGACCGCTGACGAGTGGGACGTCATGAAAAAGCATGCCGAAATCGGCTATGAAATGTTGTCGGGCGGGCAATCCAGATATTTGAAAATTGCCGCCGAAATTGCCCGCGCCCACCACGAAAGATTCGATGGCTCGGGATACCCCTACAGTCTGGCCGGCGAGGCGATTCCGCTTGAAGCAAGAATTGTGGCGATTACCGACGTCTACGATGCACTGACATCAGAGCGTCAGTACAAAAGGGCATGGACAATCAAGGAGACGACCGAATACATGCTCGCGGAAAGCGGAAAACACTTCGATCCCGAACTACTGAAGATATTTTTGGACTGTGCAGACGAACTGGAGCACATCCGAAACACCTTTTCCGACCAGGCCTGAAGCCGATGAAATCCCTGGCCATTGCGGGTGAGGAACTACGTCAAGCGATTCGCTCGCAGGCCAAGCTTCGCTTAGCGGTCGGGCTTCCGATGGTAATTTGCGGCAATTATCTGCTCCTCAACAATGGGATAAGCCTGCTTTTTGGCACGGTTCTGAACGTGAATCTTGTCTACATCAGCGTGATTGCTGCGTTGGCCTTCGGTAACAAAATTGTCAGTTCAGAAAAAATAATCTGGACGACTGCGGTGCTGGACCCCATCGTAATGCACTCATCTATGGTTGCGGTTCTGGGCGAGTATGGCGGCCTGTATTCGGGTTTCTATCTGTTTACGATTCTCGGATTTGGATTCCGGTCCGGCATTACCTTGATGCGCGTCTGTCAAGCGTCGACCATTGTTGGATTCGTCGCCGTCTTTTTTGTCTCTGCATTCTGGCGAACTCACCCGATCATCTGGTTCTCCTTTCTTGTCATGCTGCTTATCGTGCCGGGATACGCGGCGGTTCTGCTCAAAAAGCTGCACGAAGCGCGAGCCGAGGCGGAGCACGAAAGCAAGGCAAAGTCGGAGCTGCTGGCACGCGTGAGCCACGAGCTCCGAACACCATTGACGGGCATCGTTGCCGCCACCCAACTCATGCTGCTTGAGTCCCAGAGCACGAAAACAACGAAGCGTGCTGAAACCATTTTGGGCATGGCGAAGGAATTGACAGAGGAAATAGAAGACCTGCTTGATCAGGCCAAGTACGAAAGCAGCGCGCTGGTCCTTGAAAGCGTACCTACCAGCCTGCATGAGCTTTTGGAAAGGGTTCGACTTACCATTGCGCCTGCGGCATCACGCAAAGCGCTTCATTTTGATCTGAACGTTGATAGCAATATCACGGACTGGGTAATCACGGATCCGCACTATCTGGGCCGCGTATTAATCAATCTGGCAAGCAATGCGGTCAAATTCACCCCCGCAGGGCAAGTACTGATTGATGCAAGGCTTTTGCAAACCACCAAGGCATCCTATCAAATTCAATTCACCGTAGAAGACACGGGCATCGGTATCGCAAAAGAGTTTCATCAACGCATATTCGAGCCTTTCTATCAGGTTGGGGGTGGTACCACACGGCGCTTTGGCGGTACGGGTCTTGGCATGGCCATCGCCGCTGAAGTCGTCAAAACCATGGGGGGCGAGATCATCGTCGACAGCGAACCCGGCGTCGGTGCAAAGTTCCGATTTGTCCTCAGCTTTCCCCGCATCGATTCTCCACAACAGGCGTCGGCAGGGGAGAAAAGTCAGCCAACCGTTCTTGGGAAAAAAATACTCATTGTTGATGATCACAATACCAACCTGCTGCTGTTGAAGGAGCTGCTGGAACAGGATCAGCACATGGTCACGACAGCGAAAAGCGCGATGGAGGCCCTGACAGCGCTCAATGCCAACGAGTTTGACGTGGCATTTTTTGATTACAACCTGTCCGATATGGACGGTGCCAAACTTCTGCAGATTTATCGATTTGGAAAACTTAAACCGGCGCCAGTCTACTTTCTGACCGCAGATGCCACATCCGTAACCGCCGAAAAACTCAACGATAGTGGCGCTACCGGCATATTGCACAAGCCGGTGGCATTGCATGATCTGCGGAAATCGATATCCAAAGTATGCCGAAATGAACCGAACCGGGAATTGTCGACACTGCCCGGCACCGCATCGCATGCTGCCAAGACGGACAGGCAATACCTGCGACCGGTTCCCGTCCAGATCCTGGACATATCGAGAATCGAGCGATTGCGAAACACCAGCACCCGCCCAGGGTTTATCCGCGAGTTGCTGACTCAATCATTGAGCGACATCGATACCAACTGCCAGCTATTGGTTGAAGCCCTGAGGACAGAAGACATCGAATCCATACGTGAAACTGCGCATGCGCTGAAAGGCGTATGCGCCAATATCGGCGCTGTCAGGCTGGTGGGATTGTCTTCGTCCTTGATGGCGACACGGCGTGAAAGCTTCAAGCAGGGAAATCAGCTGGTCAATGATCTTGAGGTCATACGTGCTTCGACACATGACGCCATAGAACAATTCATTCTGCAACTGGATTCCCCTGCTCAGGGCGCCGACCTATCTGCCGGACTGCATTAGCCCCAGCATTTCCATTACCCGCAGGTCTTCGGCGGGAAGTCGCATTGCTGTTTCTGCCCACTCTTCGGCCACGGTAATAAGCTCCTCGTAATCCAGTGGCGCCAGTCTGTAACGGCCTTTTTGCATCATCAGTCTGGCGGGCAGGTGTTTGGAATGACGGGCAATGAATTTTTCCGTGGCTTCGACACCCGTGCCCTTTTCGCAGAGCTCGTCAATCACACCCATTTCAAGCAGTTCCTGGGCAGAGTAAATTTTGCCGTTTGTCATCATCCGCTCGGCCTGATAGACGCCTACCCTGCGACTGAGCAAGCTCATTCCGCCCGTGCAAGGAAAAAGTCCGAACATGATTTCCGGAAAACCAAACTCACTTTGCTCTTCAGCGATGATGAAGTCAGAAGCCAGCGCTGCTTCAAATCCGCCACCCAGCGCACGCCCTTGAATCAGGGATATCGTGGTTGCGCGTCCATGAAGCTTGGTCGCCCAATCATAGAGAATATCCAGGCAAAGCTTCGAGTAATCAAATAGGGCCTTTTTGTCTTCAGTCTCAATGCAGGCACGGAAGTGCCGCAAATCCCCACCCAGACTGAAAAAATCAGGATGATCGGACTTGAGCACTGCGTAGTTGATTGGTGTGCTGATACCAGCCTGGCGCCAGGTCACGCCGTCATTGGACAGGGCATCCAGAAGTGATTGAAGACTATCCAGAAGTGGAAGTGAGAAATTTTGTCTCACGGGATCCCTTGCCATGTGAATCCACAACGTATTCTTGAGACCTTTGTCAAAAACGGTGTTGATCCGATCAAAGTCAATCGGATTTTGTGACGGCAGAAGTGCAACGTTTGCTTTAAGCATGGCGATACCCCCTTTGAATGGAACTACATGGCCTTGTCTCCAGAGTCCGCTGCCAAAAACCGGCATATAGCCCCTGAAAGTCCTAAAAATTAATCCACTTTCTGGCGATTGGTTGGTACTGCTTTGAATCGAAACCAAAAGCCACCCGAATCAATAATAAGCCAATATGAAAAAGCTAACTACGCGGGAGGGGATGCCAGAGCCATTTGGAGATGGCCGGACGCAGCGGAAAGGCCAGGAAAACGGGAATGAGACGCTCGTGGGAGGCAGCAATGCCGGCGCAAAAACAGGTCAAGGACGACCAAGGCCCGCCAGAAAGCGCAGGTTTGGACCTCAGGTCACCTTGGAAACGATCAGCGCCGTATTGGTCCCGCCCAACCCGGAGGAAAAGGACATCGCATGCTGGATTGGATAGTCCAGCAGTGGCTGATTGGGAACATGGCGAAGTTCGCATTCAGGATCAACCTCGTCCAGCCCCTGCGTCGCAGGCAGAAACGAGTCATTCATGGCAAGAATCGAAATAATCAACTCCAGCACGCTGGCTGCACCCAGCAAATGGCCATGGATCGATTTGGTGGAACTGACAGGAAGATTGTCCGTTGCAGCGCCAAAAGCCATTCTGATGGCCTTTGCCTCTACACGATCACCACCGCGCGTCGCTGTCGCATGTGCATTGAGGTAGCCAATATCTTCGGGCTTGCAATTCGCATCCTCAAGTGCGGCTTCGATT
>CANJXH010000163.1 GCA_947478755.1 Betaproteobacteria bacterium | reverse complement strand
TTGATGTTTGAATGACGACTGTTTGCACAATGACCAGGAAATAACAACGAGGAAACCGCAATGGCAGAAAACACCACGACCCAGGAGAAAGACCCCCGCAAAGTCTGGACCCCCGCCCCTCGCCCGGAATGGCTGAAGCGCGTCAACGAAGAAGGCGAATGCATGGACATTCGCGGTGTCGTGCCGCTGGATTCCGGCTCGATGCTCGACGCGGCAACGCGCAGCACGGGCCTCTCCGACTTTGGTATCGATGACTGGCGCGAGCCTTTCGAGGTACTGTGCAAATCCTTCGACGAAGATGCCGACCTAAACCTGTTCGGGCGTATCAAGGTGCGCCACGAAATACTGTTGCTGTTGAAGAACAGGCTGCAGATCGAGGACACCTACAAGCAGCATCCCGAAATCGACGACCAGGAAATCGTCAAGCCGCTGATGATCATTGGCCAGGGCCGCTCGGGCACCTCCTTCCTGTTCAACCTGCTTTCGGCTTGCCCCGGGAACGGCAACATGGCCACTTGGGAAGCCATGTTCTCCTGCCCGCCGCCCGAGCCGGCGACGTATCACAGCGACACGCGCATCGATAAGGCGCACAGGATCGCCGACCAATGGAATCGGGCTGTGCCGGAGCTGGTGTCGATGCACGAATATTCGGGCACCATCCCGCAGGAGGACGTGGTTCCGCTCGCGCACAGCTTTCGCAATGTCGGCTGGTTCATGGTGCTGGGCGAAGTGCTGCAGTACTACGCCTACATGGCGAAGGCCGATCTCGAGCCAGCTTACCGTTACCACAAGCGCGTGCTGAAGCTGCTGCAGTGGAAGAATCCGCGCAAGCAATGGATTCTCAAAAACAGCGCCAATCTCGAAGAACTGCCCGACATGCTGAAGGTTTACCCCGATGCGTGCATCGTCTGGCCCCATCGCGATCCGGGCAAGTCGGTGGCCTCCACCGTGAGCCTGATCGGTTCGATGCTGTGGGGCCAGTGCGACCACCCCTTCCGCCGCGTCTCGCTCGACCAGTACGTGGACCCGAATGGCGCTGCGAAACGCCTGACCAATGTGATCGACCTCATCGAAGCTGGCGTGATCCCCAAAGAGCGCCTCTGCAACGTGCTTTACCGCGACCTGGTGGACATACCGATCGAGACTGCTGCGAAGATCCACGACTACTTCCATCTGCCCTTCACCGCCGATAGTCGCCGGGTGCTGGAGAACTACATGCGCCAGAACCCAAGGGACAAACGGCCGCCGCACAAGGTCAGCGCCGAAACGCGCGCGGCGGTGGAAAAGGATCGCCCAGCCTTCAAGCGCTATCAGGAGTATTTTGGCGTACCGGACGAACACTGATTGATCACCGCGAACAAGGAACTGACATGAAACGCATTACCGTGTTGTGCCTGATGGCAATCCTGGCAACAAGTTGCAGCACCACCAACTCCGTGCCGCTCAAGACAAAAATAGAGCAGCAGTTCCCCAACCGCCCGCAGGCCTACCGCGATGGCTATCAGGATGGTTGCCTGTATGGCCGTGCCGGCGATGCCAAAGCAAGGGAAGCCGTTGGTCGAGACAGCAAGCGCATCGAGTCGGACTCGGCTTACGCCAATGGCTGGAACGACGGCTACGAGTCGTGCATTTTCAGCATGAGTAACCCATCCCCCACCGAGCGTCGGCATAACTCGGCCGAACCGGTGCGCAATCAGGGAGGCTACTAGGGGCTTGAGCCCGCAAATGGAGTGGTTTGAACCATAATGCAGGCCTTCCGGCAAGGTGCTGGCAACCCCGTCGAGGTGCAAACGCCTGCCGCTAATCTGAAATATCGCCGTTTATGGAGCATTTGCCTCAGCAATGAGGCAGGTTGATGTCGCGCTGCTGACGTCTATTTACCTTCGCAATGTCAACACAGAATCGAAAATCAAGAACGTTGTCGCAGTGGTCGCTGATCTGGCTGGCAACCATCGTCAGCTATGGTTTGCTGGGCAGTGCCTGTCTTGCGCTTGGTTCCATTGCAGGTACCGGCTCCCCCTTCTGGCTTCCCTCCGGCTTGGTGGTGGCGGTCTCTTTGAAATACGGATACCGGGCCTTGCCTGGCGTGTTTATCGGCCAGGTACTGTTCGCCCTCATTTTCGAACCCGGCCCGGTTGCAGCAGCGTTGGCCTTGGGCGTCGGCAACGTACTGGAAGGCGCGCTGGTCGCTGGCGTGGCGCCGCGCATGATGCAGGGCGATGATCCGCTGGGCTCGGTTCGCAATTTTTTCGCGCTGTTTGCTGCCCTGTCCATGGGCGGTACCGTCAATGCCGCGATTGGTTCGCTGTCCTTGCTCGCTTCGGGCCTCATCCCGAATATTGCACTTGGGCACGTGATGCTCTCGTGGGGCACGGGCGACATTGGCGGTGCCCTGATTGTGGCGCCGGTACTTTTCGCCTGGTGGAACCCGCACAACCGGGGTTGGCTGGATCGCCGACTGATCGAGTACCTCTGTCTCATTGCAGCAGTTACCGGCGTCAGTTATCTGGTGTTTGGCGAAAAGTACCAGCACGCCAACATGCCGCTGGCCTTTGTCCTGATGCCCCTGCTGCTGTGGGCGGCACTGCGGTTCGGCTCAAGAGGCTGCACGCTGATCAATGCCTTGACGATCGGCATCGTGATCTGGGGAACCGCGCATGGCTATGGTCCTTTTGGCGCAGATTCCGCCGTGGACGCGCTGCTGTTCATCCAAAGTTTCACGTCCGTCATCGTCATCACCTCGCTGGTCATGCTCATCGTCAATCAGGAGCGGAACCGCGCCGTTGACGCCCTACGGCACAGGACGGACTCACTCGAAGCCACGGTGATGCAGCGAACGCAGGAGCTGACGGTCGAACTCAACGAGCGTAAACAAGCCCAGGCGTCCGTGATCGAATCACGGGCCCTGTTGCAAACCATCATCGATACAGCACCGATGCGGGTGTTCTGGAAAGACCGGGAGCTGCGCTACCTGGGCTGCAATCCGACGTTTGCCCAGGATGCAGGCAAGAGCAGCGCCGCCGCCCTGATCGGCAAGGATGATTACGAGATGAGCTGGGCAGCGCACGCCGATCAATATCGTGCCGATGATCTTCGGGTCATGGAGTCCGGCCTTGCCGAGCTCTCTTATGAGGAGCCACAGACCACGCCCGACGGCAAGACCATCTGGCTGCGCACCTCCAAGACCCCGCTCCGGAATCAGGATCAGGAAGTGATCGGCATCCTGGGCACCTACGAGGACGTCACGGAACTCAAGCGCGCCGAAGCAAATCTTCGCGAGAAGGACGAGAAGCTGCGCGCGCTGTTCAAACTGTCACGACTCGGCATTGCCCTGGCCAAAATGGATGGCGGTTTCGTGGAGGTCAACGACGCTTTCCTGCGGATTACTGGTTACGACACGGACGAGTTGCTGTCGCTGGACTACTGGGCGCTGACGCCCAGGGAATATGAAGCCGACGAGCAGGCCCAGCTCAAGTCCCTGCGCGAAACAGGCGCGTACGGCCCGTATGAGAAGGAATACATCCGCAAGGATGGCCGCCGTATTTCTATCCGCCTCAATGGCGTGATGGTGCATGGCAGCGATCAGAAGCCCTATATCTGGTCGGTGGTCGAAGACATGACCGGCGAAAAGCAGAAGGAACTGCAGATCTGGCGGCAAGCCAACTTTGATCCGCTGACCGAACTGCCCAACCGCCGCATGTTCCAGGATCGGCTCAGCCAGGAAGCAAAGCGCGCAGATCGCGGTGGCCTGCCCATGGCCGTGTTGATGATTGACCTCGACCGCTTCAAGGAAGTGAATGACACCCTGGGGCATGACCGGGGCGACCAGCTTCTGATAAAGGCAGCGAGGCGCATCCAGTCATGCGTGCGGGAATCCGATTCGGTAGCCAGAATTGGCGGCGACGAGTTTGCGGCAATCCTGCCAGATCTCGACAATGCCGCGGCCTGCTCGCGCATTGCGCAAGAAATCATCGACCGGCTGAGCGACTCGTTTGAACTCGGTGAGCAGCGCGTCTTTGTTTCGGCGAGCATCGGCATCACGTTCTATCCCGACGACAGCGCGCAGCTGGAAGGCCTGCTCAAGAATGCCGATCAGGCGATGTACGCGGCAAAGGCGGCCGGACGCAACCGGTTTGCGTTCTTCAAGCCGGCGATGCAGGAACGGGCATTGGCCCGGCTTCGCCTGGCGACCGAACTGCGCGAAGCACTGACGGCCAACCAGTTCCGCGTCTTCTACCAGCCGATCGTCAACCTGCGTGACGGATCGATCGTCAAGGCCGAGGCACTGCTGCGCTGGCAACACCCGGTGCTTGGCGCAGTCAGCCCCGCTGAGTTCATCCCGGTTGCGGAAGAAACCCGCTTGATCGTGCCGATCGGCGACTGGGTGTTCGAGCAAGTGGTCCGGCAAGTCAAGCAATGGCGAGACCGTGGCAACCCCGACTTCCAGATCAGCATCAACAAATCGCCGGTGCAGATCCGCAATGATCCTCCCCAATCCTGGGCCGAGCGTTTGCAGGCGCATGGCGTGGAAGGCAACAGCATCGTCGTGGAAATCACCGAAGGCATATTGCTGAACGCCGAAACCAATGTGAACAACAAACTGCTGCGTTTCCGCGACGCCGGAATCCAGGTCGCGATCGACGATTTCGGCACCGGCTATTCGTCGCTTGCCTACCTCAAGGAATTCGACATCGACTATCTCAAGATCGACCAGTCATTCGTTCGTGACCTCGGCACCGACCCGAATGACCTGGCGCTGTGCGAAGCGATCATTGTCATGTCGCACAAGCTCGGCCTGAAGGTAATTGCCGAGGGCGTGGAGAGCGAACAACAACGCCGCATCCTGCAAATTGCCGGCTGCGACTATGCCCAGGGCTACCTGTTCTCGCGACCGATACCGCCGGAAGAATTCGAGGTCTTGCTCCAGCACCAGAATGACGCAAGACAGTCCGTTCATCTCGGTTGACATGGATTTTGACGAGTCCCGGCGTTTCGATATCGCGTGCGACAATTCCGGCAACAAATTTCGAACAGAAAACTGACATGACCGCCCCACAGAACTCCCCTTCGCA
>CANJXH010000162.1 GCA_947478755.1 Betaproteobacteria bacterium | reverse complement strand
TCAGCAATGAGGTGGTCACCTACGAACTCGGCCGCTGGCCCGTGGTGGTGCCGAAAATGCCGCAAGGGCGTTTCAAGCAGATCGTTGCCTACGAAAAATCGATTGATCCTCAAGCACGAGTGCAGCTGGCGGGTGATCTCGACCCGATCGGTGGCGTCAATGCCGCCCTCGTCAGTGGCAAAAAGGCGGCAGCCATGCTGGCCAGGCGGTTTGCGTAACGCTGGTCCGAATTACCCCGGGTTTTTTGCGCCGGCTCTGCTTCTGTATTCGCCCGGGGTCTGTCCTGTCCACGATTTGAAAGCGCGACAAAAGGCACTGGGAGAAGCGTAGCCCAGCGCGTGACTGATTTCCTTCTGGGTCAGGTGTCCAGAGTCGAGATATTGGCGCGCGAGATCCAGCCTGAAGTCATCCTTCAACTGCCGGTAAGTACGACCGTTGCCCTGCAACCGGCGATGCAGGGTTCGATGCGAAAACCCCAGATGTTTTGATGCCTCGTCCTGCCCCGGCAATCGGCTGGAGCGCGTGAGAAACATGCTGCGCAATCTGGGCTCGATGTTGCCGGTACGCGGAAGCTGTTGCAGGATGTCCCGGCAATATTGCGAAACGACCTGGTTGAGTTCGTCATTGCTGGTTCGAATCGGCGAATCCATGGTCGGCCCGGTGAAACTGAAAACAGTTTGTGGCGCATCAAACTCGATGGGGCAATTGAACCATTTCCTGTACGAGGCGCGGTGGGGCGGCGCCGGATATGCGAAGGATAATTTGCGGAAGGTCACGGACTGGGAGGCCACCATCTGTACCAGCTTCATTCCGCTTACCAGAAACTCTTCGATATAGAAGCGCTGCAGTTCAAGGTGATGGGAAAACGGTGCAACCACCATGCTCCACTGCGTGCTGCCCTGTTCGGTGACGACCAGTCGCAGCGGCGAACCGAGCAGGGAATTGCTGTATTGCAGCCAGATGCTCATTGCATTGCGGACATTGCGTGAAGAGAGCAACGCATAGCCGATGATGCCCATGTCGGAGGGATCGAATCGATCGCCAACGGTAAAGGCGATGTCAGATTCCCCGGTCAGCCGGATAAGGTTCATCACCACCGCATCGTGCTGCTCGATATCCACCAGATAGTTCGGATCTTCAAGTGACTGAGGATTGATGCCGGTTCCAGCGAGCAGGCGCTTCGCGGAAATCTTTCTTTCCTGCATCAAATCAAGATATTCACGGATTTTGGTTGTGCGTATCAAGGAGATTTCCCGATTGTCTTGTTTTGTACATTATATGTCTTGTAATGCACATTCAAAGGGAACCCCTGGTTACTTCACAGGTTTAATATTCGCGCCTCTTGCAAGTGTCAGTTGTGGGTCAAACCACGAAAACGGTCGGGATCCATACGTTCCTGGCTCCGCTCCTCCACCGAGTCGCCGTGCATTTTCAACCGACTTTGAGTGACCCGTACCAACAGAAAGGGTGAATTACATGACAGCAAAATACGACGTAGTAGTGGTTGGCGCAGGCAGCAACTCTCTCGTGACGGCCGCCTATCTGGCCAAGATCGGCAAGAAGGTGCTGGTACTGGAAAAGAACGATCAGTGCGGCGGTGGTGTGGTCTCGATCGAGATTGCGCCCGGCTTTACGCACGACCCGCACGCATCGGCTTACTACCTGTGTATTGCCAACCCGGCCGTCAAGGATGACGAGCTTGGCTTGATGTCCAAGTTCGGCCTGGAGTGGCGAACCTATGATGCCGGTTTTGCAACCGTATTCGACAGCGGTGATGGCCTCGTCGCCTATCGAGACCTTGATCGCAGCTGCGCAGACATTGCCCGTTATTCGGAAAAGGACGCCGAAACCTATCGTCGCTTTGCCACAGATTGCGTGACCCTGCTGCCGATGATCTCCAAGAGCGCTGCGACGCCACCACTGCCGACCGGGCCCTTCATCTCCATGCTTGATGGCAGCCCCGGAGGGCGGCGCATGGTGGACATGTTCTTCCAGAGCGCCTACGACATTCTGGAGAACCTGTTCGAATCCACTGAACTGCGCATTCACCTGATGAAGTGGGTGGCCGAGGCGATGGACGGTCCCGAGATCAAGGGCACCGGCGCAACGCTGGTCAACCTGCTGGGGCTGGCCCACAGCTATGACTCGCATATCCCCGTCGGCGGGTCACGCGCGGTCACCAACTCGCTGATTCGCTGCATCGAGCATTACGGCAGCACGGTGCGCACGCTGGCCGAGGTCAGGAAGGTCAATATTGTTGGTGGTCGTGCCACAGGCGTCACGCTGGCGGATGGCGAGGTCATCGAAGCGCGCGAGGCCGTGGTGGGGTGCATTCATCCCTGGCACCTGGCAGAACGCATTCCCGAAATCGATCCTGAAATCGCACGCGCTGCGCGCGGCGTCAAGCTGAGCAATCATGGAGCGCTCAATCAGCAACTTGCCCTCACCGAGTGGCCGCAGTTCAAGGGTGGCGAAGACGCGCGATGGACCGCCGCCGCTTGTATCGAATATGTGCGCAAGGACGAGTTGGGCATTCGCAAGGTGTTCGATCAGTATCGCTATGGCGAGATTCCGCAATCGCACTTGAGCCCACTCACCATCATGAACTCGCGCAAGGACCCGAGCCGCGTACCGAAGCCCGAGAATTGCGCGATGTACCTTTACCATTTCGCGCCACGCGTATTGCTGGACGGCGGCCTTCAGGGCTGGGAAAAGCATCGCCAGGCCTACGCCGATGCGATCTGGGAAGAGTTCAAGTCCTACACGACCAACATGGATGACTCGAAGATCATTGCCCGCCATATTGAAAGCCCGCTCGAGCATCACAACCATTCGGCGAGCATGCCAACCGGCGACATCTTCGGCATCAGCATGACTTTCGGCCAGATCATGGGTCGGCGCCCACTGCCGGAACTCGCGCAATTCAAAATTCCCGGTCTAGAATCACTCTATCTGGTAGGTCCCTTCATGCATCCCGGTGGTACCGTCACCTTTGGCGGCCGCGCGGTTGCGATGAAGATGATGATGGATTGGAAGCTCGACCTGAAAAAGGCATTCATCGCGCTCTGATTGGCGTTATCCCACACGGAAGGAAATCAAATGAAACTCTACACAACTGACAATTCGGAAATGATGGACATCAGCAAGATCGAAGCTGAAGGTTCCAAACTGCTGATCACCGGAACAATCATGGGTGCCATGCCGGTGCAGGTCGTCATGACCGGCACCGAAATGCGCAAGGCACTTCCGCTGGTGAGCGGCAAGGTAGTGCTCACGGCCATCAAGATGCTGTTCTCCAAATAACCCGACACACAGGTTCCAGGCAATGGATGCAAATTTCAAATCAGGTGTCGCCGTCGTCATTGGCGGCAGCGGTGGTATCGGGCGTGCCATTTGTGTGGCGCTCGCACAATCGGGTTCGGACGTCGTGCTGACCTACAACGCCAATCGCGAAGCAGCAGAGCAGGTTGCCGGCGAAATTCGCGCTCAGGGTCGCAAGGCCGAGATCGCCCAACTGAAGCTGGAGGACGCGGCAGCAACCGAGCAGTACATCAATGATGTCGCCGGGCGCTTTGGCAAGATCCATTCGGTTGTCTATGCTGCCGGCCCGTCACTGCACATGACCTTGATCAGCGCCCTGGCACCGCAGGAATGGGCACGCGTCATCAATGCCGACGTGAATGGCTGCTTCAACCTGGTTCACGCGTCGTTGCCTCACTTGAAGGGCGGCGGTTCCATCGTGGCGGTCATCACGGCGGCCGTCGAGCGAGTACCTGCCAGAGACATCTGTTCTGCGGCACCAAAAGCGGCGATTGAAATGCTGATCCGTGGCGTCGCCAAGGAAGAAGGCCGCAATGGCATCCGTGCCAACTGTGTCGGTCCCGGCTGGGTCGATGCCGGCCTCGGTCGTCAGGTCATGGAAAAGGAATTGAACGAACAGCAGATCGAGGCCATTCGTCGTGCCATTCCCCTGAAGCGCGTCGGCAAGCCCGAAGAGATTGCGGATGCAGTCCTGTTCCTGCTGTCGTCCAAGGCCTCGTTCATTACCGGCCAGTCATTGGCGGTCGATGGCGGAATGCAGATCTGAGACAGCGCGGTTCGCTAGATGATCAGCGAGCCGCGTCCCTCCCAGTATTTCTGCTTCAGTACGTGCTTGCGTAATTTGCCCATTTCGTTGCGTGGCAGGTCGACGACAAAATCGACCGAGCGCGGGCACTTGATGGCACTCAGCCGCGAGCGGCAGTAGGCAATCAATTCCTCTTCCATTGCATCCGGGTTTTCCGGCATTGTTTTCGGTTGAACAATGGCCTTGACCTCCTCACCGAACTCTTCGTTGGGCACGCCGATCACGGCGACATCGACGATCGCCGGGTGGTCAGCCAGAATGCTTTCGGCTTCCTGCGGGTAGATGTTCACGCCACCTGAAATGATCATGTGCGACTGCCGATCGGTCAGGTACAAATATCCATCGTTGTCGAGATAACCGATATCGCCCATGGTCACCCACGTGCCTTCAAGGTAAGCCTCGCGGGTTTTTTCCGGATCGTTGTGATATTCGAATCGCAGGCCGTTTGACATGTAGATCAGGCCCGGCGACATCGGTGGCAGATCGTGACCGTTTTCATCGACGATCCGCATGCGGCAGCTGCTCGACGGGCGTCCGACAGAACCTTTATGGGACAGCCACTCTTCGCTGTTGATGAATGTATGGCCGACGGCTTCCGTCCCACCATAGAGTTCGTAGATGATGGGGCCCCACCAGTCGATCATGGCCTGCTTGGTGCCTGTCGGGCAGGGGGCTGCGGCGTGTATGGCAAAGCGCAGCGACGAGATGTCGAGGCCCTGCTTTGCGCTGTCGGGCAGGGCCAGCATGCGCGAGAACATGGTGGGCACGAACAGCGCGTGGGTGGCCTTGTGCGCTTGCAGCGCATGCAGCGTCGTGAGCGCATCGAACTTCCGCAGGCCGACTACCGTCCCGCCTGCACGCATGATCGACAGCATGAAGCGCAACGGGGCTGCGTGATACAGCGGCCCCGGGTTGACGAATACCGTTTCCGGCGAGAACCCGTATTGCTGGATCAGCATCGGGAAGCGCGCCGGCGGCGCTTCGGGTGGTGCTTCGGGTAGCGGCGTCCGCACCCCTTTCGGCCGTCCGG
>CANJXH010000161.1 GCA_947478755.1 Betaproteobacteria bacterium | reverse complement strand
CATGGTGTTTGTGTACTCGCAGGACTTCACCGTCTTCGGCGGCGCGCTGTCGGAAACGCATGCGGAAAAAATCTGCAAGGTGATGGACCACGCAATGAAGATGGGCGCCCCCGTGATCGGCTTGAACGACTCGGGCGGTGCGCGCATCCAGGAAGGCGTGGCATCGCTCGGCGGCTACGCCGACGTGTTCCAGAAGAACGTGCTGGCCTCGGGCGTTATCCCGCAGATCTCGATGATCATGGGCCCCAGCGCCGGCGGCGCGGTGTACAGCCCGGCGATCACCGACTTCATCTTCATGGTGAAAGACACCTCGTACATGTTCGTTACCGGTCCCGACGTCGTGAAGACCGTGACCCACGAAGAAGTGACGGCGGAAGAGCTCGGCGGCGCTGTGACCCACACCAGCAAGTCCGGTGTGGCCGACCTCGCTTTCGAGAATGACGTCGACGCGCTGATGATGCTGCGCCGCTTTGTCGATTACCTGCCGCTCAGTAATCGCGAAAAGCCGCCAATTCGTCCGACCAATGATCCCGCGGAACGCCTTGACTTCTCACTCGACACGCTGGTGCCGGACAATCCGAACAAGCCTTATGACATCAAGGAACTGATCCTCAAGACCGTCGATGACGGCGACTTCTTCGAGGTGCAACCCGACTACGCGAAGAACATCGTGATCGGTTTCGCCCGCATGGAAGGTTCGACCGTGGGCATCGTCGCCAACCAGCCGATGGTGCTGGCCGGCTGCCTCGACATCAAGTCCTCGATCAAGGGCGCACGCTTCATCCGCTTTTGCGATGCCTTCAACATCCCGATCATTTCCTTCGTCGATGTACCCGGCTTCATGCCCGGCACTTCGCAGGAATACGGCGGCATCATCAAGCATGGGGCCAAACTGCTCTACGCCTACGCCGAATGCACCGTACCGAAGGTGACGCTGATCACCCGCAAGGCGTATGGCGGTGCGTATGACGTGATGGCCTCCAAGCATTTGCGCGGCGACATCAACTTTGCGTGGCCGTCCGCGGAAATCGCCGTAATGGGTGCCAAGGGCGCGGTGGAAATCATTTTCCGCGAAGAAAAGAACGATCCAGTCAAGCTGGCGCAACGCGAAGCCGAGTACAAGGCCAAGTTCGCCAATCCCTTCATCGCCAGCGCGCGCGGCTTCATCGACGACGTGATCCAGCCGCACGAAACCCGCAAGCGCATCTGCCGCTCACTGGCGATGCTGAAGAACAAGAAACTGGAAAACCCGTGGCGCAAGCACGGAAACATTCCGCTTTGAAAAACATCTAGCCACAGAGATCACAGAGACCACAGAGAAAACCAAACCCTCTGACTCTGTGATCTCTGTGTCCTCTGTGGCTAAGGGAGCTTTTAATGTTCAAGAAAATACTGATTGCAAACCGCGGTGAAATTGCCTGCCGCGTCATCAAGACCGCCCGCAAGATGGGCATCAAGACCGTCGCCGTGTATTCGGAAGCCGACAAGGATGCGATGCATGTCGAGATCGCCGACGAAGCTGTCTGCATCGGACCGCCGGCTTCGAAGGAAAGTTATCTCGTCGCCGACAAGATAATCGCTGCATGCAAACAGACCGGTGCCGAAGCGGTGCACCCGGGCTACGGCTTCCTTTCCGAGAACGAAGCCTTCTCGAAACGGCTTGAAGAAGAGGGCATCATCTTCATCGGCCCGAAGCATTATTCCGTCGCTGCGATGGGCGACAAGATCGCATCGAAGAAGCTGGCGGTAGCGGCGAAGGTCAACGTCATCCCCGGCTACAACGAAGCCATCATCACCCCGGAAGAGGCAGTGAAGATCGCCAAGGGCATCGGCTACCCGGTGATGATCAAGGCCTCGGCCGGCGGCGGTGGCAAGGGACTGCGCGTCGCCTTCAACGACAAGGAATGTGCAGAAGGGTTTGCCTCGTGCAAGCACGAAGCGCTGAATGCTTTTGGCGACGACCGCATCTTCATGGAAAAATTCATCGAAGAGCCACGCCATATCGAAATCCAGTTGCTCGGTGATTCGCAGGGCAATGTCGTCTACCTGTGGGAACGTGAATGCTCGCTGCAACGCCGCCACCAGAAGGTGATCGAAGAAGCGCCGTCACCCTTCCTCGACGACGCGACGCGCAAGGCCATGGGTGAACAGGCTGTTGCTCTGGCCAAGGCGGTGAAGTACCAATCTGCCGGCACGGTGGAGTTCGTGGTCGGTGGCAAGGACAAGGGTTTCTACTTCCTTGAAATGAACACTCGCCTGCAGGTGGAACATCCGGTCACCGAGTGCATCACCGGGCTTGACCTGGTCGAACTGATGATTCGCGTCGCTGCCGGCGAGGCACTGCCGTTCACACAGCACGAGATCAAGCGCGAAGGCTGGGCGATGGAATGTCGCATCAATGCCGAAGACCCCTTCCGCAACTTCCTGCCCTCTACTGGTCGCCTGATCAAGTACCAGCCGCCGACGACCAATATGGAAGCGGCCGCGCCGGTACCCGCCGGTGGCGGCGTGCGTGTCGACACCGGTGTTTATGAAGGCGGCGAGATATCGATGTTCTACGACTCGATGATCGCGAAGCTGATCGTGCATGGCCGCGACCGCAACGAAGCCATCGCTCGCATGCGCGAGGCCTTGAATCAGTTCGTGATTCGCGGCGTGGGCTCCAACATCGCCTTCCAGTCGGCGCTGATGAAGAACCCGCGCTTTGTGAACGGCAACTTCAACACCGGCCTGATCGGCGAGGAATACCCCAAGGGCTTCAACGCCGCTGATGCGGTGCACGACGACCCGCTGTTACAGGTGGCAGTTGCTGCGGCCCTGCATCGCCAGTCTCTGGCCCGCAACGCCATGATCAACGGCCAGTTGCCCGGTCACGAATACAAACCCGGGGAAGAGTTTGTCGTCATCATCGGCGATGCGCACCATCCCGTCACCGTGACCGGCGAACCCGGACGCTGGAGCATTCGCAACGCCGGGACGACACAGGAAATCGTGTCTGACTGGCAGTTCGGTCAACTGCTCTACAAGGGCACCGCCAATGGCCAGGCGTTCTGCATGCAGGTCGAGCGCGTCGGGCTGAAGTACCGCCTGTTCCACTTCGGGACGCAGGTCGATGTACTGGTGCTTGATGGCCACGCCGCCGAGATGCAGAAGCTGATGCCTTTCAAGGCACCGCCCGACACATCGAAGTTCCTGCTCTCGCCGATGCCGGGCCTGCTCACCGAAATTGCGGTGACTGCCGGTCAGGAAGTGAAGGCGGGCGAAACGCTGGCCAAGATCGAAGCCATGAAAATGGAAAACGTGCTCAAGGCCGAGCGTGACTGCGTGGTCGACAAGTTGATGGCGAAGCCGGGCGAGAGCCTGTCGGTCGACCAGATCATCATCGCGTTCAAGTAACTCGATGCGGGGGCGTTTGCCCCCGCCACAGTTCCGCCGTTTGCTGACTCCATGCTGCGCCCGATCAAGATCCGGCAATATCTCGCCGCCATGCAGGCACGGGGGTTCACGGCGGAGCAGGTGCTTGCTGGTGCGGACATGGACGAGGTACAGCTGACCGACCCGGCCTGCCTGATCAGTCTTGAGCAGTTCGACATCGTCGCGTCGAATGTGCTGGCGCTTACTGGCGATCCTGCCATCGGTTTTGACATCGGCAACCGCAGCAACATCACGGCGCTGGGCATCGTCGGCTATGCCATGGCGACATCCAGCACCTTTCGCGAGGCCATTGATCTGTGGCTGCAGTACGCCAATGCCGGGCTGGGCCTGCCGATCCGGATGACGCTGATTGAAGAGCCGGATGGCAGTTGGGGCGTCAACATCACCCAGGTATCGGCCAAGCGATCACTGTTTTCCTTTTATTTCGAAGATGCGATGGCTTCGGCAATGGGCAACCCGATCGCCCTGACCGGCGAGCCCTTCCGCATGAAGGAAATAAGACTGGCCTATCCGGCGCCGTCCCACCATGCGCGCTACGATGCGCTGTTCAACTGCCCGATCCATTTCAACGATAGCCACACCCGTGCTATCGCCTGCACGCCGGTGCTGGATACGCCCTTGCGCGGCAACGACGATCACTTGAACGAGCTGTGCCTGATGCAGTGCAGCCAGATCATGCGCCAGGTAGGAAAACATGGACCGCTTGCGGCGCGCCTGCGCAGCCTGCTGCTGAAGAACTGAACCGCTCTGCCCAGCCTTGACCAGGCTGCATACCAACTGGGGATGAGCCCGCGCACGTTGCGCCGTCATCTCGGTGCAGAGGCCACCTCCTACCAGGCGGTACTCGACGAGCTGCGTTGCGATCTGGCACGCGAGTATCTGGCGACCGGCCTGAAACCCAAGGAAATCAGCCATCTGCTTGGCTACAGGCACACCAATGCTTTCCGCCTCGCCTTCAAGGCCTGGACCGGGCAGACACCGGGCCAATTCAGCGGCAATTAAAAGGCAAGGTGACGTCCTGTGAATGGCCACATTTATTATATATATGGCCTGATTCGATAGCTTTTGTCGGTTCCTGTTTGCTTTAGATCAAAACTTTCACGCTCCCGGGCGCCTTTAATGCACCCATGGAGAGCGGCTTGGCCCCTCCTGCAACATCTGACATCCCTCTCACATTCATCAGGAGAAAAATCATGGGCAGCGTGCAAGATCAATTCAACGAATTCCAGCGCGGGCTGGGTACCGACATCGCCCCCAACTGGCGGGATCTCGCCAAGAAGGACAGCAAACCGATTCCGGAACTGCTGAAGAAGGAATGTTCACCCAACCTCGGCAGCGCCAAGATTCCTCCGGAACGCTATACCTCTTACGACTTCCACCGCCAGGAAGTCGAAAAGGTCTGGAAGCGCACCTGGCAGGTTGTCTGCCGCGAAGATGAAATCCCGAATGTCGGCGACCACTTTGTGTACAACGTGGCCGACCTTTCCTTTCTGGTCGTCCGCACCGCTGCCAATGCATTCAAGGCCTACTGGAACGTCTGCCTGCATCGCGGTCGTCGCCTGGTCGACGAAAGCGGATGTGGCGCGGAGAGTTTCCGCTGCGGCTACCACGCCTGGACTTGGAACATCGATGGCAAGCTCGCGTGGTTCCCCGGCGCGTGGGACTTCCCCGATGTCGATGCAGAAAAGTATTCCTTGCGTGAGGTACAGGTGGGCACCTGGGGTGGGTTTGTTTTCATCAACCCGGATCTGAAAGGTATCTCGCTG
>CANJXH010000160.1 GCA_947478755.1 Betaproteobacteria bacterium | reverse complement strand
CAGCCCCCTTTGTCGTGACCCAACTGCAGATCAGTGGCAACACCGTCTTTGACACAGCGCTGCTGCATGAACTGGTAAAAGACGGCGAAGGCAAGTCACTCACACTGGCCGAGATAGGCGCACTGGCAGAGCGGATCACCACCTACTACCACCAGCACGGCTACCCGCTGGCCCGGGCGATCGTCCCGGCACAGAAGATCGACGGCGGCATCGTCTTGATCCAGGTACTCGAAGCACGCTACGGCAAGATCGGCTTGAACAACAGCAGCAAAGTCGATAGCCGCCTGCTGCAATCGACCCTGACCCCGCTCCAAGGCGGCGCACTGATCGGGCAGGCGGAACTGGATCACACCTTGCTGCTGCTCTCGGACATCCCCGGGGTTGCCATACGAAGCAGCCTCAAGCCCGGCGCAGCCGTCGGCAGCTCCGACCTGGAGACCGAGGTCACCGCCACCGCAGCCGTGGTGGGCAGTGTGATGCTCGACAATGGCGGCAGCCGCTATACCGGCCGGACCCGGGCAACAGGGCGGATCAGTCTGCTCAACCCCCTCAACCATGGCGACGTGCTCAGCTTCACCGCCATGAGTGGCGGGTCTGACCTGCACTATGGTCAGGCTTACTACGACACCCTGCTCGATGGCGTTGGCACCCGAGTGGGGGGGTCTTACTCGGCCCTGAGCTATACGCTGGGCGATACCCTATCGGATCTGGGCGGCCATGGCACGGCGGCAGTAACCAGCCTGTGGCTGAGCCGCCCCTTCATTCGCAGCCCGGCGACGAACCTGTACGGGAAGTTTGCACTGGACCGCGCCGTACTGCACGACCGTATTGATGCCAGCGCCACCCAGACCGACCGCCATCTGCTCAACGCGACCTGGAGTGCGTACGGCGATCAACGCGATAGCTGGCTGGCCGGCGGGGTGAGCACCTGGCGGGTCGCCTTGATCTCGGGCGAAGTCACGTTTGAGAACGGATCGGCACAGACGGCTGATGCGGCGACCGCCAACACGGATGGCCGCTATGTCAAATACGCGTTGAGTGGGGTACGGCTGCAAACCCTGAGCGAGCGCGATAGCTTGTATATCGCGCTCTCGGGGCAGGGGGCCAACGGCAATCTGGATGCCTCGCAGAAGATGGTAGCGGGGGGCAGTGATACGGTGCGCGCCTATGACAGCAGTGTGCTGTCGGGAGATGAAGGGCTGCTGGCGACGATTGAGTTACGCCACACCCTGGGCTGGCAACTGCCGGGGTACTGGCAGGCGATCGCGTTTGTCGACAGCCAACACTTGAAGATCAATCATTCGCCGTGGGCCAATGGCCAGAACACGGCGACCTTGAGTGGGGCAGGCGTCGGACTGAACTGGTCTGGCGCAGGTGGTTGGAGCGCCAGGCTGAGTGTGGCCACGCGGATCGGTAATTTACCGTCGCTGTTGGCAACGGCCGCTGCGACGCGGGGATGGATTGAAATCAATAAGGGATTCTGATGGCTAAGTCTGTGGTGAAACCAAGGTTTGTAGGGGTGACGGGCTTGCCCCGTTCGGGATCGACGATGCTGTGCCAGATGCTGGCGATGCACCCGGAGATTGATTGCGAAGGGCAAAGCTCGCCGCTGTGCAATGCCTTGCTCGGCTTGCGGCGCATGCTCAGCGACGACCAGTTCATGTTGTCGCAGCTCGATCACAGCTTTGAGCGCAGCTATGGTCACCTGAAGTCGGCGATGACCGGATTTCTGCGCGGTTGGCATGGTGATGCGGACAAGGCGCTGGTGGTGGACAAGAATCGGGCATGGCTGCACTGCATTGAACTGTTGCTGGATCTGGCACCGGAAGCGAAGCTGGTGGTGTGCGTCCGCGAATTGGGCCAGATCTATGGTTCGATCGAGGCGCAGCACCAGAAGACGATTGCGCTCGACTTCATCGACCACCTGGCTGACTTTGACCGCTTTGGACGGGCCGACATTCTGTTTGCCAAGGATAAGGCGATCGGGGCGCCGTTGATCTCGCTACATGCGCTGCCGGATTTGCCCAAGTCGGTGCGGGAGCGTATTTATGTTGTCCGCTTTGAGGACATGATGCGGCAACCGGTGGAATGCATGGCGGGGATTTATGCGTGGCTGGGCGTGTCGCCGTTGCAGATTGATCCGACGAAGCTGGAGGCGGGCATCCGCGAGAGTGACAGTCACTACCGGATGAAATACACGCACACCCAGGCAACGCAGATATTGCCGCCGAAGCTGCACGAGATCCCGCCGCGCATCCAGCGGCAGATCGAAACGGCCTGTGCCTGGTTCTACCAGACCTACTACCCGAAGGCGCCGCAGGCCTGACAGGATCTGTGGCGATGGTCAGCAAGAATCTGGCAGCGCATCCTGACTGGCTGGGATGGTTGGGTGAGAATATCAAGCGCGGTTGCAACGTAGCCGAGTTGGTGTTGACCCTGCTGAATAGTGGTTTCTCTGAGGCCTCGGTGCAGCATGCGATCAAGGCGCAGCGAGGCGGGGGAGAATCAGCACCTGAGTTAGCTGATCCACAGGCGCCACTCAGGCAACCCGACTTCGCTGCCCTCGCCAGCCCTCACCTGGTCTCTGCGGACAACCGCTATCTCGTCACTTCGCTCTGCTCGCCCAAGCTGCAGTTGTACCTGGTGCAAGATTTTTTAACGGTGGCGGAATGCAATGTTTTGATCGATCTGGCGAGCAGAGCATTCCGGCCTTCGACCGTGACAATCGACTCGACCCCCGGTGATTACCGCACCAGTGAAACCGCCGATCTCTTGCCCGGCAAAAACGTGACGGTTGATTCCATTGATCAGAAAATAGTTGACTGCATGGGCATTGGTTTGCCGTATGCGGAAACTACCCAGATTCAGCGCTATCGAGTGGGCCAGGAGTTTAAGGCGCATACAGATTTCTTTGCGCCGGGCTCAGATGAATACCAAACCTACGCTGCAGAGCAGGGGAATCGTACCTGGACGTTCATGGTGTATTTAAACGATGTCGAGCGGGGCGGTGGTACGCGGTTTCATAATATCAACCGCACCATTACCCCAAGAAGAGGAATGGCGGTTGTTTGGAATAACCGTTATGCCGACGGCGCCGTCAATCACGATACCTTGCATGCCGGACTGTCGGTCGAGGCTGGTGAGAAATTCGTCATCACCAAGTGGTTTCGTGAGCGGGTTTGAGACAAGGGTAGAACAAGCTCTGCAACAGGCCATCGTGCTGCACCGGGACGGCCGGTTGCAAGACGCTGAGCGCCTGTATCGCGGCATTCTTCAAACACGCCCCGATCACCCGGAAGCGAACCACAACCTGGGTGTTCTGGCGGTGCAGGTGGGGCGGCCTGTTGCTGCTTTGCCCCACTTTGAAGCGGCGCTAAAAGCCACTCCGGATCAGGCCCAATACTGGGTCAACTACATTGATGCGTTGATACGAACAGGCCAATTCAATAACGCTAAACAATGCCTTGAGCAGGCGCGGCAGCGTGGTTGGAACGATGCTGCTTTCATTTCATTGGCAGACAGACTTGCCGGGCCAGAAGCGAACGAGCCTGATCCTTTGGAAATAAGCGCATTGCAGGCGCTCTTCAATGCGGGACAGTATCTGGAGGCCACTACACTCGCCTGTTCTCTGACGGTTCGTTATCCTGGTCACGGGTTTTCCCAAAAAATACTGGGCGTGCTGTACAGAAAAATGGGACAGATTGCCGATGCGCTGGCATCTATGCAAAGGGCGGTGGGATTGTTGCCAGACGATGCCGAAGCCCATGCCAATCTGGGCAATACCCTGTTAGCCCTGAGCCGCCCGGAAGAGGCGGAATTTTGCTACCGCAGGGCGCTGGAACTTAAGGCCGATTACGCCGAGGTATATAGCAACCTGGGGAATGCCCTCAAGGAGCAGGGCAGAACCGACGAGGCGGAAACGAGCCTGCGGCGAGCGCTGGCGATCAGGCCGAATCTGACCGAAGCGCAACACAATCTCGCCAATGCGCTACAGGATAAAGGCAAGCTGGATGAAGCTGCGGATTGTTATCGCAGGGTGCTGGCATTAGTGCCGGATTTCATCGAGGCCCATTTTTGCCTGGGCAATGTGCTGGTAAAGCTGGGTCGTCTCAATGAGGCTGAAACATGCTACCGGCGGACGCTCGAAATCAAGCCAGATCACGTTGCAGCGCGCACCAATTTGAGTCTCGCCTTTTACGAGCTTGGTCGCCTGACTGAAGCAGAGGCTAATTGCCGTCTGGCGCTGGAGATCGACCCTGATTTTTTTGATGCACGCAGCCACCTGCTGTTTTTACTTAATTATTCATCCTGCCATCCCCCGGCATACTGTTTTGAGGAGGCGAGCCAGTGCGGTCATAAAGTGGCAAACAAGGTCACCACGCGATTCACGGAATGGACATGTGAAAAACAGCCGCAACGTTTGCGCATCGGCTTCGTGTCGGGTGATTTGGCCGATCACCCGGTGGGTTATTTCATTGAAAGCCTGCTCGCCCAACTTGACCCGGATGCTGTCGAATTGATCGCCTATGCAGCGAGCCTCAGGTGTGACGAACTGACGGCACGAATCAAGCCTCGCTTCACCCACTGGAGGTCATTGCACGGCTTGAGCGATGAAGTTGCCGCTCGCCTGATCCACCGCGACGCGGTTCATGTACTGATAGATCTTTCTGGCCATACCCAACATAGCCGCCTGCCGGTTTTTGCCTGGAAACCTGCGCCTGTGCAGGTGAGCTGGCTGGGATACTTTGCCACAACCGGTATCGCAGAAATAGATTATCTTGTTGCTGATGCGTGGACACTGCCAAACTCGGAAGAAACTTTTTTTACCGAAAAAATATGGCGTCTGCCAGAAACCCGATTGTGTTTTACCCCTCCGGAAGTGGGCATTGAGGTCTCTGAGCTTCCCGCGCTCAAGAATGGCTACATCACCTTTGGCTGCTTCAACAATCTGAACAAGATGAGTGATGTGGTGGTCGCATTGTGGGCAAGCGTGCTTGCGTCCGTACCCAATAGCCGTTTGTTTCTGAAGGCCAGACAACTCAATGAAGCGTCAGTGCGCCAAAACACCATCGAACGTTTCGCGGCACATGGCATTGCTGCTGACAGGCTGATTCTGGAGGCGTGGGATAGCAGAGAAAACTATCTGGCTGCTTACCATCGAGTGGATATTGCACTTGATCCATTCCCCTATCCTGGTGGCACCACGAGTTGTGAAGGACT
>CANJXH010000159.1 GCA_947478755.1 Betaproteobacteria bacterium | reverse complement strand
GAGGCGCCCAGCATGCGGTGCAGCTTGGAGCTCGCCGTGCGGGGCAGGCAGCTGATGATGATGGGCGAGCCGACGTCCTCGTCGAGAATTTCCGGATGGTCCGCGACATCCTTGGCGAACCAGAGCCGGTTGGTCAACAGGCGCATGAAGCGCTCGTACAGCGCGTCGCGGCGGTTGTCGGCAATCCGGGCTTCGGTGTTGATGGCACTGACCAGTGAATTGAGGCCTTCCATGAAATCCGGCGGGCCGAAATCCGACAGCCCGGTACGTTGCCTGGCGGCACTCAGCAATTCTTCGACATCAAACGGCTTCATCTTTTCACGAGTCCTGAAAAAGTGGAGGGGTCATTGCGGCGTGACGATGGCGTAGTCGGCCGGCGGTGTTTCAATCGCATCCTGCAGCATCAGCAAGGCCGCACGGTCGCCCTCCACCTTGAGTCCGGCGGCTTCCATTTTCTGCAATGGCAGCTTTTGCAGGAACAGTCCCATCAGCAGGGCGCGCGATCCGCTGACCGTGACTGTCGGCGCCGCAACGGACATCTTTGCCTCGGCCACCAACACGGCGTTATGTACGGTGACCAGGGTGTTTTCATTGCTGTCGCTGACGCTGAGCGCCATCGTCAGCGAATGATCCCCGATCCTGGCCGGGTTCAGGCGCGTTGCCAGCATGTCGAGGAATGAAGCCGTCGACATGGCACCCACGAGGTCGACACTGGGCTTGGACATGAACTTGCGCGGCGAGACACCATTTCTCAATTCGGCGGCACCGGAAAGGTAGATGTTTCGCCACACCGCGCTCTCGGATTGATAGCCCATCTGCTCGTAGCTGTCGGCCAGCAGTTCGCGGGCCTGCCGGTTGGCCGGATCGGCGAACACCAGATGGTTCAGCAACTCGGCTGACCAGCGATAGTCACCCTGGTCAATCGCGCCCTTCGCCACCTTGATCAGGCGCCCGGCACCACCGATGGCGGCCACATATCGCTTGCCCTGTTCAACCGGCGGGTAGAGATTGAGGTGGGCCGGTATGCCGTCCCACCAGCCGATATAGCGCTGGAAGACACCCTTGGCATTGTGGCGCAGCGTTCCGTAGTAACCGTGATTGGACCATTCATTGGCGATGGCCGCCGGCGGTTTCATTTGCTCTGCAATCTCGGTAGGGGTTTCACCCATGTTCATCATGCGCACGGTCTGGTCGTGGATGAACTTGTAGTTGTCGCGTTGCAGGGCGATGTAGTTCCTGATGGCAGTGTTGCCGAAACGTGGCCAGCAGTGACCGGAAATTTCCGCTTCAGCCTTGTCACCGTAGCGCTCCAGCGCCTCGGTAAGGTAGCCAGCCCATTTCAGCGAATCCCGCACCAGCGCGCCACGGGGCGTCTGCACATTGTGCATGGTACAGGTGGCGATCTCGGAGATGAACAGGGTTTTCTGTTCGGGCAGGTAGAGGTTCATTTCCGATGGCGCCTCGGTTTCCGGCACCATCTGGAACTCGAAGGGCACACCGTCGATGACGCGTGTCTCGCCGGTCTTGCGAATGGAGTCGTTTGGTGGGATCAGCGTGATCGTGCCCAGCGACGGCATCGCCGAGAGCCCCGCGCCAACGCTGCCCTGCGCGCCGATTGGCAACCCTGCGCCGATCTGGAAAGTGGCGCGACGGCCAGTGGCGTTGCCGGCAATGACCCACTCCGACGAGGTTTCTTCCATGAACCTTTCCGGCGCGACGATTGGCGGCAGCGCGGCGGGATCGACCAGCGCGCGCACGCCGCCGAAGTGGTCCGGATGACTATGGGAATAGATCACGGCCGATACCGGGCGCTTGCCGAGTTGTTCGTTTACCAACTCCAGTGCAGCCCTGGCCGTTTCTTTCGACCATAGTGGGTCGATGATGATCCAGCCGGTGTTGCCGCGGACGATGGTCATGTTCGATGCATCGTAGCCACGCACCTGCCAGACACCTTCCGTGACCTTGAACAGGCCATGCTGCTTGAGTACCTTCATGTGTCGCCACAGGCTGGGATTGACTGTTGGCGGTGCGTCGCCATCGATCCAGCTGAATACGTCGTTGTTCCAGACCACGAGGCCATCGTCGGCGCGGATCAACGGGTCCTTCAGCGTGGTGATATAGCCGCGACCGGCGAACTCGGCATCCTGGCCATTGTCGGCAGGCAATGCCGCCCGCATCCTCGCCTGTGTTGCCAGTGTTGCCGGGCTGGCCGGCTTGCTAGCCGAAGGATCGGCCGTTGCCGCCGGACTCAAGGCGAGCAGCGAGCCGAGTGTCGTGCCGATGACAAGCAGTCTTTGTAGCGTCCGCATTGGATGATCTCCTCGGTTTGCGCGCCTGGCAGCCTTTGCCGGTACGTCGAATGTGCGGTCATGATAGCAACGATCATGAATCCACGGCTGGCTATTGATACACTTGGCGTGCCATGTTCGCCTACCTCCTGCGCCGCGTCCTCTATGCGATACCGATTCTGATCGGTGTAAACGTCATTACCTTCGCGCTGTTCTTTGTGGTCAATACGCCGGATGACATGGCCCGCCTGCAACTCGGGGTAAAGCGGGTGACGCCCGATGCGATCCAGAAATGGAAAGCCGAGCGCGGCTACGACCGGCCCTTGTTGTGGAATGAAGCCGGGCAAGGGGCGGCCAAGCTGACCGAGACGATTTTCTACGCCAAGTCGGTGCGCATGTTTGCCTTCGACTTCGGTCGTGCCGACGATGGCCGCGACATCGCACGGGAAATTCGCAGTCGTGCGCTGCCGTCGCTGGCGATAGCGCTGCCGGTGTTTGTGCTGGGCCTGTTTTCTTCCGTGTGTTTCGCTCTTGTACTGGTGTTTTATCGCGCCACGCGCCTCGACTTCTACGGCACCGTCCTGTGTGTCGCCATGATGTCGGTCTCGGGCCTGTTCTACATCATCGGCGGGCAATGGGTGGTGGCGAAAGTGTGGCAGTGGGTCCCGATATCCGGTTATGCCAGCGGGTTTGATGGCATCAAGTTCCTGCTGCTGCCGATCGCGATAAGCGTCATCGGCGGCATCGGCCCCGGTGCGCGCTGGTACCGCACGATCTTCCTTGACGAGATCGGTCGTGATTACGTGCGGACGGCACGGGCCAAGGGACTTTCGGAGAATGTGATTCTGTTCAGGCATGTGCTGAAGAACGGCATGGTGCCGATACTGACCGGCGTGGTCGTGGTGATTCCAACCCTGTTCATGGGCAGCCTGCTGCTGGAATCGTTTTTCGGCATTCCCGGTCTCGGCAGCTACACCATCGAGGCCATTGGTGCCCAGGATTTCGCCGTGGTACGGGCAATGGTATTCATTGGTACGGTTCTCTACATCCTCGGTTTGCTGCTGACCGATATTTCCTACACGATGGTTGATCCGCGGGTGCGATTGCAATGATGTCGTTCAAGCCGGTTCTGCTGATGTCGGACTTGCTGCTGCTGTTGCTGATCGTCGGCGCGATCGTGCTGGTGATTGTGAATCGCCGCAGCGAGCCATTGCGGGCAGCCTGGCAGCGGATTGCCGGCAACCCCGTTGGCATGGCTTCGGCGACACTGCTTTCGGCGTTCGCGCTGATCGGCTTGCTTGACTCGATGCATTACCAGCCAAAACTGGCGCAACAGCAGGGCAGTGCGGCAAATTATTCGGTCGAGGTGCTGTCGGTGCTCGACAGGACATTGATGCCTTTGCGAACCAACACCGAAAAGACCTATTCGGCGCCGCTTGCCACCAATCTCTTTGCGATGGAAACAGCAGAAGACGGCAAGGCCCGCAGCTATCCGCGCCTGCGTTACGGTGGTGCCCATCTCGGTGCTGACCTCGAACAGCACGCCGAGGATGTTGCACAACGTGGAACTCGCGGTGCAACCGTGGGCCTGTTGCTTTGGCTGGCGGTTCTGGCCGCGATGTGGCTGCGTGAGAAGGATGACATGGCCAGACGCAAGGCCCTGTTTGTGAAATGGTGGCCGGTGCTGGCGATGCTGCTCTTTGTTGCGCTGGCGGGCGGTGTCGTTGGCGGACTGTCGAGTGGCTACCACGTGTTCGGCACCGACAAGGTCGGGCAGGACGTGCTCTACCTGTCGCTCAAGAGCATTCGTACCGGCCTGCTGCTGGGAACCCTGACCACGCTGATCATGCTGCCTGCGGCGATTTTTCTTGGCATTCTTGCCGGCTATGTCGGTGGCTGGGTCGACGACCTTATCCAGTATGTCTATACCACGCTCAATTCGATTCCCGACGTACTGTTGATTGCGGCGGCGGTCCTGATGATGCAGGTGGTGATCGACACGCACCCGGCATGGTTTTCCTCGTCGGCCGAACGCGCCGACGCGCGCTTGCTGGCCTTGTGCATCATCATGGGCATCACCAGCTGGACCGGCTTGTGCCGCTTGCTGCGAGGGGAGACGCTGAAGTTGCGTGAGCTGGAGTATGTGCAGGCAGCGAGGGCCTTTGGCGTCTCGCGACTGGGCGTGATGCTGCGACACATTCTGCCCAATCTGACGCACATCGTGCTGATTACCACGGTGATGGATTTCTCGCGTCTTGTGCTCGCCGAAGCGGTGCTTTCGTATGTTGGCGTCGGGGTCGATCCGAGCACCATCAGCTTCGGCACCATGATCGACGCTGCGCGCATGGAACTGGCCCGCGAGCCGATGGTGTGGTGGTCACTGACGGCAGCGTTCGGCTTCATGTTCCTGCTGGTACTGGCAGCCAACCTGTTTGCCGACGCGGTTCGCGACGCCTTCGATCCCAAGGTATCGTGATGCCTGCCGTCGTGCGGGAAATCAGCCTGAGGCCAGCTGTGCGATGCGCTTGACCAGCAAAGGCATGCCGAATAATCCCGCGACGGACTGATAGAGCGGAATCCATTTTTCCAAAGCGTCGTTCGATGCACCGCGGAACTGCAGGCTGACACTCGCGCGCTGCTCCAGCTCAACTGCCATCCGAATCAGCATGGCCTTGCCGGTCGGCACCAGAATTCTGTCGGCGTTGGCGACCAGGTTGTCGAGATCGGCGTCATTCCAGTTGAATTGCGCGTAGAGATACATCCAGTATTCGATGGCGGGGTTGATCTGTTGTGCCGCCTGCTGCCGTTTTTCATTCGTGATGCCTTTGCCGTCGGCGGCGAAAACGCCCTGCAGATAACCGGAGTGCAACAAGCCGGCAGCGACCATCTGGTGAGGGGCGCCATGCGCGGCCAGCAGGCTGCCGACGCCAATG
>CANJXH010000158.1 GCA_947478755.1 Betaproteobacteria bacterium | reverse complement strand
TGGGCCAGTCGCTCGGCAAGTTGCGCCTGCCGTTCCCGTGCGGTGACGCGTGACACGTCCGGTGGCAACACGCTGTCCAGTTCGCGCAGCTTGACCAGCTTGCCTGCGATGGATGGCCTGCGGCCGTCTGCCGCACCAGGCCCGCGCGGCAGACGCTGCCAGCGCGCGACGAACAGCGTTTCCCGCAAGCCGTTCGGGTCGAGCCAGTTGTACACGCCGGGATCAGTGCGCGAAACCACATAGGTCGCCGTGCTATCGGCACCGAGCCGGGTTTGCGCATTGTTCAACGTGCCGTTGCGGCCGTAGTAGTCGCCGACGGAACCGAACCAGTAGTCGTTCAACTGCACGTCATGGAAGATCGCGCCTGCCGGGTCGAGGGTGACCACGAAGGCTTCGTCCTCTTCCAGCAACAGTCGGCCGAGGCTCGTCGTCTGCGATACCAGGCCGCCGATGCCATCGGTGAGGTTGGGTTTGCTCACCACATTGGGCGGCATGTGCTGATACAGGCGAACCCAGTAGAACATCCCCGAAGCATCGTCCAGCGCCAGCTGCGCGGCGCGGGCGAGTATCTGATCGTCGGTCCATGGCGCCGCCGTTGGCTTGTCCAGCAACTCCACCCGCAAGGCGGTCGCGGATTGGCGCCAGTCGGCGCGGCAGCAGCGAATGAACAGGTATTGCGCGCCCGGCCGGGTCTGGAGGTGGTTTTGACCTCCCGCCTCCGGCCCCACCGTCAGGGTGAAACGTCCATCGTCGCCCACCACCAGATCATCGTGGTGAAAGGTGGCGATCGAATTCATGAAATAGGCGTTGGGCGACAGCGTGTAGTTGTGGTCCACCGGCGGCTGGCCGATCCATTGGCCATGAATGCGATAGTGTCGGCCATGGCTGACCGGAATGATGGCGTAGCTCTGGTCTGCCCCCGGGCCGCCGGCAAAGCGCGAACCGGGCACCGACATGCCGAACCAGTCGTGCGGCGGCATTACGATGCGCACGACGCCGGGGTAGTCTGGGTCGCCATTGATGGCCTTGATCAGGGCCGCAAAGGCGCACTCGTCCATCAGTTCCTGAAAGCGGCCCCATGCCTCCTCACCGGGCGACGAGCCCGCCCATTCACGCCAGCGCCGCTCGGTTGCCGCGCGTCCGGCACGGAATGCCTGCGTATCCATCAGCGCCAGCGCCCGGCGCTCCATGTCGCGCTGGTCGGCGTTCGCCAGCGGGTTCGTGGCAGACAGGAAATAGTCATCGACTTCCAACCGGTCGGCAATCATGCAGGTATCTCTCCGTTAACGCGTTATGGTTACTCGGCCCAATTTGGGCATCCCTACACTGTCAAGACTTGATAGTCCACGACAGGCCGCTTCCAGCCGATCGTAGCCTTCAACTACTTCATCACCTTCAACAGCTCCACCTCGAACGTCAGCGTCGCATTCGGCGGCACCGCGCCGCCGGCACCGCGTGATCCGTAGGCGATCTCGGGCGGGCAGGTGAGTTTGGCTTTGCCGCCTTCCTTCATCTTGGCCACACCCTCGGTCCAGCACGGGATCACGCGGTTGAGTGGAAAGGTGGCGGGTTCGCCGCGCTTGTAGGAGCTGTCGAACTCGGTGCCGTTGGCGAGGGTGCCACGATAGTTGACCATCACGGTGGCGTCGGGCGTTGCCTGAGCGCCGGTGCCGGCCTTGAGCGATTCATAGACCAGGCCGGAAGCAGATTTTTCTGGCGCGGCGTGGGCGAGGGCGGCGGCCAGAAGCAGTGACGCCAGTGCTGCTCGTTGATGCAGTTTCATGTTTATTCCTTGTTGGTGGTGAATGGGGTGATTGGTGACCAGGTCAATCAGCGACGATTGAAGACATCCTTGCCGAAAGGCTTCATGCCAGCCGTGGCGGCATAGCCCAGATGTCCCAGGCCATCGTCACCGCCCGTGGTGATGCCCAGCAGGTCCTGATAGCTGCGCAGCGCGGAGTAGTGATTGTAATGGCCGGTATTGTTGACGCTGCCTGGTTTGATGTAACGCTTGTTGAGCAGCACCGCGCCGATGTGCCCGCCGCCGGGATAGGTGTAGTTGGCGGTCGGCCGGGTCTGCTTGTGGAAGCGCTCCAGCAAGGTGCTGAAACCGGGGTTGCTGACATTGGGGCCGGTGGGCGAGCCGCAATCCTGCTGGTTCTCGCTGGCGCAGGCTCGGGAGTCTTCCATCTCGGCCTCGTCGAAGGTGAGCACCACCAGCATCTTGCCGCTCTGGTAGGCCGGTGAGGCGAAGATCATCGGCATCCAGTGCTTGAGCCACAAGTCGGCGGCGGCGATTTCGCCGATGTTCCTGTCCTTCTCGTCCTTGCTGGCTTCTATGTTGGGTGCGGCGCAGGTGGCATCGTGTGCGTCGTTGCAGAGGTTGGGGGTCACGAACATGAACTTCGGTGTGGTGGCAACGCTGCGCAGGTCGTTGTAGAGATGTCCCGAGAACTTGTCGCCTTTATCGGCACTGCTGACAACGACTTTGCCCAGCGGCACCACGCGTGCGTTGCAGCGTGCCTCGTCATCAATCACCGAATGAAAGTACATGAAGGGGTTGTGGCGGGTCGCGTATTGGTCATGGGCGACGGCATTGTTGGTGTAATCGGTACCGCCGATCGGGGGGTGTGCGCACGTCGTGCCACCCAGTGGGTCGGGCGTGCCGTAATCGCGCGCAGGGTCGTTGCCCATGTCTTCCATGTAGGCGCGCCAGGTGGGTTTGCCTGTCTTGCCGTAGTGCTCGTCCAACTGTTCGCCGATGGTGCGGGCGCCGTGCGTGGCGGCCGTTGGCGCGGGGAAGACGCAGCCATCGCCTGCCACCTGGCCGGGATGATTCGCCTTGTCTTCGGCATCGGTGCCGGGCGTGACATCCTTGAATTCACCGACGATGTGCGAATAGTCGCCCGGCTTGATGGAGCTGAGGTCAATGCAATCGTTGTTGAGCGCGACCGTGGTGCCCTGGCCGGATACCTGCGCGATGTAATTGCCGGCGCTGGCGTGGCTGGTGCCGAAATAGTTGACGATCAATTGGCCTTTCTTGAGCAGCGTGTATTTGAGATAGGGGGCGGGGGATGCGTGACCGAAGGTGTCGTCGAAGTTTTCGTTTTCGAGATCGATGACCAGAATGTGTTCGATGGCGCCCGGGGGAATGGCGGCGCGCAGCGGCTTTGACTTGGCGGCGAATGCCGGCGACGCAAAGCCAAGACATGCAAGCAGCAGCGCAGGTAACAGCCTCACTCCAGCCACTGTGTGTTTATTAAGACGGGTTTTCATCAAGGCGTCCTGTTGATCGGGCAGGTTGAAACTATATCCGATGCCCGCGAAGCAAGGATTACGCAGGAGCCAGGGAGATCGTCGAGATGGCCAGGCTTTGATGGGGAGCCAGATGATTGTGCGTCGCACCCCCGTCTCCACGCAGTACCGCATCCAGCATGTTTCTCACTACCGTCGCCGCAGCAGTCCTGTCAATCTCTTCTCCGGTTTGAAAACACACCATGGCAGCCTACTGGCAGGTAGCACCGCCATCGACAACAAACTCGGCTCCGGTCGAAAAACGCGACTCGTCAGACGCCAGCATTAACACAACGGCAGCCACTTCGTCAGGTTCCCCTGGGCGTGCCGCTGGCGATGATGCTGCCACCTGTGCGATCAATTCGGGATTCACGGAAAGCGTCGTCGTCATCGGCGTATTGATGATGCCGGGGTGGATCGAGTTGACACGGATATTCAGGGAGGCAAGTTCTACTGCTGCAGATTTGGTCATGCCGCGCACGGCGAATTTGGACGCCGTATAGGGCAAAACGCCCGGGTTGCCGACGATGCCGGCAATGGACGAGATGTTGATGATGGAACCACCACCCGCCCGCCGCATCGACGGAATGACAGACTTGATGCCGAGAAAAACCGAGACCTGGTTGATGTCGATGACGCGGCGAAACGCAGTTTCCTCCATGGTTTCGATCATGCCGCCGAAGGAAGTCCCAGCATTGTTGACCAGCACCGAGACAGGACCGAAGGCGGTTTCCGTCGCAGCGACAGCCTGCCGCCACTGTGCCTCGCTGCTCACGTCGTGCTTGACGAAACGCGCGTTGTCGCCGAGCGAGGCTGCCATCGCCATGCCTTCTGCTTCGAGGACATCGGTCAGCATGACCCTGGCCCCTTCATCAATCAGTCGTTTTGCAAATGCTGCCCCCATGCCGCGTGCGCCGCCGGTGACGATGGCGATCTTGCCGCTGACTCTACCCATAATGGTTCTCCTCTATTGGATGTTTCCAGCGTATTTTCCTGCGACTTCGCAAGTATCACCAAAACGCTGCAGATAGCCGGCAAAGCCTGTGCGGATATCTGTTTCAGTCAGCCCGAGACTTTCGAGCGAATATTTGTGCTGGCCGTGCTTGCCGGCGGGATTGCCCGCTTCCCACGCGCGCATTGCGGCCCGCGCCGCATCGCTCAAGGGAATATTGGCAACTGCGTGGATGCGTTCAATTGCTGAGGCAATGTCGTTGACGATCTCGGCATAGGCAACGTCGACGAAACGATGCTCCCTTTCCAGCAACGGCCGCTGTCCCATGTAGCCGCCCATCTGTTTCGACAGATGACTGAGGGTAAACCGACCGGCTTCCTCACCGGTGCCGACATCGCTGTTCATTCGCGTATAGGCCGTGATCAGCGCGGCAAGGGATGCGGTCGTGGTCACCGGGTCACGATGACAATGGACGAGGGTGGCATCGGGGAATACCTTGAACAGGTCGTTCATGTAAGGCAGATGCTCGCAGGTCTTGAGCAGCCAGCGCTTTCCCTCAGTTGCGTCACCGGTACCATCCTGCCACTGGAACAATTGCAGCAACTTCTTCAGGTAGTCGTACCAGACGCCGAAGTCCTGCTGCCGTAACCATGACTCGTAGCTGGGTACTCGCGCTGCGTAACACGGTGTCCAGCCACGCAGAACCTGATCGGCCATGAACACCTCTTCGTCCGGCTCGCGCGCATTCATCGGATGGCCGGCGTAGAAATCGGGGTAGTACTGCCGCATTGCTGCCTCCACCTGCTCGGCTATCGCAATCCGCGGATCTTCGCCGCCGGGTGGTGTTGGTCCCAACGGTGCGGGATTCAATATTCGCCACAAGGGCAAGGACTGCAGATCCGGATTGGCCGCCATCATGCGTTGCAGCTTGGTGGTGCCCGAGCGCGGCAGGCCAACGATGATGATCGGTGCCCTGATTTCCTGCTTGAGGATTTCCGGGTGGCGCTTGAAGATGTCCTCGATCCGCATGCGATTGGCGACGTGACCGACCAGGGTCGCGCGCTGTGCTTCGATGCCGGCTGCACTGAGCTTTGCTTCGCACACGAAGGAATCCAGCAGTATCTTCAAGCCGGGAAGAATATCGGGGATGTCGATATCGCTCAATCCGCTC
>CANJXH010000157.1 GCA_947478755.1 Betaproteobacteria bacterium | reverse complement strand
TGGCAGCGAGTTCGAGGCCCTTGCCAAGGTCTACGCTTTTCTCAAGGTACCGTTCACCGCACAAAGCCAACAACGCGTGGCGGAATGGCTGAAGATGGATGTTGCGCGACGCGTGCCGTCACGGCAATTTGACCTCGCCACATTCGGGCTCGATGCCGCAAAGGTCAATGAACGTTTTGCGCCGTATATCAGCCGCTACGCTCAGTACCTGTAACGATTGCGGCAGTCATCTGCCGATCAAGTTGCAGCAGTTCGTCAGGCGTATTGACGTTGCTGAACGCGGCTTCGTCGTCAAATGCCACTTCAATGCAATGCTGCCGTGCCATCCAGTGCTTCAGGGCATAGCGGCCTTCGCCCAGATATTCCTCGATCGATTTTCCCAGATGGTTGCGGCAAACGAAAAACGTTGGTTGCAGGCTGATCGGGGTTTTGGCCACTGCAACATCGGCGCCGGCTGACGTCAGTGCTGCTTGCAGGCGAGCGACCAGATCGTTTGGCAACAACGGTGCGTCGCAGGGCACGCAGGCCAGCAATGGCGTTCGGGCTTGTTCCATGGACGCATGCAGGCCGGCCAGCGGACCGCGATAACCGGCGAGCAGGTCGGCAATGACCGGACAGGAAAATCGTGCGTAATCGCCGACTTCGGCATTGGTGTTGAGCATCAGGCTCTGCACCTGTGGCTGGAGTCGATCCATGACCCAGGCAACCATGGGGCGGCCACGAAGCATGACCAGGGCCTTGTCGCAGCCCATGCGAGAGGACTTGCCCCCCGCCAGGATGATGCCGGTGACACTTGCCGCATCAGCCACCGATGTAGGACATTTCAATTTTTTTGCTACCGGGCGCGGACGGCGTAGCGGCGGTGCGTATCTCGGAGTAGCGGTCTTCGCGCGCCTGCCAGATGCCGGCAATGCGGGTCGCAATGACATCGTCGCTGGCACCGTCACGCAGCAACTGACGCAGGTCGTGACCCTGGGTGGCGAACAGGCAGGTGAACAGCTTGCCATCAGTCGACAATCGCAGGCGACTGCACTCGGCACAAAACGCCTGGGTAACCGAGGCGATGACGCCGATTTCGCCGCTGCCATCCTGATATCGCCATCGTTTCGCAACCTCGCCTGCGTAGTTTTCAGCAATTGGCTCCAGAGCGAATTCTTCGTTGATCATGGCGATGATTTCACTGGCCGGAACCACTTCGTCCATGCGCCAGCCATTGCTGGCGCCGACATCCATGTATTCGATGAAGCGCAAGACGTGGCCGCTGCCCCTGAAGTGGCGCGCCATCGGCAGGATGGCGTGGTCGTTCATGCCGCGCTTGACGACCATGTTGATCTTGATTGGTCCAAAACCGGCATGACTGGCGGCTTCAATGCCATTGAGGACATCCTTGACGAAAAAGTCGACGGCGTTCATGGCGCGAAAGGTGGCATCGTCAATGGCGTCCAGGCTGACGGTCAGGCGTTTCAGTCCCGCTGCATGCAGGGCCTGTGCTTTTTTGGCCAGCAACGAACCATTGGTCGTCAGTGTCAGATCAATGCCATCCAGCATGGCGAGCTGTTCGACCAGCAGTTCAACCCGTTCGCGAAGCAAGGGTTCGCCGCCGGTAAGCCGTATTTTCCTCACGCCCTGGCCTGCAAGGATGGCGGCCAGCCGATGAATTTCCTCGAACGACAGCAGTTCGGCGCGACGCATGAAAGGATAACCGGGGCCGAATACTTCTTTCGGCATGCAATAGATACAGCGAAAGTTGCAGCGGTCGGTGACCGAGATGCGCAGGTCGCGCAGAGGCCTCCGCAGGCGATCGGCAGACGTGACGGCAAGCGGCGATTTACTGAGCGGAGCGTCCATGTTCTTGAAGGGTGAACCGGAAACGATGGCGACGTCCGACTGTGGCGTCGATAATCCATTCCTGTTCGTCGAAGATTATCCGCCCATCACGGGCGATGACAAGTACCGTCGAGCAGCGCGTGCCATAGGCCATGCTGGTTGGCGCACGGACGAAGATTGAAGACAGGAAGCGTTCGGTTTCCAATGGCACGCCGGTGCGGGGCAGGGACTCGTCATCGGCAATGGTTTCATCACGCAGGAAACTGAACAATTGAGTCGTGTCCGGCAGGCGGCCCAAAGAACCGTTCAGTGCTGTGGTTGCCGCGGTCACCTTGGGCCAGGGCGTATTGAGCGCGTGGTTGGAAAGCCCGTGGATACCGGGTATCAACGAATCGGTGCGGTTTTCGATGTTGTTATAGCAGGCCATCGTCTGGCGATCCGCAACCAGCAGATTGAAACCGTTGTATTCGCTCGCCATGGCTCTGATTTCGTCGAGATAATCGATGGGCTCGAGGTTGCCCTGAAGAAATTGACTGACCAGTTTTCCGCGCGAGACGACATTGTCCTTCTCGCGGGCGGGGTCACGAAAATTGGTCAAGGCAGCAAAACGTCCGTTGCGGGTGATGCCAAGCCAGGAACCACCAGCAGAAAGGTCACATCCGGCAAGCAGGTACGGGGCTTCAGGCCAGAACCCGGCGGAGCGGGTAGGGCGGGCAAAGAACTCATCGCGATTGGCGGCGACGACCAAAGGGAATTCCGGATCAGCCCGCCATGCAGCGAGAATGATGCACACGGCGCCGCTTACTCGACCGGATAAGGCAATGAAAGAACGTGGGCGAGCGGCCCGGCGGCGCTACCGACATGAATCTCGCCGGCGGCCACACACGACGACTGCGCCGAGAACAGTAACTCGATACCACCATCAACGGACGGTGCGGTTTCCACCACCGCACCACAGGCCTGATCTCCGGTTTCCGGTGCGTAAATCGACGCCCCGACGGGCACGGCATCGGTAGCAACATGTGCGCGGTACATGCGGCGCTTTACTTTGCCAAGGTAGTGCGTCCGGGCGACGATTTCCTGCCCCGGGTAGCAGCCCTTCTTGAAACTGACACCACCGATCAATTCAAAGTTCACCATCTGGGGTACAAAGGATTCCTGCGTTGCGCTGGTAATGAGCGGGATGCCGGCTGCAACATCAAGCGCGCGCCATGCAGCAACACCGACAGGTTTGGCCAAGGTAGCCAGCGCCTGCCATATCGCGGCAACCCTGTCGGCTGCCAGCACAATCTCGAAGCGCTGCCCGCCCAGACCGAGCACGACACCGCCGGCAAACGGCTGCTGCTGCATGATGGCCGGTGTCGGCAGGTTGAGCTGCTGCAGCAAGGCAATTGCCTGGGAACCGGACAATCCGATACGGGCATGGGTTTGGCTGGCGTCACCAAGCTTCACTTTTGAACGCAGCACATACATCGACAGTTTCTTGAGAATGGCAGGGAGCATATCTGCCGAGAGTTGCAGCTTCACTCCGTCGCCATCGCGCCAGATCAGGAAGTCGGCAAGCATGCGGCCCTTCGGGGTACAAAATCCGGCACGCAGCAAATCGTTCAGCCCCAGTCCATTGACGTCGTTGGTCAGCAGATTGTGCAGGAAGGGCTGCGCGTCTTCACCTTGTGCCTGAATCAGTCCGAGATGAACAAGGGGGGCGATTATGGTATCGGATCGGACGGACTGGACGTCGCCGAGAGGGTTTCCGCTCGATTCCAGATCGACATCGAAGCCGGTCGCGCGCATTGAATTAAGCCATTCGTCAATCATCTGTTCACTCAAAATCCGGCTTGTGGGATGGGCTATTATAGGGGTTCATTTCATTGAATCTTTCGCCCTTCGTGCTGAGACGCCTATTCACTTTGGTGATGCTTGTTGCCCTGTTTTTTGGCGCGTTCGGCTACTGGTTCGCCACGCGTCCGCTCGACCTGGCAAACTCGCCTTTGGACTTTGAAATCACCTCGGGCGTGGGCTTGCGCGGCGCTTCACGTCAAATGGTGGACGCCGGCATCAACATGTCGGCATGGCAATTTACCTGGCTGGCACGGGCATTGGGCAACGCCTCGCAAATCAAGGCCGGCAGCTATGAAATCGAGGCCGGTATAACCCCTTGGCAATTGCTGAAAAAATTGACGCGGGGCGATACCAGCCAGGGAGAGTTGATGCTGGTTGAAGGCAAGACCTTTGCCGATTTCCGCCGGATGGTGGATGCCAGCGTTGATTTGCGCCACGACAGCGCCGGCCTGAGCGAGACCGAGTTGCTGGCAAAGCTTGGAATTGAAGCCCCGCATCCGGAAGGCCTGTTCTTCCCGGACACCTATCTTTTCTCCAAAAACGTATCGGATTTAGCGATCTACAAACGGGCTCATGAGGCATTGGTCAGACGCCTGCAACCGGAATGGGGAGGTCGCGCCGCAAATCTGCCTTATCGCACCCCTTATGAGGCACTGATCATGGCGTCCATCATCGAAAAGGAAACCGGAAGCGCGGCTGACCGGGACAAGATAGCAGCAGTATTCGTCAATCGACTTCGACTAGGCATGCCATTGCAGACCGACCCCAGTGTGATTTACGGCATTGCCAAGTTCGATGGCAATCTGCGCAAACGTGATTTGCAGGCAGATGGCCCTTACAACACCTATATCCGAGCCGGACTGCCGCCGACGCCAATATCGTTGCCTGGTCAGGCGGCACTCCATGCTGCACTTCATCCTGCAGCCAATAACTATCTGTACTTTGTTGCACGTGGCGATGGCAGCAGCGAGTTTTCGCGTACCCTCGAGGAACACAACCGGGCTGTAGGCAAATATCAAAAGAAAGGTTAGCCGCCAGATGGCAGGACGTTTTATTACTTTCGAAGGCATCGACGGTGCCGGCAAGAGCACCCACCACGCGTGGATGGTCGAGTTCCTGCGTGCCAAGGGCCATGCCGTGGTGTCGACCCGCGAACCCGGCGGCACGCCTTTGGGTGAAAAACTTCGCGGACTGCTGCTTTCCGAAGCGATGGACCTTGAAACGGAAGCCATGCTGATGTTCGCTGCCCGGCGTGAGCACATTGTCCAGATCATCTCACCTGCGTTGGCGGCAGGGAAATGGGTGGTATCGGATCGTTTCACCGACGCATCATTTGCCTATCAGGGCGGTGGGCGTGGTTTGGCCAGGAGCAAACTCCAGCAACTGGAAGCATGGGTGCAGGGAACGGGGACGGGCGCTCTGCAACCGGACCTGACTTTCCTGTTTGACCTGGACGTCGCCATTGCAGCAAAGCGCTTGCAAGGCATGGGACAGGTGGCTGACAGGTTTGAACAGGAAAAGACGGATTTTTTCGAGCGGGTGCGTCAGGCCTACCTTGATCGGGCCAAGGATTTCCCTGAAAGATTCCGGGTGATTGACGCAGGATCAAGCGTCGATTCAATTCATGTTTTACTTGAAAAAATAATCACAAGTGTCTGTTAATAATATTTTTAGTTGGCAATTATCGATGTGGAATACCTTGCTCGGGCAAGATAGCAATCTTCCTCATGCGATGCTGTTTCTTGGTCCATCAGGCACCGGGAAGG
>CANJXH010000156.1 GCA_947478755.1 Betaproteobacteria bacterium | reverse complement strand
CGAAAAGTTGTTCTACCTGCCCGAAGCGCACACCGACTTTCTGCTCGCGGTGATTGCCGAAGAGCTTGGCTTCATTGGCGTTGCCATCGTGGTCTGCGCCTTTGCGCTGATCGTGCAGCGCGCGTTTGCCATCGGTCGCCAGGCCTTGACGCTGGATCGCGTATTCGGCGGGCTTGTGGCGCAGGGTATCGGCATCTGGCTGGGAATACAGTCCTTCATCAACATGGGTGTCAACATGGGTTTGTTGCCGACCAAGGGTCTGACGTTGCCCTTGATGAGTTTTGGCGGGTCGGGCATCGTCGCCAATTGCATCGCACTCGCGATCCTCCTGCGAATCGACTACGAGAACCGTTCGGTCATGCGCGGGGTAAGGATATGACCATGAGGGCCATCATCCTGTATTCCTCCCGGCGCGAGGACGCCGTATGAAGAAAACCCTGCTCGTCATGGCGGGCGGTACCGGCGGACACATCATGCCGGGGCTTGCCGTTGCCGGTCGCCTGCAAGGCGAAGGCTGGCGCGTGGTCTGGATGGGCAACCCGGATGGAATGGAGGCACGGTTGGTGGCAGGGCGGGGGTTTGACACGGCTTGGATCCGTTTTGGCGCGCTGCGCGGCAAGGGCCTGGCTCGCAAGTTGATGTTGCCCGTCAATCTGTTGCGTGGTTTTTGGCAGGCTCGTCGGGAGATCAATCGATTCAGCCCGGATGTCGTCCTCGGCTTCGGTGGCTACGTCACGTTTCCCGGCGGGATGATGGCATGGCTCGGAAGGCGACCGCTGGTACTGCATGAACAGAACTCGGTTGCGGGGCTGGCCAACAAGGTGCTGGCCAGATTTGCCCGGCGCGTGCTGACCGGCTTCCCCGGTGCCTTGAAGAACGGTGAGTGGTGTGGCAATCCGGTGCGCCCCGAAATTGCTGCATTGCCGGCGCCGGCACAGCGCTTTGCTCATCGCAGCGGCCGCTTGCGGCTGCTGGTCGTCGGCGGCAGCCTTGGCGCACAGGTATTGAATGAAGTCATACCGCAAGCGCTGGCCCTGATACCAGTGGATGAGCGGCCGGAAGTGGTACACCAATCAGGAGAGAAGCATGTCGATGTGTTGAAAGCCAACTATGAAGTGGCGGGTGTTGAGGCGAATGCGGTGCCCTTCATCGAAGACATGGCCGGCGCCTACGAATGGGCCGACCTGGTGATCTGCCGCGCCGGCGCGCTGACGATTGCCGAACTGTCGGCTTCCGGCTCGGCGAGCATTCTGGTGCCATTCCCGCATGCCGTTGATGACCACCAGACCGCCAATGCGCGATTTCTGGCCAATGCCGGGGCGGCGATTCTCTTGCCGCAGGGAGAACTGACGGCAGAAAAGCTTTCCCTGTTGCGGACATTGTCGCGGGGACAGCTGCAGCAGATGGCCGAAAAGGCGCGCGATCTGGCCAAGCCGGATGCGACGGCCGCGGTGGCCAATGTGTGCATGGAAATGGCGCAATGAAAACAACTATCAACTGCCAGATCACCAAGAACGCCCAGCGCTGCGCATGGCTGGATTTTTTTGCCATCCCTGGCGACCTGACAGCGAGGTTCGCATGAAACACAAAGTCAGACGCATTCACTTTGTCGGTATCGGTGGTTCTGGCATGAGTGGCATTGCCGAGGTGCTGGCCAACCAGGGCTATGAGGTCAGCGGTTCAGATCTGTCGGAAAGCGCGGCGACACGCCGCCTCGTCGAACACGGGATTCGCGTTGCGATCGGGCATGACGCGGTGAATGTGGCGAAGGCCGACGCGGTGGTGGTATCGACTGCGGTGAAGGAGGACAACGCCGAGGTCATTGCGGCGCGTGCGCGCCATATCCCGGTGGTGCCGCGTGCCCAGATGCTGGCGGAACTGATGCGCATCAAGCAAGGGGTGGCCATTGCCGGCACACATGGCAAGACCACGACGACTAGTCTTGTCGCCAGCGTATTGGCGGCGGGTGGCCTTGATCCGACGTTTGTCATCGGTGGCCGCCTCAATTCCGCGGGGGCGAATGCGCAATTGGGCAGCGGCGAGTTTCTGGTCGCGGAAGCTGATGAATCGGATGCGTCGTTTCTCTTCCTTTCACCGGTGGTGTCGGTTGTCACCAATATCGACGCCGACCACATGGAAACGTATGGCCACGATTTCGAACGACTGAAACAGGCGTTCATTGATTTCCTGCATCGCCTGCCCTTCTATGGCGTTGCCGTTCTCTGCCTGGACGATGCCAATGTGCGCGACATACTGCCACGCGTCGCCAAGCAGGTGGTGACTTATGGCCTGGGCCCCAAAGCCAATATCCGTGCCGAGAACCTGCGCGCCGACAACGGGAAGATGCATTTTGACTGCGTGCGCACCAATGGCAGTGTTTCGCGTTTCGCCGTCACGCTCAACCTGCCCGGTGTCCACAATGTGCTGAATGCACTGGCAACCATTGCCGTTGCCACCGAACTCGGCGTTGCCGATGTCGACATCGTCAGGGCACTGGGCGAGTTCAGGGGGGTTGGTCGTCGATTCCAGCGCTACGGCGAGATCGCGGCAAAGCAGGGCGGAACCTTCACGCTGATTGATGACTACGGCCATCATCCAGTCGAGATGGCGGCGACACTGGCAGCGGCGCGCGGCGCCTTTCCGGAACGCCGGATCGTGCTGGCCTTCCAGCCCCACCGCTTTACCCGGACGCGCGATTGCTTTGACGATTTTGTGGCTGTCCTGTCACGCGCCGACGGCTTGGTACTGGGTGATATCTACGCCGCAGGTGAAGCGCCGATTGCAGGTGCCGATGGCCGCACCTTGGCAGCGGCCATTCGCGCCGCGGGTCAGACCGAGCTGCGATTTGTTGCAGAGATTGGCGCGATGCCGGAGACGATACTTGAGGTCGCTCGCGACGGTGATGTCGTCATCACGATGGGGGCCGGTTCGATAGGCGCCGTACCCGGAAAGCTCGTGAGGAGCGAGGGGTGAACGGGGATGGTTTGCGTGGGCAGTTGCGCCTCGACGAGCCGATGGCACGCCATGTCTCATGGCGTGCCGGAGGATGTGTCGCGCGTACCTACATTCCCGCCGACCTGGACGATCTTGCCGCCTTTCTGCGCCAACTGCCTCGTGAGGAGCCGTTGCTGATGGTCGGCCTTGGCAGCAACCTGCTGGTGCGCGATGGCGGCTTCGATGGCACAGCGGTTTTTACGCACAGTGTCCTGAAGGGACTGAGCGTGACAGCCGACGATGTCACCATGATTTATGCCGAAGCCGGTGTTGCCAGCCCCAAGCTGGCCCGTTTTGCGGCAACCCACGGGTTGGGTGGTGGCGAGTTTTTTGCCGGCATTCCAGGCACGCTGGGCGGGGCGCTGGCAATGAATGCGGGTTGCCACGGCACCGAAACATGGGAAAGGGTGGAAAAAGTATTGATGCTCAATCGACGTGGTGAGCGGATTGAGCGACGCAAGGCCGAATTTGGTGTCAGCTATCGCCATGTGGAGTGGCCGGCCATGGACGATGAGGTATTTGCGGCTGCGTGGTTGCGCTTCTCGCCGGGCGAGCCGATTTCAATTCGTTCGCGTATCAAGGCGCTGTTGCAGCGTCGTATTGATACGCAGCCCTTGCAGTGGCCAAACGCGGGTTCGGTGTTCCGCAATCCACCCGGAGACCATGCCGCGCGATTGATCGAGGCAGCCGGCTTGAAGGGCGCAAGCCAAGGCGCAGCGCGGGTTTCCGAAAAGCATGCAAATTTCATCGTTAATCCGGACGGCGTCGCAAGCGCGCATGAGATAGAAACGCTTATTGGCCGAGTACAGGCAACGGTCAGGGAAAAATTCGGTGTTGAACTGGTGCAGGAAGTACGGATCGTAGGGACGCAGACCCGGCAATGAACGCTAAAAAAAATTATGGGCGTGTGGCAGTCATGTTCGGTGGTGACTCAGCCGAGCGCGAGGTGTCCCTCAAAAGTGGTAGCGCAGTCCTCAAGGCATTGCGCGCGGCCGGCATCGATGCGCACGCATTTGACCCAAGCGAAAAGCCGCTCTCGGCATTGCGCGACGAAGCCTATCAACGCGCCTTCATCGCATTGCATGGCAAGGGCGGTGAAGATGGCACCCTGCAGGGCGCGCTTGAGTTCATGGGGATACCCTACACCGGCAGCGGTGTTCTGGCGTCGGCGCTGGCCATGGACAAATGGCGCTCCAAGCTGGTGTGGCAGGCAGCCGGCATCCCCGTACCAGACTACGAGCTGTTGACGCCCCGGACTGACATGGCGGCTGTCGTCGCGCATCTCGGGCTGCCGCTGTTCGTCAAGCCGGCCAACGAGGGCTCGAGCATTGGCATTACCAAAGTGCAAAAGAAGTCCGCGTTGAAGGCCGCCTACAGCAGCGCTGCGCGCTACGACTCGATCGTGTTGGCCGAGCGATTCCTGTCCGGTGGCGAATACACGGTCGGCATTCTTGATGATCGGCCCTTGCCGGTGATCAAGATCGAACCGGCGACGGAGTTTTACGATTTTGAATCAAAGTACCAGCGTGACGACACCAGATATCTCATTCCCTGCGGTCTCACGGCAGCGAAGGAGGACGAGATGCAACAGCTTGCCATTCAGGCATTCAAGGTACTCGGCGCCCGCGGCTGGGGGCGGGTCGATGTCATGCTCGATGCCGAGGGCAAAGCCTACGCGCTCGAAGCGAATACGGCTCCAGGCATGACGGATCACTCATTGGTGCCAATGGCGGCAAAAGCTGCCGGTATCGGTTTTGAGCAGCTGGTCGTCAAGGTGCTGGCGGAGGCGCGACTTGGCTAAGGCAGCCAAACCGGGCAAGCCGGACAAAAAACCTCAGGTCGTTACCGACGGCTTTTGGGATCGTCCGGCATTGATCAATCTGCTGGCGGATGCCTTGCTCGTGTTTTCCTTTGTTGCGCTGGCCTATGCCGCCATTGTCGGTGCACAACGCTTGCCGGTGTTCCCCTTGCGCCAGTTGGTGGTCAGCGGTGATGTCAAGCGGGTAACGCCGATGCAGGTGGAATACGCTGCCCGCAGTTCTGTGGCGGGAAATTTTTTCACCATCAATCTTGATGCGGTACGCGCCTCCTTCGAGAAGTTGCCATGGGTGCGACGCGCTGACGTACGTCGCATCTGGCCTGACGGCATCGAGGTAACCGTCGAAGAACAAGTTGCGGTAGCGCGCTGGCGTCAGGCGGATGGAGATTCGCGTTTGGTGAATGGGTATGGCGAAGTGTTCGTCGCCGCACTTGAAGCAGACCTGCCCGTGTTTTCGGGACCGGAAGGCAGCGCAGCGCAAATGCTTGCCCAACAACAGGAATTTGCTCGGGTACTTGCTGTTCTGGGTCGCCAACCGAAGGCGCTGGACCTGTCGATGCGGCAGGCCTGGCAGGTGAAGCTCGACAACGGGTTGATGGTGGTGCTCGGGCGTGATGAGCCACCACATCCGGCCATTGAGCGGATGACGAAATTTGTTGCGCTTTATCCCGAGCT
>CANJXH010000155.1 GCA_947478755.1 Betaproteobacteria bacterium | reverse complement strand
TAACCACCATTTTCTGGTGCGATGCCATCCATGTGGCAAACATTTTCCTTGAGCACGCAGCCAAAACCTATCCTGTCGTAACTGAAGGTATTGAAAAAACCGGCAGCGGGGATCGCTCTCACCGCGGCTGCTCCTGCGGCACCTCCAATGGATGAAATATCAATCAGAGCGCCGCGACTGATCGCGCGCCGATAGGTGCCCGGACTGCTGGCGAGTCGGGCATCAAAGGCCAGCGGCTTCCAGTCCTGCAATTCAAGACCCTGAATATCGATATCGAGACGTCCGAGAATGCTTCCAAATGAGAACGCGCTGGTCAGCATACCCAAATCCAATTGGCGCGCCTCAACATTGGCGACGACACGGGAGGACTTCGACAAGGGATCGATCAGTTTCAAATTGCGGGCCAGAATATGTCCATCGAAAACATCAATCCCCAACTGGCCGCCCAGATCAAGGACATGGTTGGCATAGCGGGCATCGGGAATACTAAGGCTCATGCGTCCGGCCATCTGGGGCAGACCCATGGAGGACGTGAGGCGAGACATTGATACGCCTTCGATGCCGCCCGAGAAGTGGCTGGTCCATCCGCTATCCAATCCCTGCGCATGAAAATCTTCTATCTTCATGCGACCATCGAGGAAAGGAATCGTCACGCTGGAAACTGCGACATCGGCACCGTGCAATTTCACCGGAATCTGAAAACCACCAAGGGCAAAGTCGTCGAGTTTGCCACCCGCTACCGAAAGTTCGGCCTGCGTTTCATCTGTCCGAGACCATGGAATGCTGGTATTGATACCGGTCAACGAAAGCCGCCCCGTTCCTTCAATCAGGCTGGCGCCCTCAATCCCGGCATAGAAGGACTGCAATTCACCATCAGACCAGTCAGCGGCGTAACGTGTCTTGCCTGTAGCACTGATCGACGGGAGTGCATTGGCATCAAGTACCGGCTGTACCCACTCCCTGACCACTGCCGCAAGGTCCAATGGGTCGGTAACAAAACCCCAGTTGGTTACCCGTGCCTGCCTGCGATCCCAGCCGATGCCTGCCGTAACGGCTCCCAGTTGATCAAGGCTAAGACGTATCTGGTCGATTTTGACCATCGTGGGCGTGACGACCCCGCCACCATTCAGGCGAACCCCTGCCTTTCGATACCATGGCGAGTAAAAGGCTTCTCCTGCGCCCCATTCTCCATCGACCTGCCATCCCCAGTCAGAACCATTGCGTTGTGCCGTCAAATTGATCGCAGCTGCAATCCTCTCGCCAGCAATGCTGAAATCATCAGTGTTGAATGCGAAATCACGCGTCACGAGCGCGCATTTCAACTTGTCGCGATCGGCATCCAGCTGGAGGTCAATCTTTCCCTTTGGATTCCAGGATGTAATCTTGCTGCCAACTGCCCGCAAGTTGGCGACATCGAAGTTCTTCAGCCGCAGTGACAGCCTGCCGGCGTCACGGCGATAATCAAGTGACAGCGACACGGCAGCCAGCTTTCCTTGCCAGAGCTTGCCGTCCTCACAAATGACCGACGACTCATTGAACCGAAAACTGTCGCAGTGCAGTTTCAGGTCGCGAATACGGACATCAGCCAGCCGAAGCTCATCAACCGAAATATCCGCCTTCCCGCCGCGCGACAGGTCAAACCTGGCCTGAATGCCCTGTGCGCCGAAAGCCTCCTGGTCGACATTGCCTAACTGGACATCAAGCTGCTGCGCCCAAGCCGGCCATGCCCCCAGCAGCAAGCAGAACAGCAACCTACGCAGGGAATACGCCGGTAGAGAGATATCGGTCACCGCGATCACACACGATGGTGACAATCACCGCATTTTCGACTTCGGCCGCAATACGCAAGGCGACGTGCAAGCCACCGCCCGATGAAACGCCGGCAAAGATGCCTTCTTCCATGGCAAGGCGTCTTGCCATGGACTCCGCCTCGGCCTGGCTGACGTTCTCGACCCGGTCAACACGGCTACGGTCAAAAATTCGCGGCAGGTAGGCCTCCGGCCATTTGCGGATTCCCGGAATCTGCGAGCCATCCTCGGGCTGGCAGCCGACGATCTGAATGGCTGAATTCACTTCCTTGAAATAACGCGAGCAGCCCATGATCGTGCCGGTAGTGCCCATGCTGGAGATGAAATGCGTGATTCGCCCTCCGGTATCACGCCATATTTCCGGGCCGGTGCCCTCATAATGCGCTGCCGGATTATCCGGGTTGGCGAACTGATCCAGCATGATTCCTTTGCCTTCGCTCACCATTTTCTCGGCCAGGTCACGCGCGCCTTCCATGCCGCCGGCCCGCGACGTTGAAATCAACTCGGCACCATAGGCCCGCATGGTCTGTACCCGTTCGATGCTCTGGTTCTCCGGCATGATCAGCACCATGCGATAACCGCGCATCGCCGCCACCATCGCCAGTGCAATGCCGGTATTACCGGAGGTAGCCTCGATCAGGGTGTCGCCGGGCTTGATCGTTCCGCGCGCTTCCGCCTTGGCTATCATTGAAAGCGCCGGCCTGTCCTTTACCGACCCAGCTGGATTGTTGCCTTCCAGTTTGGCGAGAATGATGTTGTTACGGCGCTTGTTTTCAATGCCGGGGATCCGCTGCAAGCGCACCAACGGCGTATTGCCAACAAAGCTGTCGAGCGTATTCATCGTTTTGCAAGGTCGGCAACGTATCTGGTAACGCCCTCTTCCACCGAGGAAAACGCAGCGTTGTAACCGGCACCCCGCAGCTTGCCCACATCGGCTTCGGTGAAGCTTTGGTACTTGCCAACCAATTGCGCAGGAAACGGAATGTATTCAATGGTGCCCTGCGCAACCAGGTCCACAAGCGGCTGGGCAGGCTTGCCTTCCAGCGCACGGCAGGCGTTGACTGTCGCCGCTGCCAATTCATTGAAAGTCTGTGCACGTCCAGTACCCAGATTGAAAATACCTGAACGTTGGGGGTGATCAAGAAAATCGAGGTTCACTGAGACCACGTCGTCCACAAAAATGAAGTCGCGACGCTGCTCACCGTTGCCATAGCCGCTGCTGCCCTCGAAAAGCCTTACCTTGCCGTTATCGCGATACTGGTTGAAATGATGGAAAGCCACCGAAGCCATGCGGCCTTTGTGTTGTTCTCGCGGCCCATAAACATTGAAATAGCGAAAACCGACAACCTGCGAACGCGCATCGCGCAGACGACGGCGGACAGCCTGGTCAAACTGGAATTTTGAATAACCGTAAACATTCAGTGGCGCCTCGTGCTCGCGCGATTCACGAAATACCGAACCGCCACCATAAACCGAGGCACTCGACGCATACAGATATTGAACTTCATCTTCGAGACAGAATTCAAGCAAACTCAACGAGTAACGATAGTTGTTCTCCATCATGTAACGGCCGTCACTTTCCATGGTGTCGGAGCACGCTCCCTGATGCAAAATCGCCTCGAACGCGCCATCAAAATGGCCATCGGCAATTTGCTCGATGAAGACCGCTTTGTCGATGTAATCCGCAATATCGCAATCAGCGAGATTGCTGCACTTATCGCCCTGTGTCAGATCATCAACGGCGATGATGTTGCTGATGCCGCGCTGATTGAGCGCCTTGACGATATTGGAACCGATAAATCCGGCCGCGCCGGTCACTACGTAGTACATGAGAATCCTCTGCTTGGGTCTAGTTCAACGCCAACATTTCATCCAGTGTAGCAACAGCTGTACCGAGTTTGGCTACAACGATACCGGCAGCATGATTGGCCAGTTTCATTGCCTCAGCCAAGGTGGCGCCGGCAGCGATCATCACTGCCATTGTCGCAATCACGGTATCGCCTGCCCCACTCACGTCAAACACCTCTCGCGCCCGGGCAGACTCGTTGATTTCGGTATTGTCGACGAAAAGCGTCATGCCTTCTTCTGACCTCGTCAACAGCACGGCATCCATACCCAGCGAGGTGCGCAACCTGTGAGTGCGGGCAATCAGGTCCGCCTCGTCAGTCCAGCGACCAATGACCTCGCGCAGCTCCGATCTGTTCGGCGTAATGGCCGTGGCGCCGGCATAGCGAGCATAGTCGTCGCCTTTCGGGTCAACCAGCACCGGCTTTCCGGCCGCCCTCGCGAGCCGAATCATTTCCGTAATATGGGTGAGTCCACCTTTGCCATAGTCGGAAAGGATCACGACATCGCAATCTCCCAGTCGAAGCTGGAAATCCGCCAGCTTGGCTTGCAACACTTCATGATCCGGAGCGTTTTCAAAATCGATGCGGATCAATTGCTGCTGACGAGCAACCACCCGCAACTTGACGGTGGTATTAAGGCTCGCATCCTCATGCAAGCTGGCATCGACGCCAGACTCTTTCAGCAAGCGGGTCAGGGTCTGTCCCGGCTCGTCCTTGCCGACAACGGACAACAGCGTTGTCTTCGCGCCCAAAGCCGCACAATTGCGGGCCACGTTGGCTGCTCCACCAGGACGGTCCTCGGTGCGTTCCACCTTCGCTACCGGAACCGGTGCCTCGGGCGAAATTCGGGAAACGTCGCCAAACCAGTAACGATCGAGCATTACATCGCCCACAACAAGAACCCGGACGGAAGCAGTGCTGGGAACTTTCATCGGCGTCCAATCGGGAAATATTCCAGCCCGGCATTGCGCGGGTGCTGGGGATCATAAAGATTACGGCCGTCGAATATCACCGGATGCTTCAACATTGATCTGATGGCCTCGAAGTCAGGGCTGCGAAACTCCTTCCATTCCGTGACGATCGCCAACGCGTCTGCTCCCGTCAAAGCATCCATAGGCGAGGCTGCGAACGCTATACGCTTTTCGTCGCCAAGAATGCGTTGCGTTTCATGAATCGCTATCGGGTCATAGGCTCGTATCTTGGCACCCCGATCAAGCAGCTCCTTCATCAGCACCAGACTGGGAGCCTCTCGCATGTCGTCCGTGTTCGGCTTGAAAGACAAGCCCCATAGTGCAATCGTCATTCCTGAAAGGTCGGCGCCGAATCGCTTGACTATTTTTGATGTCAGTATGTGTTTTTGTGCTTCGTTTGCCTCTTCAACCGCTTGCAGTACCTTCAGCCCCTGGCCTGCTTCACTTGCGGTTCTGATCAATGCCTGCACGTCTTTAGGGAAGCACGACCCCCCATAACCGCATCCTGGATATAAAAAGTGATAGCCAATCCGGGGGTCTGAACCAATACCCTGCCTGACGAGTTCGATGTCAGCACCGAGCTTTTCGGCCAGATTTGCCAGTTCGTTCATGAACGAAATTCGTGTCGCCAGCATTGCATTGGCAGCGTACTTGGTCAGTTCTGCGCTGCGCACATCCATGATGATCAATCGTTCATGGTTGCGCTGAAATGGCGCATAGAGCTGGCGCATCAGGTCAATCGCACGATCATCCTCCGCACCTACAACGATACGATCAGGCTTCATGAAGTCGTCGATTGCAGCGCCCTCCTTGAGAAATTCGGGATTGGATACGACACTGAACTCGATACCCACGTTCCTTGACTTCAAT
>CANJXH010000154.1 GCA_947478755.1 Betaproteobacteria bacterium | reverse complement strand
TTTGGCCTGTTCTGGCTGGCATGGATACTCTGGACCACGATTGACCTCGGTTTTGCCGGCCTGTCGTGGAGCCTGTTTACGCAAATGACGCCGCCGCCGGGTTCTGCCGAGGGCGGGCTGGCCAACGCGATTGCCGGCAGTGCCGTGATGGTCGGGCTGGCAACCCTGATCGGCACGCCGATTGGCATCCTGGCCGGCATCTATTTGGCGGAATATGGCCAGCGCAGCTGGCTGGGCAAGTCGACACTGTTCATCAATGATCTGCTGCTCTCTGCGCCGTCGATCATCATTGGCCTGTTTGTCTACGCCCTGTACGTGGCGCACGTTGGCAATTTCTCCGGCTTTGCCGGCGTGCTGGCGCTGTCGCTGATCGTGATTCCCGTGGTGTTGCGCACGACCGAGAACATGCTGCGCCTGGTGCCCAATACCTTGCGTGAGGCGGCGTTTGCGCTGGGCGCGCCGAAGTGGGTGATGGTGACGCGGGTGGCCCTGCGATCGTCCATCGCCGGGGTGTTGACCGGGGTGCTGCTTGCCGTCGCCCGGATTGCCGGCGAGACGGCGCCCTTGCTGTTTACCGCGCTGTCGAACCAGTTCTGGAGCATGGACCTCAACAAGCCGATGGCGAACCTGCCGGTCACCATTTTCAAATTCGCCATGAGCCCCTTCGCCGACTGGCAGAAGCTGGCCTGGGCGGGTGTTTTCCTGATCACGCTTGGCGTCCTGCTGCTGAACATCATCGCCCGGGTTGCATTCAGGAAAAAACACTAGTGATGGAGCAGAATGCAATGAAATTCGAACGAGAACCCGTCATGCAAAACTCAGCTGAAGAATTGCAAGCTCAGATTTCCTTCAAGAACTTCAATTTCTATTACGGCAAATATCGCGCGCTGCGTGACATCAACCTTGATATCTACAAGCGCAAGGTGACGGCCTTCATCGGGCCCTCCGGTTGCGGCAAGTCAACCCTGCTGCGCACCATGAACCGCATGTACGACCTGTATCCGGAACAGCGCGCGGAGGGCGAGCTTTCGCTGGATGGCGTGAATCTGCTGGCACGCGGAACCGATCTCAATGCGCTGCGCGCCAACGTCGGCATGGTGTTCCAGAAGCCAACGCCGTTCCCGATGTCGATCTACGACAACATCGCCTTTGGCGTGAAACTGCACGAACGATTGTCGCGCGTCGAAATGGATGAGCGCGTCGAGTGGTCACTGAAGAAGGCGGCGCTGTGGAATGAAGTCAACGACAAGCTGAATCAGAGCGGCATGAGCCTTTCCGGCGGACAGCAACAGCGGCTGTGCATTGCCCGCGGCATTGCGGTCAAGCCGAAGGTGTTGCTGCTGGATGAGCCGACCTCGGCGCTGGACCCGATCTCGACCATGCGCATCGAGGAGCTGATGAGCGAGCTGAAGGACGAATTCACCATCGCCATCGTCACCCACAACATGCAGCAGGCGGCGCGGGTATCGGATTTCACGGCCTACATGTACCTCGGCGAACTGGTCGAGTTCGGTCGGACCGATGACATCTTCATCAAGCCGCGGGACAAGCGCACGGAAGACTACATAACCGGCCGTTTCGGCTGAGGAGACAAAAATGGCGCCCACGCTTAATTCGTTCGCTGCCCCCACAGGGGGCTTTGCCTCCTTCGGGACGGCACTTCAGGAGGCAACATGGCACTTATGAGCGACCACGTATCCAAGAAATTCGATGCCGAGCTGGAAGGGTTGCGCTCGCGCGTGATGCAGATGGGCGGCCTGGTCGAGACCCAGATCAACCACGCGATCGAGGCTTTCCTGCATGGCGACACCGACGGCTTTGATCAGGTGATTGCCGACGACGAGCAGGTCAATTTCCTCGAAGTCAGCATCGACGACGATTGCACCCACATCATCGCGCGCCGCCAGCCGACCGCGGGCGACCTGCGCATGGTGATGGCGGTGATCAAGATCGTGACCGATCTTGAACGGATCGGTGACGAGGCGGCCAAGATTGCGCGCATGGGAAACCAGGTCTACCAGCGCGACAACCTGCTGGTACCCCGCCTGCACGAGATGCGCGCGATGGGCGACGTGGCGGTACGCATGCTGCGCGACGTGCTCGATGCCTTTGTCCGCCTCGACCCGGTGGCGGCGGCCCGCATCGTGCGCGAGGACGAAACGGTCGATGACAACTTCCGCGGCTACCTGCGACTGCTGATCACCTACATGATGGAAGACCCGCGCACCATTTCGACCGCACTCGATATCGTATTTGTTTCAAAGGCGCTGGAGCGCATCGGCGATCACGTCAAGAACATTGCCGAGAATGTGATCTACATCGTCAAGGGCAAGGACGTGCGGCATATCGGACTTGACCAGCTTGAGCGCGAAGCGCTTTCCGAGAACAACTGATCATGTCGACCAGCGTTTTGGTAATTGAGGACGATGTCTCGATTCAGGAGGTGCTGCGCTATTCGCTGGTGCAGGCAGGCTTCCATGTGCAGATTGCCGGTTCGGCAGAGGAGGCGCAAAGTTTCATTTCGCGCGTGCTGCCCGATGTGGTGCTGGTGGATCTGATGCTGCCCGGTATTTCCGGCAGCGCTTTCGCGCGCCAGCTGCGGCAAAACGCGCGCACGCGCGAATTGCCCCTGATCATGGTGACCGCACGTGCCGACGAGAGCGACCGGATTGCCGGTCTTGAGCTGGGGGCGGACGACTATCTGCCCAAGCCCTTCAGCCCGCGCGAACTGGTGGCCCGGATACGTGCTGTGCTGCGCCGTCGTGCGCCGCAGCACAGCGGCGAAAGCATCGAGCTGGGACGGCTCAGCCTTGATCCGATGGCCCACACGGTGACGCTGGACGGACGCCAGCTGGATATCGGCCCGACCGAATACAAATTGTTGCACTACCTGATGACGCATACCGGCCGCGTGTTCGGCCGCCAGCAGTTGCTGAATGCGGTGTGGGGAGATCATCGCTTCATCGAAGAACGCACGGTTGACGTTTATGTGCGCCGTCTGCGTGCCTGCCTCGGCGACGATGGCGAGGAGCTGGTCGAGACCGTGCGTGGCGTGGGTTACAAGATGTCGGCCCCGGCTTCGCCCCGGTCCGAGCAGTCGCAAACCGCGCTGTGACGGCAGCGATACCGGCTGCCAATCTCCCATGAATTTATGGATGTCACTTGCCCTGCGTCTGTCGCTGGGCGCCGTTCCTTGCCTCGTGGTTGCAGCCTTCTTTGGTGCCGTCGCGGGACTGGCGCTGGCAACGTTGCTGCTGTTGCTGGCGGTCATCTCCCATTGGCGCATGCTCAATCAGCTGCGCAAGTGGCTGCAATCGCCGACCACTGAAACCATACCGGACGCGGCCGGTGCACTGGGCCAGGTGTTTGCCGATCTTTACCGGGCGCAAAGGGATCAGGAGCGCAGCCGCGCGCGGCTGGCGGCCTCACTGGAGCGATTCCGCGAAGCCGCAGGCGCCTTGCCTGACGGCGTGGTCATGCTTGACCCCGAAAATCGTATCGACTGGTTCAACCCGGCGGCGCAGGGGCAGTTCGGCCTCGATCCGGAGCGCGATAGCGGTACGCTGGTGACCAACCTGCTGCGCCAGCCGGATTTCACTGCCTACATCCAGCAGGGCGACTTCAGCGAACCGTTGCTGATGCGCGGTGCTGCTGCCGACAGCCGCGTTTTTTCGATTGTCGTGATCCCCTTTGCGGTGAGCAACCGCCTGCTGCTGTCGCGCGACGTGTCGCAGATCGAGCGCGTTGAAACCATGCGCCGCGATTTCGTTGCCAATGTGTCGCACGAGTTGCGTACGCCCTTGACTGTGATCATGGGATTTCTGGAACACCTGGTAGATGACCCGGCGATGGAACAACAGACCCGGATGCACTTTCTCAAGCTGTTGCACGATCAGGCCCAGCGCATGAATCGACTGGTGGACGATCTGTTGACACTGTCGAAGCTGGAAAATCGCCAGCAGCCGATGCACGAGGAGATTGTCGACATTCCTTCCCTGCTGTCCATCCTGGTTGCCGACGGCAAGTCACTCAGTGCGGGAAAACATGCTTTCAAGGTGGATTTTGCTGCCGGCAATCTGCTGGGCAGTGCCAGCGAGCTGCGCAGCGCCTTTGGCAATCTGGTCAGCAATGCCGTCCGCTACACGCCGGATGGCGGCACCATCAGCCTGCGCTGGATCGTTGAAGCCGGAGTGCCGGTGTTCAGCGTTGCCGACAATGGCCTTGGCATTGCCCCCGAGCATCTGCCGCGCCTGACCGAACGGTTCTATCGCGTCGACAAAGGGCGCTCGGCACAAACGGGCGGCACCGGACTTGGCCTCGCGATCGTCAAGCATGCCTTGCTGAATCATCAGGCAAGGCTGGAGATCGACTCGACGCTGGGGGCGGGCAGCACCTTCAAGGCGATCTTTCCCAGCACCAGGATGGTGGCCGTCGAGCCGACGACGACCGTGAGCGCGCTGGTCAAAACCTAGGCGATTCGCCTTCAGAAGCCGGTCGGGTCTTATTCCGGCGTTTGACCATAAGGGCCGTGGCGGCTAGAATCCTGCGCCTTGTCACCGGGCTTGGCCCGTACTGTTTCCCGCAAAATCCCCATGCGCAAATCCCTCGTCGTCGGCAACTGGAAAATGCACGGCAGTCTTGCCGGCAATGTTGCCCTGCTTGAGGCCGTAAAGGCTGGCGCTGCCGGCGTCAGGGCCGATGTTGCGCTTTGTGTGCCTTACCCCTACCTGGCGCAGGCCGGCACGGTGTTGAGCGGGAGCAAGGTTGCGTGGGGCGCGCAGGACGTGTCGGAGTACGAGTCGGGTGCCTACACGGGAGAAGTCAGCGCAGCAATGCTGGCGGACCTGGGCTGCAGCTGTGTGATTGTTGGACATTCGGAGCGTCGTTCGTTCTACGGCGATACGGATGCGGTGGTCGCGGCGAAGTTCGTTGCCGCCCAGAAGGCTGGTCTGACGCCCATATTGTGCGTCGGCGAAACTCTGGCGGAACGCGAGTCCGGCGTCACGACGGCGGTGGTCACGCGTCAGCTGGATGCCGTGCTGGCGGCGGCAGGTGTTTCTGCACTGAAAAGTGCCGTCGTTGCGTATGAGCCTGTCTGGGCAATTGGTACCGGCAAGACGGCCAGCCCGCAGCAGGCGCAGGAGGTACATGCCTTGATCAGGGCGCGGTTCGCGGCTGAGGATGCAGCGATCGCCCAGACGACGCGCATTCTTTATGGTGGCAGTGTCAAACCTGCGAACGCGCAGGAGTTGTTCGGACAAACGGATATCGATGGCGGCCTGATTGGTGGCGCATCGCTGGTGGCGGCGGATTTCCTCGCCATCTGTGCAGCATGATTGACTGAGGTAATTGATATGGAATTCGGATACAACCTGGTTCTTGGCATTCACATTCTGGTCGGTATCAGCGTGATCGGATTGGTGCTGATTCAGCATGGCAAAGGCGCCGACATGGGGGCGGCCTTCGGCAGCGGTGCTTCCGGCAGCCTGTTCGGCTCCAGCGGCTCGGCAAATTTTCTGTCG
>CANJXH010000153.1 GCA_947478755.1 Betaproteobacteria bacterium | reverse complement strand
GTAGCGCGCCATGTATTTGAGGCAGTCTTCGCGCTTGTCCTCGATGCCCTTTTCGCGCAGCAGGTGGTTGTTGGGTATCCACGCCACGCCGCCGGAGCGGTTGCCCGTGGTGCCCCCGAGGATGGGCATTTTTTCCAGCACCATGACTTCCGCGCCCTGGTTGCGAGCTGTCACGGCCGCCGTCATCGCGGCTGCGCCGCTGCCGACACAGACGACGTCGGTGACGTAAGTCCAGTCACCTCCGGCAACGCTGCCGGTTTCGGCAAGGGCTGCCGGGCCGGCGACCGAGGTGGTGACGACACCGGCTCCCGCTGCAAGCAGGAAATTGCGACGGCTCTTTTTCGGGTTGGGAACCTGTTTGTTGTCAGCTGGCTTTGCCATGTTTCCTCCGTTTGCGAATTGGATTCTGTCTTCTGAAACTGCCGCCTTCCGCTATCGGCATTCCGTAAGCGATTACACATGCCCGGCCGACCCGGATTTTGATTTTCCGTACCGGGATTTGACTTAAAGTGCACCCCTCGGCTGGCTGTTCAATCAGCGGGGGATAACGCCAATGTGGGGGAAGAGACGACATGAACCGATCCGATCGCAGCATCCACAATCCGAAGTTCGAATTCGAGCCCGCCGATCTGGCGCGATTTGTGTCATCCAGTTTCCTGCGCTCGGATTACGAGGCTGTCTCACAGCCGGCTTCGCAGCCAACCTATTTCGGGGGCATCGAGCTGGACTCGGTTGCGGTGTTCCGGCATGAAGGCAAAGGCTCCACACGCGGCTATCGTCGGCTCGATCACTTTCGTGCCGACCATGTCGACGACTTTCTGCTGTCGCTGCCGCTGCGGGGGAAGATCACGGTGACGCAGGGAGGCCCGAAAGTCGCCGTGGAACCCGGAAGCTTCATCCTCTGTTCGACGGCAAAGCCCTTTGCCGAGTCAACGATGTCCGATCGAACTACCGGGACCTTCAAGTCCTTTCACGTCCGTGTTTCGGGATCCATGCTGCGGTCACGATTGCCGCGAGTTGACCGGTACTGCCATGTGCCGGTGCGGATCAGTGCCGGGCCTGGCGAGATCATGACCTCGATGTTTTCACTGGCACTCGACTGTGGCCCCAAACTCAGTGTGAGCCAGTCGAGGAACTTCGGCACCATGGTCATTGATGTCATCGCCAATGCCATGTCGGAGGCGCCGGAATTGACATGCTTGCATCCCGAGTCACGTGAAACCTCGTTTTCCCGTGTCCGGCAGATGGCCGGGCATTTGATCGAATGCAATCTGTCAAACCCGGTTCTATCGCCGGCGATGGTTGCCGAGCAATGCCATGTGTCGCTCCGGTACCTTCATGCAGCCTTTGCGGCAGGCTCCCAATCAGTGGGTAGTCTGATCAGGGAAACGCGGCTGGACAGATGCCGCGAAGCCTTGAGAAACCACGCGCTGCACGACTACTCGATCTTCGAAATCGCGGTGCGCTGGGGCTTCAGCGATCATGCGCATTTCAGCCGTGCTTACAAGTTGCGGTTCGGTGTTACGCCCAAGATAGACCGTGCTGCGGCAAACACCGAGTCATGAACGCTCATTCCTCAACTCGTTCGAGGCACCGGCGAGAATCTTGTTGCATGCGCCGATGAAAGCAAAGGCCAGCGCAACCGACATCAGGCCGGCGAGTTCAATCTGTAGTTGCGATGCGGTCGAGTTGGCGGCATTGAAGTAGGGAAAGCCGGCGCCCATTGCGCCCATGTAAACGCCCGCCTGCGTCAGCGGGATGATGAGCAGGCTTCGGATGCCGGTGAGCAGATGGCGGTACTTCATGATCAGCGTGAAGCTGACCCACATGTTGACCGGATTGCAAAAGGCCCAGAACAGCGGCACCGTGCCCTTGAAGACCCACAGCGCCTGCTTGTCGTAATAGCCCCAGAGGCCGAACTGCACCGGCGCGATTTCGAACAGCACGGCAAACACGACGGTACCCGCGTAGGCCTTCCACAGGTAGCTCTTGGTGAGTCCATGGGTGATGGCGCGCTGGAAAAGCACCATCCATACCGGGCCGAAGTAAAGCGCATAGGCTAACGAGAGGTGGATCGGAATCGGTCGCGCGTTGGTTTCGAACAGCGTCATCTGCCCAGCCACCGAATGGATGCAGTGGCCGAGGATGCACACCACCGGCTCGAGGATGCTGGCGCAGAAGCCGGCGACGGGAAACAGCACCGGCAGCAGGGTCTTGTATTTCATCGACATGCGGGCGCCGAGCAGCATGCTGATGACGAAGCCGGCGATGCCAATACCCAGTGCCCAATTCTGTGCCACCGGTTCCATCACCGTCGGTGGTGCGACGGGGTAGTTCACTTCCATTGTGTACATCGAGCCTCCCTCCCGTTTGGCTGTATTTGTTGCCGTTTATTTCGAGCGCCATCCCCCGTCAACGCGCAGCAGAGTGCCAGTGATGAAGCTGGCGTCGTCCGAAGCGAGGAAGAGTATCGGCTTTGCGATCTCTTCCGGCTCGCCGAAGCGGCCGAGGGGCGTAGTCTTGATCGCCCACTCGACAACACCCTCCGTATTCTTCAGGTCGCGTGATATGTTGGTGCGGATCGCACCCGGCGCGATGCCGTTCACGCGCACGCCCTGGGCCGCGCACTCGCAGGCGATCTGGTTGATCAACCCGGCGACGCCGTACTTCGACGCTGTGTAAGCCGTGCCGCCAGCCATGGCGCCGAGCCCGGCGACCGAGGCTGTCATGACGATGCTGCCTTTGGTCTTTGCCAGGTGCGGTAGCGCGGCGCGTGCGCCGTAAAAGCAGCCGGACAGATTGACGTCGATGACCCGCTTCCATACCTCGTCCGTAGTGTCGGCGCAGAACGAGAAGCTGTCGAGAATGCCGGCATTGCTCACCATTACGTCGAGCTTTCCGAAGGCTGCGACGGTTCCATTGATCAGCGCGTTGACGCTTTCTACCTTGCCGACATCGACGCTGGTGTAGATGGCATTGCCCTTGGCAGCTTCGATCAACGCCAGCGTTTCACGGCCGTCGGCGTCGATGATGTCGGCGACCACGACCTTTGCGCCTTCACGCGCAAAGGCGAGCGCGGTGGCGCGGCCGATGCCCGAACCGGCGCCGGTGACGATGACAACCTTGTCTTGAAATCTGTTCATGTCTTTCTCCGTATGTTATTTGGCGGTCCAGCCGCCATCGACCATCAGCGTCGTGCCGGTGACAAAGCTGGCAGCGTCGGACGCGAGGAAGAGCACCGGTTCCGCAATTTCTTCCGGCTCGCCCATGCGCTCCAGCGGCGTGATCATCTTGATGTACTCGATAGTCTGAGGGTCAGTCATGCGCGGCGAGATGTTGGTCTTGATCGCGCCCGGGCAGACGCCATTGGCGCGCACGCCCCGACCGCCGTATTCTCCGGCGATCTGCTTCACCAGGCCCGCAATGGCGTGTTTGGATGTCGTGTAGGCACTGCCTGCAGCCATGGCCCGATAAGAGGCAACAGAGCAGGTGACGATGATGTTGCCGCGTGTCTTGACGAGGTGCGGCAATGAGGCACGGGCGCAGTAGAAGACGCTGTTGAGATTCACGTCCATCACGCGCTTCCAGTTGGCGTCGGTGATGTCGGCACACTGATCCGACTCATCCGACATGCCGGCATTGCTGAACATGACGTCAAGCTTGCCGAAAGCGGCGATGGTCGCGGCGACCATCGCATTGACGCTGTCGGCGTTACCCACGTCGACGTGCGTGAATTGCGCCGTACCACCCTTGGCGGCAATCATCGCCACCGTCTCCTTGCCCGACGCATCGCCGATGTCGGCGACCATGACCTTGGCACCTTCGCGGGCGAAGGCGAGTGCCGTAGCGCGGCCGATGCCGGAGCCGGCACCGGTGACCAGCACAACCTTGTTGTTGAAGCGCTGCATGTTGTCTCCTTGTTGAATGTGGGATTCGGATTATTTTGAACGCCAGCCGCCATCGACGCGCAGCAGGGTGCCGGTGATGAAGCTGGCGTCGTCGGAGGCGAGAAACAGCACCGGCAAAGCGATTTCTTCCGGCTTGCCAAAGCGGCCCATCGGCGTGACGGCCTTGATCCAGGCTTCGACATCGAGGCCCTCGGGTGCGTCGGCCAGCATATTGGTGGCTACCGGCCCCGGCGCCACACCGTTCACGCGCACGCCCTGTGCAGCGCACTCGCAGGCGATCTGGTTGATCAGGCCGACAACGCCGTACTTCGATGCGGTGTAGGCGGTACCGCCCGCCATGGCCCCGAGGCCGGCAATCGATGAGGTCATGACGATGTTGCCCTTCGTTTTGGCGAGATGAGGCAAGGCCGCCCGCGCCCCATAAAAGCAGCCGGCAAGGTTGATATTGATGATGCGATGCCAGAGCTCGTCGCTGGTCTGCTCGCAAGGGGCGAAGCCGTCGATGATGCCGGCGTTGCTGAAATAGACATCCAGTTTGCCCAGCGCGGCAACCGATGCATCGACCATGGCGTTGACGCTGTCAACCTTGCTTACGTCGGTAGCGATGAACTGTGCACTGCCACCAAACTGCAGGATGATGGCGACGGTCTCGAGCCCGGATTTTTCGCCAATGTCGGCCACGATTACATTGGCGCCTTCACTGGCAAACGCGAGCGAAGTGGCACGTCCGATGCCCGACCCGCCACCGGTAACAATGACTGCCTTGCCCTTGAAACGTTGCATGTCGTTTTCCCCGTCTGGTTGAAAGGCTTACTTGGAACGCCAGCCGCCATCGACGCGCAGCACGGTACCGGTGATGAAGCTGGCCTCGTCGGAAGCAAGGAAGAGCACGGGCTTCGCGATTTCATCGGGCTCGCCCCAGCGGCCGAGCGGCGTGACGGCCTTGACGACGGTATTGGTAAGTTCTTCGAAATTGGGCAGCGACCTTGCCAGTTCGGTGACGATGGTGCCGGGTGCGACGCCATTGACGCGGATGCCCTGACCGGCTACTTCGCAGGCGATCTGGTTCACCAGCCCGACAATGCCGAACTTCGATGCGGTGTAGGCGAGGCCGGCGGCACCTGCACCAAGACCAGCGGCAGAGGCAGTCATGACGATGTTGCCTTTGGTATTTGCCAGGTGAGGAATTGCCGCGCGCGCACAATAAAAGTAACCGGCCAGGTTGATGCCGATCACCTTGTTCCAGTTCTCGTCGGTGGTTTGCTCACAACTGGCAAAGCCGTCAAGGATGCCGGCATTGTTGAACAGCACGTCAAGCCGGCCGAATTTTTCAGCTGTCGAGTTGACCAGTGCGTTGGCGCTCTCCGCCTTGCTGACGTCGGTAGCGATGAATATCGCCTTGCCGCCGGCAGCAGTGATGGTAGCAACAGCGTCGTGGCCCGATTTTTCAACGATGTCGGCGATCACGACCTGTGCGCCCTCGCGCGCAAATGCCAGCGCGGTGGCGCGGCCGATCCCGGAGCCGCCACCGGTGACGATGACGACCTTGTCCTTGAAACGATTCATGTGAAGCTCCTCGTGGGTAGATTGGTTGTTTTGCGCTATTCTGCATCATTAGTCACATCAAAAGG
>CANJXH010000152.1 GCA_947478755.1 Betaproteobacteria bacterium | reverse complement strand
TCTCGCTCAGGGCGGCCGGCTGGAATATTGTGAGCCGGGCAGGGCAATCCTGTTCTCTACTGCAAAGCCCTTTTCAAGCTCGATTTCGGCAGCGCGCGAAGGTGGTCAGTATGCCCAATTGCTTTCGCGGGTTTCTGGCGCCATGCTGCGTCAGCGAGTACCGCATATTGATGACTACAGCAACTTCACTTTTGCGACCGATTCCGGTGCTGGCAAGATCGTCAAATCCCTGTTGGAGCTGGCCATCAGTGAAGGGGCGACGTTGTCCCCCTCGCAGCACAGTCTCTTCAGCTCGATGTTGATCGATGCGATCGCCAATGTGGTACCGGACTTGCCCATTCCGACTGCGACTGAACGGCAGTCAAAACCGTCGTCATTTGAACGCGTTCGCCAGCAGGCTACTAACTTCATCAGCCGCAATATTTCCGATCCATCATTGGGCGTATCGCGTGTCGCCGCGCATTGCGTGGTATCCGAGCGTTATCTGCATGCGGCTTTTGCAGCTTCGTCCGTCAGGTTGGGGGCGCTGATCCGCGAAATGCGGCTGCAATCGTGCCGCAAGGCATTGAAGGCGCCAGAAATGGGTGGCAAGTCGATCACGGAAATCGCCCTGCTGTGGGGTTATGAGGATCCCGCGCATTTCAGCCGCGCATACAAGGCCATGTTCGGTAAATCACCTCGCGACGATCGCTGAAACGGCAAGGATTGCTTGCCGCGCCTTGCGGCAGTCAGGTCAAATTGCTTTGTCGTTTCGACTAATGCTGTAGAGCAGATATCAATGGATATCGTTCAGACTGCTGACAACATTGTGTTCGCCCACCAGTTCGATCACGCCGGCACGACGCAGCTTTTCCATTACGTTGGGGCGGACTTCGCACAATATCAGCCGGGTCTTGAACTTGAGACAGTCCTCCGCGAGTTCAGTTATCGCCTGCAATCCGGTAGCGTCAACAAACGGCACGCGACCGAGGCGCAGCACCAGCAGGCCCACATGCTGTTGTACGGTTTCCAGCGTCCGCTCCAGTTTCTCGGCAGCACCAAAGAAGAAGGGGCCATCGATGCTGTAAACGAGGCTGCCGGGCGGCAAGGTTGAAGTACCATCAACCGGTGTCGATTCTTCCGAAATCTCGACTGCCAGGGCCATGCGGCGCATGAACATGAATGACGCGAGCACCACACCGACATTCACGGCAACGACAAGATCGGCAAACACCGTGAGCGTGAAAGTGATCAGAAGGATGATCTTGTCTGCCCGCGGCGAGGTCCGCGCCAGGTGGCGGAAGCGATGCAGCTCGCTCATGTTCCAGGCCACAACAAACAATATGGCGGCGAGAACGCAGAGCGGAATATGGGCGGCGTAGGGGGAAAACAGCAGCAGAATCAACAACAGTGTCGCAGCATGCACGATACCCGCCAGCGGGCCACTGCCCCCATTGCGGACATTGGTTGCCGTGCGGGCGATGGCGCCGGTGGCCGCAAAGCCACCAAACAATGGCGTCAATACATTGGCGATGCCCTGACCGATCAGCTCCTGGTTGGAGTCATGGCGGGTATTTGCCATTCCATCCGCGACGACGGCTGACAGCAGCGACTCGATGGCCCCCAGCAGGGCGATGGTAAAGGCGGGACCAATCAGCATGACCATATCCGAAAGCGTTATCTCCGGCAGGCCAAAGTGCGGAAGTGACTGCGCTATGCCGCCGAAGGCCGTACCGATGGTGGCGACATTGGCCAGGTGCAGGATCTCCTGCAACAGCGTGACTGCGACCATCGCCGTCAGCGGAGCAGGGATGCGCTTGAGATAAGGAATGCGTGGACAGAGAATCAACAGGGTAAGCGTGGTCAACGCCAGACCAGTGGTTGCAAAGTGCAGCGTCGGGAACGCAGCGAGGAGATGGATCAGCTTCTCGTGAAAATGTTCGCCACCAGCGAGGGGGCTCAGGCCAAAAAAGTCCTTCCATTGCCCCACCCAGATGATTACGCCGATGCCGCTGGTGAAGCCGACGATCACCGGATCAGGGATGAACTTGATGACGTTGCCGAGCCGGGCGGCACCCAGTGCGATCAACATCAACCCCGCCATCAGGGTGGCCAGTTGCAGGCCTGCCATGCCGTATTTGGCGGTGATGCCGGAGAGGATGACGATGAAGGCACCCGTCGGACCGGCAATCTGCAAGCGACTTCCGCCCACCGTGGAAACAGCAAGACCGGCGACGATGGCGGTGTAGATTCCCTGCTCAGGTCTTGCGCCACTGGCGATGGCAAATGCCATCGCCAGTGGCAATGCGACGATGCCCACCACCACGCCAGCGAGAACATTTCTCGCCCAATGGGCAGGGGTAAGCAGTCCGGCACGATGGGCCTCGATCAGTGCAATCATTCGACAGGTATTAGGTTGGTCACAAGGGAAGGCAGGTCAAACCTGGCTGTCATGCCTCTGGCTGATCATAACGCGATTGACCCACTGTGGCGCTTTCCGCCGCGAATGCGTTCGAGAGCGTGCGATAAAGAACTGATTAACATATCATCGCACTCGATGAGTTTGTGGCTTCACCCAGCCTACCTTTTTAATTCGAATCGATCCTCATGACCAGGCAGGAATCAGAACTGGCAATTTTGTTTGCCGACATTACCGGCAGTACCCGCCTGTTCAAGACCGTGGGCGATGTCATCGCACGGGTCATTGAGCGGGACTGGCAGATGCAGGTGCGTGAGCTCCTGCAAAAGTATGAAGGCCGCCTCGTCAAAACCATCGGTGATGAGGTGATGTGTGCCTTTCAGACAGTTGATACGGCCGTTCTCGCCGCAAGTGCCATGCAGTCGGCCGTCATGGCCAATCCGCCGGCCGGCTATGAGATATCGCTGCACATGGGCCTGCACTACGGCAAGGTCATTACCGAAAATGGCGACATTTTTGGCAATACCGTGAATGTTGCGGCCTACCTGACCAACCTGGCGACGCCACAGCAGGTACTGATTGACAGCAGTACCTTTGAGTTGCTGCCGGATTATCTGAAGATGATGGCGCGGCCCATTTATCACACAGTGCTGAAAGGGCACGTGGAGGACATAGTCGTCTATGAGCTTTTGTGGAAGACCGATAACGCCGACCTGACCCACAGCGCGTTTTCGTCCCGAGTACATCCGTGCGCACCGAGGGACGAGGGCGGCTTGATATTGCGGCAGGGAGAGAAGATCCTGCATCTCAATCATCTGAACCCGACGGCGAAAATGGGGCGTAGTGTCGAAAACGACATCGTCGCCTTGCATTCAACGGTATCGCGCCATCACGCCAGGATTGAACTGTCGGGAATGAATTTTTATCTTGTCGACCAAAGCATCAATGGCACTTTTGTCACCGTTGGCGATTTGCCCGAGGTCGACATGCTGCATCGAAGCCTGTTGCTCGATGGTTCGGGCATCATCTCGATGGGCTGCAGCTACAAGGAGGCCCCCGATGACGCGATATTCTTCTCGCGCGATCGACGGTCCTTGTTCCGGGTGTGACGGGACGTTGCCAGTTAAAGCACTTCAGCGGCGTGATCAGCAAGCCTTGATCGCTCACCACGCTGCAAGGTGATATGCCCGCTGTGCGGCCAACCTTTGAAGCGATCGACAACATAAGTCAGGCCTGAACTGCCCTCGGTGAGATAGGGGGTGTCGATCTGCGAGATATTGCCGAGGCAAACCACCTTCGTACCGGGACCGGCACGGGTAATCAGGGTTTTCATCTGCTTCGGCGTCAGGTTCTGTGCTTCGTCGATGATGAGGAACTTGTTGAGGAAGGTACGACCGCGCATGAAGTTGAGCGACTTGATCTTGATCCGGCTGCGAATCAGGTCCATGGTCGCGGCACGTCCCCAGTCGCCACCATAGGCACCGCCCTGGCCGGCTTCTTCCGGCGGCTTGTTGAGCACGTCGAGGTTGTCTTCGAGGGCGCCCATCCACGGCGTCATCTTTTCTTCTTCAGTACCGGGCAGGAAGCCGATGTCCTCGCCCACCGGCACCGTGACGCGGGTAATGATGATTTCGGAAAAACGTTTTGACTCCAGGGTCTGCGTCAGGCTTGCAGCGAGCGTCAGCAACGTCTTGCCGGTACCGGCCTGGCCGAGCAGGGTGACGAAATCGATGTCCGGGTCCATCAGCAGATTGAGCGCAAAATTCTGTTCGCGGTTGCGCGCCGTGATGCCCCAAACGGCATTCTTCCCGTGGGTGTAATCGACCAGTGTCGACAGCACGGCTGTCTTGCCGCTACGTTCGCGCACGATGGCGACGAAGGGCTTGTCGGTGTTGTCGTCGATATAGGTAAACTGGTTGATCAGCAGGTCTGGTACCAGTGGTCCCTGTACCTGGTACAGGGTCTTGCTCTCCTGTTTCCATGACTTCATCTGCTGGCCATGGGATTCCCAGAAATCGGCGGGCAGGGCAATGGAACCGGTGTAGAGCAGGTCAGTGTCTTCCAGCACCTTGTCATTGAAGTAATCCTGCGCATCAAGGCCCAGCGCGCGTGCCTTGATGCGCATATTGATGTCCTTGGACACCAGGATGACTGGACGCTTGGGAAACTTGTGATGCAGGAACATCACGACTGACAGGATCTGGTTGTCGCCGCGGGAAGTGGGCAGGGACGCCGGCAGTTCGCTGTTCATTGCCTCGGTCTGCAGGAACAGGCGGCCACTGGCGAGGTCGTGTGAGGGGCCGGCAAGCTCGATGCCATCGTCGATGCCGTCCTCACAACCGCTGACCACGTCATCGAGCATGCGGCTGACCTGGCGGGCATTGCGGGCCACTTCGGTCATGCCCTTCTTGTTGCCGTCCAGCTCTTCAAGCGTCATCATAGGCACGAACAGGTCGTGCTCTTCGAAACGGAACAGGCTGGTGGGGTCGTGCAGGAGAACGTTGGTATCAAGAACGAAGAGCTTGGTAGCGGTGTCGCGGGTTTTCGCGGGCTTGGTGGATCGCTTTGCGTTCATCAGTACTCCGGGGGCTGGGTTGCTCTGCTGGTCATGCTGCCTGTTTCCACCGTTTTTACCATAGTTATCTGTCAGTGGTCATCGTGCATTTTTGCAGCGGCGACGATCGAAATGCCGAAGGCAATGGCGATCATCAAAAACCCCTCCGCAAAGGCTGTCAATCCGGCATTTGCTGCAGGCAAAAGTTGCTGACTGCGCCATTCCACATACACGGCAATGGCGGCTACGCCCAGCATGCCGCCGATCTGCCGAAGGTATTGGAGGAATACCGTAGCCTGTCCCTGGGCACTACCGGTAAGCCCGCGCAATGCACCAAGATTGAGCGCAGGTAGCAATACGCCCAATCCGATGCGACTGGCGACCACCGCGACGACAATCGCCTGATAGTTCACTGCCCCGGAAAATGCCCACAGCGCCAGAAACGCGGAACCAAACAGGAACAGTCCCGACATGGTGAGCAGGCGCGGCGAAGCGTGATCAGCAAGGTAGCCACCGACCAGCATGGTGAAGGCCAGCGCAACACCGGCAGGAAACAAAGCGAGGCCGGCCTGCGATGCGGAGTTGCCAAGAACACTTTGCAGGAACAAGGGAATCAGGTAGGTGGAACCGTACAGACCGGCACCATAGGCGAGGGCAACGATCGCCCCCATTGCCACACGGTGATGCCGAAATATCCCCGGTGAGGCGATGGGGTTGTCGATCTGTTTCGCATGATGCATAAAGCCGGCCAAGGCCAAGGTGAACACCAGCCCGCTGGACAGTACTTGCCACGAAAGCGGTCCTGCGCCATGAAGCAGTGTTGCAGCCGCAAT
>CANJXH010000151.1 GCA_947478755.1 Betaproteobacteria bacterium | reverse complement strand
TCATTTCACGGATGCGACAACCCTTGCCGTAGCCTGGACGCTCTATCACGAGGTACTTTTTTATTCGTTATTTGCCATTGCGATCATCAACCGCCAAGTAGGCTTCGCGCTCCTGATAGCGTGGATAGCGCTTTCTGCTGTCGTGTGTGACGGCTTTCTGTTTGCTTTGGTGCACGTTGATTTCGGGATGGGGATGGCCGCTGCATGGGCAGTCCGGCGCTTTCGCATTCCAGTTGCAGCTGTGCTTGCGTTGGTGGGAGTACTTGCATTCTTGGTTACCGGCTGGGACGAGATATATGGCGAGGCGTTGACACCAAACCAGTCTGCACTGGGGTATGGAATCGCAAGCACGCTGATCATCCTGGGTACTGTTGAACTTGAGCGAAGCGGCAGGCTCAATGTTAATAATGCTTGGCGAATGCTGGGTGATGCGTCTTACGTTCTTTACCTGATTCATTACCCCTTGTTGTCATTCCTGGCAAAACTCTTCGTGCGATTGCCGATACCCGTTTTCGTGGCATATGCGTTACGATAGGAGGACACCTATTGGTGGAAAAACCTCTCCTTGCGCTGTTTGGACGGAAGCGGCCTGTTGCGCATTCTGCGCAAGCGATGGAGACATCCTGAATTGAGATCGAACCCACTTTGTGCGCAAGGGCCGGCGATTGCTAAGAGAGCAAGAATGTCCCATTTTTTACCGACTTTTCAGCAAGGAATCTTCGGTCAGTGGCTCTATGTAGCGCTTCGACATGGACGAAGCAGATATGTCAAAATCATTGCTCGGTCGCTAGGGCGCGCAAACCAGCCAACCCGTGCAGGTAAAGATTGTCTTGGCAGAAAAATGGCACAGAAAAATTCAGCGCTTTGCTTCGGCGAAGCATCGGCGAGGTGCGGTACGGCAGGTAGCGGTGTGACTTCGCAAGGAAAACCCAATTGAATACATACAGCAGGATCGCGCTCTTGTTGTTTTTGGTTGCCGCCTCGACATTGGCCGCTCTCGCCTATGCCCAGTATGCAGGTCAAGGGTACTTGTACTTGTGTTTTACGATTGTGTCGAATGGGTTGTTGCTCATGGGGTTCCGGAAAAAGGCCATGTTTTTTGACGCATTCATCGGTGTTTTTCTGTGGCTGGGTTTCTGGGCGAAGCTTTCAATCCGGACGGCGTTTGCCAACGGTTTGTATCATGAACCGACTGGCGCCTTCGATGGCTCAGGCGCTGCTCTCGATCATGCTTTGCTGGTCTCTTGTTGCGGGATGCTAGGACTTATTCTGGCTTCGTTGTTGCGAGAACGATTTTTCTGTTATCCGGAGCAGCCCGCAGATTTGAGGGAGACGGGCTTGTACTGGTTCTATCAACGAAAAAGGAGAATTGTGCTGTCCGGGTTCTTCTTGCTGGTTGTTGTGGTGGCTTTGAGCAATGCCTTCTTCGGTTTTTATCAACGCGGCACCATTACGGCAACCGTGTTGCCCTATCGATTGAATGGTGTCTATGCATGGCTTGTGCAATTCGGACTCGCTTCCGGCTCGGCGTTGATTATCCGTTTTGAGATTGAATTGGCCAGGAGCCTGACATGGGTTGCAGTATTGACGCCGTTAGTCGAAGGGTTTTTCTCCAACGTTTCGTTGCTGAGCAGAGGTATGGTGCTGAACTTCAGCGCTTTGATTTATGGCACTGGTAAAGTGCTTTCTCGCGGGAAGAAAAAACTGAAACCCGCGATGGTTGCGGTGACAGCTGGATTGTTTGTCGTCATGTTTTCCGCATCGGTCCTCGCCGTTAATTTCATGCGGACGCCGGAATTTCAGAACTTGCCAAGGTCATGGCGAGGAGGGCCGGAAGAGGTGGATTGGAATGTCGCAGGAGAGAATTTGAAGGGTGCAACAGCCCCGCTCTTCATCGACCGATGGGTCGGCATCGAAGGCGTTTTGGCCGTATCCTCGTACCCAAAGTTGGGACCGGAGCTGTGGCATGAAGCATGGGCCGAACGCTACTCGGAACATGCCACGAGCTACTACGATATGAATCTGATTGAGTCACCTTACGCCAGACTCGACAAGAACAAGCACCATTACGTCTCGATGCCCGGTGTCATCGCATTTTTCTATTACCCGGGGTCCTATGTGGTCCTGTTTGGGTGCTTGTTCGCACTTGGTCTGTTCGCTGCCTTGCTTGAGGCCATCTCTTTCTGGTTGGGCGGAGCCAATCTTGTTCTGTGTTCGCTGATGGCGCAGGTTATTGCTTATCGCTACACGAGCTTTGGCTATGTTCCGGCGCAATCCTATTTGTTGTTCGGTTCGCTTATTCTCAATTTGGTGATGATTTACTGTGCGAATTTGCTCTTGATGCGCGTTAAGGCGCGCGCATCACAAACCTGAGTCGGCCAAACCTACATGAATGCCCTACTTCAAATCTTGGGGCCCCGATATTGAACCGTAAAATTTCACTGCTGATATTCCCGGCTGCGGCCTTGCTTAATTCGTTTTCGATGACGGCACTACTTCTGGTGAACGGCTTGCTTGGAAAAGCACAGCAAGCTGCCGAGATAGGTATTATCCAGGGCGCAATGCTTGCCTTGTTTTATGTGTTTTCCGGCAACGCCCGCAATCTCATTCTCGCAGCGGATGGCGAAAAAGTGGTCGGCAGCATACTGCTGACCCGCCTCGTTTTGGCGCTCCCGCTTGCACTGTTGGTGCTGCTGCTGGTTGCAGGTGTCGATTTCGTGACAGTTTCAATGACTCTGGTACTTCTGGTGCGTCGACTTGCGGAGTGGTTTGGCGAAATTTCGCTGGCAAAACACGAACGGGAGCACCGAGTGCCGGCAACGGTACGATCCATCGTCGTCGAACTTGCGGCTTTCATTTTATGCGTCGCCTTGCCTCCACTCGCAGGAATGGATGTTTCATTTGCCATGATTCCGTGGGCTGTGGCACCGTTCGTTGCCTTGCCGGGGGCGAAGTTGTCCTTGCAAGGTTGGCGCAGAGGCACCAGCTGGCATACATTGATGCCACATGTCGGCTCTACGGCAGTCATCGGATTCAGCGTCTATGTGTTTCGGATATCCATAGCATTGCTGGTCGGAAAGCTGCGTGCTGGGGATTTGTTCACTGCCTTCGCCATTGGCGGAATCGTACCGACCCTGTTTGGCCAATTATTGGCACCGACTCTCGTACACCGGGTCGGGTCGGGCGGTCTGCCAAGGAAGAGTTTTCTGGCTCCTCTGGCAATGATTGTTGCAGGGTTGACGGGTGTAGTTGCGCTTGCGTTGTCGCCTTCCTGGGCGGCCTACACTGGGCGTTCTGAAACTTTCTGGTATGCCATCGCCTGGTCGGTGGTTGGTGGGGCCATCATGTTCGTGGCGGTTTCGCTGCGAACGCTTCTAATCCAGCATGGCGATGGAAGGTCAGTATTCGGCCCCGATCTGCTTTCCAATTTACTCATTGCTACTTGCATACCGTTCGTTTATCACATCATTGGCCCGGGTTCGCTCGCAGGCCTTTATGCATTGAGTGCGAGTTTGAGTTTGATGTTCATGGTCGGGTCCGGTCGTGAATGGAACGAACTCGGCCGCTATCGTGATTACGCCATGCATGCGCTGGGTTTTTTCCTGGTACTACCTGTTTTTTTCCAGCTGGGTGGCAGCATATTTCGCGATGCAAGCCCCACATTCACATCGGGCGGTAATATTTTCAATGTGCCGATTCCGCTGTCTGTCGCGGTGCTGTTCATCGGGATTGCCGTCCTCGGCAACTACGCTGCCGCAACACGAAGCCTGACAACCATATTTTTTACGGGCTTGCTGCTGGTTCTGGAGGCTATTTTCGTATCGCGTGGATACAGTGGTGGCGAGGTTGCAAAGCTGACGCTTCTTGCCCAGTACCTTCTCCCGATATTTGCGTTGGTGCTCGGTGAAATGTACGGCCATAGATATGGCAAGCCGCTGTTTGAGCGAGCCGCGTTGACGATGCTGGTCATGATCGTCCCGGCACAATTGATTGCTACCTGGATACAGGGTCAATGGATGTTGGTACCGTCACTGTTTCTCTTTAGCATTTACCAGTACTTGGACTACTTGCCAATGGTCGTCGTCAGCGTGACGCTCATGGTGGTCTTCTCGCTTTGGAGAAATTCGCCGCTTTCGACAAGGCTGATGTCGTTTGGGCTTCCGCTGGTCTCGGTTTATGTGGCAGCGACGGGATCGACGACGGCAATTTGTGGATTGACGATCGGACTGATGGTTTTTATTTTCGTGGCAAAGCGAGCGCCGATGGTATCTCGCACCTTGCGCAACATAGTATTTTTCTCTTTGCTGGTCGGCTTGTGCTACGGTTTCATGGCCCGGCACGAAAACAAACTTTATGACTCGCCGCCCGTAGAACAAGGCGTGTCTGGCGTTGAGCTATCGAGCAAGGATTCAATTCCGGCGCAGTGGCGCCATTACGCAAGCGGCATCCTTGAGTCACCATCAGTATTTGTTTTTGGACATCGCTTGCCGCCAAATCGAGAAGCCCATCCGAGTGCACACAATTACTGGCTTGACGCGCTTTATAACTTTGGAGCGCTGGCGATGGCACCACTTTTCGCACTGACAATTTATACTTTCAGAAGAATTTGGCGATTGCGTGATGAGGTATTCGACAGTCCCATGCTGCTGGGAACGGTGCTGGCAGCCACTTACCTGTTGTTGATCGAAAACATGTTCAGTGTTGCCTTGCGCCAGTCATATTCCGGGATTGTCAGTTTTTTCATTTGGGGCCTGCTGCTTGCACGCTTGAATGCGAGCAGCAGGCAGCGCACATGATCCCATTTGATTTTCGTCACAATAATTTTGGAATGTTTTGAAGCTTCCCGTTCTCTTGCAGCGGGAAGCAAATCACTGATGACTTCTTTTTCCATTTCCTTGCCGGCATTGTTGGTCTTGGTCGCAGCCGCCGAAATATTCCTCATGTTTTTCTTGTTGCGTTCGGGATGGGCGTCGCATATAGCCGTCGATGTACCTAATCACCGCTCTCTGCATACCAACGTTACACCCCGTATCGGAGGGCTGGTAATGATGCCGATGGCTTTGTTGCCCGCAGTTTTTCTACTGCCAGAGATGCGGCAAATGACTATAGCGGCAATGACGCTATGTCTGCTGTCATTCATTGACGACCGATACGGCTTGCCCGTGATTGCACGCTTGCTGGCTCACTCCCTTGTTGTTTTGGCAGTGATCGTGCTCGGTGACCTTTCAGCTTCCCCGGTTGCACTTGGCGTCTTTGTCCTGTTGCTGTTGTGGGGAGTAAATCTGTTCAACTTCATGGATGGTGCCGATGGTCTGGCCGGCGGCATGGCGGCAATCGGATTTCTTGTCTATGGAATTGCCTCTTGGCAGGGTGCCCCGACAATCTCGACACTATGCTTGCTGCTTTCAGTCACTGCTACGGGATTTCTGTTGTTCAATTTTTCGCCCGCGAAGGTTTTCCTTGGTGATGCGGGGTCGATACCGTTGGGGTTTCTGGCGGTCGCTATTGGCCTGTTCGGTTGGCACAGACAGCTCTGGCCAGCGTGGTTTCCCATTTTGGTGTTCTCGCCTTTTTTTGTGGACGCTACAGTTATTCTGTTGAAGCGTCTGTTCAAAGGCGAGCGAGTGTGGCTTGCCCACCGCGACCACTACTATCAGCGGCTTGTGCGGATGCACATGACGCATCGTCGGCTGGCGCTGGGTGAGTATGCCTTGATGGCTGCTACAGGCCTGTCTGCTTTGGCAATGCTGAGGTTTGAACGAAATGTGCAATTCGTCGGATTGCTTTTCTGGGTTTCGCTAT
>CANJXH010000150.1 GCA_947478755.1 Betaproteobacteria bacterium | reverse complement strand
GCGGTTTTGTCTCACGCCTGATGAACGAGGTCCGCGAGAAGCGCGGTTATGCCTATGGTGTGCAGTCCTATTTCATGCCGCGCAAACTCGAAGGCCCGTTCCAGATCGGCCTGCAAACCAAACGTGAGCAGGCTGGTGATGCATTGAAGGTGGTGAACCAGGTTCTCGGCGACTTTCTGAAGACGGGTCCCACGCCTGCTGAACTCAAGGCCGCAAAACAGAATCTGGTGGATGGCCTTGCCCTGCGTCTGGACAGCAATGCGGAATTGCTGGGTTACCTTTCCCTGATCGGTTTTTACGGGCTGCCGCTCGATTATCTGGATAACTTCCAGGCTAGGGTCAGTGCGGTGACGGTGCAACAGATCCGAGACGCATTTTCCCGCCATGTGAAGCCGGAGAATCTGGTGACAGTCATCGTCGCGAGTGATTGAGCACGCGTCAAGTGAGCCGAATCCGTATTACCGGTGGTGATTGGCGCAGTCGATTGATTCAGGTCGTCGATGGGCCAGGGCTGCGGCCCACGCCGGACCGGGTGCGTGAGACCTTGTTCAACTGGTTGGGGCAGGACTTGAGCGGCCTGCGCTGTCTGGACTTGTTTGCCGGCAGCGGCATCCTCGCCTTTGAAGCGGCCTCCCGTGGCGCTGAGATCGTGACCCTGGTCGAGAAGGATCGGCAGGCTTTTCGTCAGTTGCAAGACAATGCGGCCCTGTTCACTGACCCACGACTGCAGCTGGTCTGTGGTGATGCATTACACTTCACCCCGTTGAGGGAAGGCTACGATCTGATATTTCTTGATCCACCTTACCGGCAGGGCTTGCTGGAGAAGCTGACACCGTCCTTGTCGGGGTTGGCCAGGCCGGGGGCACGTATCTATGCCGAAGCCGAACACAAGCTGGAAAATCTCGGCGCCTGGCAGGTAGTCAAGCAAGGCCGGGCGGGGCAGGTTTTTTATCATTTACTTGAGCAGGGTTGATTGATGGCTTCCAGAAATATTGCGGTGTATTCGGGTACGTTCGATCCGATTACGAGCGGGCATGAGGATCTGGTGCGACGTGCGTCCAGGGTTTTCGATCGCATAGTCATTGCCATCGCTGAAAGCAAACGCAAGTCGCCCTGGTTCTCGCTCGAAGAGCGGGTGCAGATGGCGCGTGAAGTCTGTGCTGCCTACCCCAATGTCGAGGTGCAGGGTTTCGACACCCTGCTGATCGACTTTGTTCATGGCATCGGCGCCAACATCGTGTTGCGCGGTCTGCGCGCAGTATCGGATTTCGAGTACGAATTCCAGATGGCAAGCATGAACCGCAAGCTGCATCCCGACATCGAAACGGTGTTTCTCACGCCCGCCGAGCAATACACCTTCATTTCGGCCACGATGGTGCGCGAGATCGCCAGTTTTGGCGGTGACGTGTCGCCTTTTGTCCATCCGGAAGTGCTCAAGCGCCTGCAGACGCGTGGCGCCAAGTAAGCGGGGTTGCCATGTCGCTGATGATTACCGATGAATGCATCAACTGCGACGTCTGCGAGCCCGAGTGCCCCAACGAGGCAATATCGCAGGGCGAGGATATCTACGAGATTGATCCCAACAAATGCACTGAGTGCGTTGGCCACTTCGACACGCCGCAATGTCGCGATGTTTGTCCCGTGGACTGCATTCCCAATGATCCAGGAAACGTCGAGAGCAAGGATCAGTTGCTGCAAAAATACTATTTGCTCACCGCTGCGAGCAAATAATCACTTCTGGCATTTCGGACAGTAAAACGTCGCTCGTTGGCCTTGCCGGATCATCCTGATCGGCTTGCCGCAAACCCGACAGGGTTCCCCCTCCCTGCCATAGACAAACGCTTCAAGCTGGAAATAGCCCGAGCTGCCATCGGAGTGGATGAAGTCGCGCAGGCTGCTGCCGCCGGCCTTGATGGCATTCGCCAGTGTTTCCTTGATTGCGGGAACCAGTCGCTCCATGCGTTGCAGGGATATCTTGCCGGCGGCGCGGCGCGGATCGATACCGGCCCGAAACAGGCTCTCCGACGCATAGATATTGCCGACACCGACAACGCGATGGCTGTCCATCAATGTCGGTTTGATTGCGGCCTTCAAGCCTCGGGTTTGGTCAAAAAGCCATTGTGGTGTGAAGGCTTCATCCAGCGGTTCCATCCCGAGCACCGCCAGCAAGGCATGCTCTTCCGGATTGCCAGTGAGCCAGAGCAGCGCCCCAAACCGGCGCGGGTCGCGCAGACGAAACACCTTGCTGCCGAAAGCGATATCGACGTGATCGTGCTTTGCCGGCGGCAGCGACTTGCTCACCACGCGCACGCTGCCGGACATCCCGAGGTGCAACAGAAGCACGCCGGTATCAAACTGAAACAACAAATATTTTCCCCGTCGCCGGATTTCGCGCAACACTCGCCCGCCGATTTTTCTGTCCAACTCGCGTGGCAAGGGATAACGCAGCGCAGGCGTACGGCAGGTAACCGCATTGACTTTCCGGCCTACCAGGTCGGGCAGAAGTCCTCGTCGGGTGATTTCAACTTCGGGCAGTTCAGGCATATTGCAAGGAGTACATTGATGAAACTGCTAACATTCAAACATTCTAATTGGGCTTTGCACTGATGCCTTACAAGCGCTCGTTTATTGCTGTTATGCTTGCCGCACTGCTGTCACCAATGCCCGTTTTTGCGGTAGACGACATGACGCCAGAGGCATCGGAGGCGAAAGAGTCGACCGCGGCATTGCCGGCGCAGGAACTGACGCCCAAGGTCCTCTATCAGTTTTTGCTGGCAGAAATTGCGTTTGCACGCGGGCAGTCAGGTGTTGCCGCCGCCGCGTATACCGAGCTTGCAAAAACCACGCGTGACCCGCGGATTGCCCGCCGGGCGGCGGGAATCGCCTATTACTCGCGTCAGCCGCAGCTTGCGGTGGAGGCTGCTCAGCTTTGGGCCGAATCCGATCCCTCATCCGTGGAAGCCAAGCAGGCCTACTGGGTACAACTCGCCAGTCTTGGCAAGACGGATCAGTTGGCAGAATCGATGGCAAAAGTGATTACGGCCGAGGCACCCCAGCAGGGGCCGGCACTCATTCAGTTGGGCAGGCTGCTTGCAAGGTCCGAAGACAAGAAGATGGCGGCGCGCGTCGTTGAAAAAATTACCGCGCCTTACTTGTTACTGCCCGAAGCCCACTTTGTGCGTGCCCAGGCGGCCTATGGCCTTGGCGACAATGACCTGACCGGCAAGGAACTGGACATGGCATTGGCACTGAAACCGGACTGGGAACCGGCAGCGATCCTCAAGGCGCAATTGATGATGGCGGATCCGAAGGCTTCGATTGACGCGCTGGCTGCGTTTGTCAAACAACACCCCAATGCCCGCGAAGCCCGAATCGCCTACGCGCGTGCGCTGATTGAGGGCAAGCGCTACGACGAGGCGCGGGCCGAGTTCTCGTCCATGCTGGCGGCCGACCCGGAGCGCCCAGACCTGCTGTATTCGACGGCGCTGCTATCCCTGCAATCGGGGGACGCAAAGACAGCAGAAAAATATCTTCAATCGATCCTTGGCAAGCAGTTTGCGGAAATGGACAGTGTCCACTTCTATCTTGGCCAGATCGCCGAGGAATCGGGGCGGGTGCAAGAGGCGATCGATCACTATGACGCCGTTGCAGCAGAGACGCAGCATTTCATGCAGGCGCAGACGCGGGCCGCATCGGCACAGGCGAGGACAGGGCAGCAAGCTGCCGCGCTCGAACGTCTGCGTGCGTTGGAGCTGGCCATGCCGAAAGAGCGAAACAGCATGCGCATCATGCAGGCGCAGGTGCTGGCCTCGGGCGGCGACTACGATGCGGGTTACAAACTGCTTGCCACGGCACTGCAGGGCAGCCCGGATGATCCTGATCTCCTGTACGAAACCGCAATGTATGCAGAGCGACTGGGCAAGGTCGACGTCCTCGAACGACACCTGCGCCGCGCCATCAAGCTGAAGCCTGACTTCGCCCACGCCTACAACGCGCTGGGGTATTCGCTGGCCGACCGCAATCAGAATCTCGACGAAGCCAATGCACTGATCGACAAGGCATTGACCTTGCAACCCGACGACCCGGCAATTCTCGACAGCAAGGGCTGGGTCTCCTACCGACGCGGTGACCTGGCCGCTGCCGAGGCCCTGCTGCAGAAGGCTCTCGCCGTTCGCACCGACCCCGAGATCGCAGCACATCTTGGCGAGGTGCAATGGCGCATGGGACGCGAGGCCGAGGCAAAAAAAACATGGAATGACGCGCTCAAGGCTGCCCCGGGCAACGTTGTGTTGAATGGCACCATCAAGCGTTTTCAGCAATAAGGCTTGCGCTTGTTGTCGCAAAAACTGCTGTCACTGTCTTTCGCTTTGTTGCTTGCCGCCTGTTCGCAGCAGCCCGTCAAGGACGTGCAACGACCATTGCGCGAATCCATTGCCAGCTACGTACTGGAAGGCAGGGTTTCTGTGCGGCGTGGCAACGATGCGCGGCAAGCAGGCATTGTCTGGCAGCACGATACGGCTAGCGATGTCATCGAGCTGAGCGGTCCGCTGGGCCAGAACGCCGCGCGACTGACGCGAGACATCTCCGGTGCGCACCTTCAGACGGCGTCGCGGGAAAGTTATTCCGCCCCTGATTGGGAAACGTTGTCCGAGCGCGTGCTGGGCGTTGCGCTTCCGCTCAACAACATGGCACTCTGGGCGACCGCAAGGTTTCAGCGGAATGTGCCGGTTCGGCGCGACGCCTCAAGCCGTCCACTGCATGCTGTCGTGGATGGTTGGCAGATTGACTATCTCGCTTACGAATCTGCGCTTCCCGAGGCACTGCCGAGCCTGATCGAAATAAACCGTGATGACATCGTCGTTCGCTTGAAGGTCGATCAATGGCAAGCCAATTGAACTGGGGCAGCCGTTGGCCCGCCCCCGCCAAGATCAACCTGTTCCTGCACGTGCTCGGCCGTCGTGCGGACGGCTACCATTTGCTGCAAACCGCATTTCGTTTCCTTGATGCGGGCGACACGTTGCAGTTCTCCCCGAGGGAGGACGAAAAGATTGTGCAGGCCAAACCCTTGCCTGGCGTTTCTGCGGACCAGGATTTGAGCGTGCGGGCAGCCTTTGCCCTGCAGTCGGCTGCGACCGCCAGGCAGGGGGTCACCATCGCGCTCGACAAGCAACTTCCGCTCGGCGGCGGCTTGGGCGGTGGCAGTTCCGATGCCGCGACAACGCTGATCGCGTTGAATCAGTTGTGGGGATGTGGTCTGTCCCGCGCCGAGCTGATGAAAATCGGACTCACCCTGGGAGCCGATGTACCGGTTTTCATTCACGGGCACAGTGCTTTTGGCGAGGGAGTGGGTGAGCAGCTGACGGATGTCAGCTTGCCGATCGCCTGGTATCTGGTGGTGGTGCCACCGGTTGCCGTCAGTACCGCAGAAATATTCGGTGCATCCGATCTGAAGCGCGACACCCCGGCCATCCAGCCAGCGGCCTGGCAGCCCGGGATGGGCACCAATGACCTGGAGCCGATTACTGCCCGACGCTACCCTGAAGTAGCTCGGCACCTGGCCTGGTTGCGGGGTATTGCCGGGCAGGGCCGGGTTGCCATGAGCGGATCAGGCGCCTGCTGCTTTGCCGAGTTCGGCGAGGAATCTGCTGCCCGTGGTGCTTTGGCGCGAATGCCGGGCGGAATGAACGGATTTGTTGCCCGCGGACTGGATATTCATCCACTTTTTGCATTGACATAACAGGGTAAAACCCTGAAAATGCGCGTCCTTTCGATATGGGCAATTCCCGTGTCGTCTAGGGGAGTCGCCAAGCTGGT
>CANJXH010000149.1 GCA_947478755.1 Betaproteobacteria bacterium | reverse complement strand
TGATGCCCCAGCTGTTCTCCATCAGACGGCAAAATGACGGAATGGCGTCGTGCAGATGGCGATGGGTAACGACCACGGTGGCTTTGGGGAACAGATCCAGCAGCAGGTCCAGATGTGCCAGATGCACGGGGGATTTCAATATCCATGGTTTTCCCCTGCGACCACCGTTTTGCCATTGCAGATACTGCAGCAGTTGCTTCATATAGCGGTACGTACCCTGCATGGGTTGCCGTTTCAGCCATTCGCCATAGGCAGGGGCAGGATGCGAGAGGCTGGTGAGCATGCATTTGAAGGTGTGAAGCTGCAGGAAAACTTCCTCGTCGACATCGTCAAACTGGGCGGGGTGTGATTGCGCGAATCCCGGCGAAATCTGCAGCAACATGCTGACTGCCTGCCGCGCATGCTCGATGCGCGGATCTTCGGCACCGGCAATGGCATTGGCAAAAGGCGCCGGATTCATCATCTGCCAGAAGCGCAGACCGTGCGTGTCCGGGTCAGCGGCCATCATGCGCTGCAGCTTGGTGCTGCCGGTTCGCGGCAAGCCGGTGACGATGATGGGGTCGTCCATTTCCTCGCCGAGGATTTCCGGGTGCCGTTTCAGGTCCGCCGCAAATCGCAGGCGATTGACCAGCGAACGATGCACCTCGCCCTTGAAGGCCATCACGCCAATCGGACTGAGGTCCATCTCGCGGTTAGTCGAGTCAACGAGCCGTGTCAGTGCTTCGCGGAATTCCTCATCGCCAAAATCGTCCAGCCCGGTTTCCGTGCTGCCAGCAGCCAGCATCGCCGACACTGAAAAGGTTTCTCCGCCGTTTCTGATGTGATCGGTCATATCGGTTTGTCTGATGAAAGTGACTATTGGCAGCTCATGCCGCCATCGACGACGAATTCGGCGCCAGTGGAAAAGCGCGATTCGTCCGAAGCCAGCATCAGCACGACATTGGCCACCTCGTCCGGTTCGCCGACCCGCTTTGCCGGCGTGCCGTTGGCGACGCCATTGATGGCATCTTCGCTTCCCGGGGTTATCGCTGTCATTGGCGTGCGGATCAGGCCGGGGTGAATGGAATTGACGCGGATGTTGTGGGGCGCGAACTCGATCGCCGCTGACTTGGTCATGCCGCGCACGGCGAATTTGGCCGCGGTATAGGCAAGCGCGCCGGGCGAACCGATCAACCCGGCGATCGAGGAGATGTTGACGATTGAGCCGCCACCGACACGTTTCATCGATGGCAACACCGACTTCATTCCGAGGAATACGGAAATCTGGTCAATATCGATTACGCGGCGGTATGCCGACTCTTCGGTGGTTTCAATCGGACCGAAATCGACGATACCGGCGTTATTGACCAGCACGGACACCGGACCGAAAGTTTTCTCGGTTTCGGCGACGACGAGTTTCCATTCCGTTTCTCTGGTCACGTCGTGGTGCATGTAGCGCGCGTTACCGCCCAATGCCTTTGCCGTTGCCTCGCCTTCCCCGTCGAGCACGTCGGTCAACATGACCTTCGCGCCTTCTTCGATCAGGCGTTTTGCATCAATGGCGCCCATGCCGCGCGCGGCACCGGTGACGATGGCGACTTTTCCTGTAACTCGGCCCATGTGGAATCCCTTGTAGTCTGACGACGGTTTATTCTTTACCCTGGCCTTTCGGCCGGGGTGCGTGAAACGATTCGATTTTCGGCATTGCTCACTGGCAGGTGAAGCCGCCGTCGATCACGAACTCAGCCCCGGTAGTGAAGCGTGATTCGTCGGAGGCCAGCATCAACACCACGTTGGCGACTTCTTCGGGTTCGCCGATGCGCTTGGCTGGCGCTGCCTGGGTTGCCGCTTCGATCACCTCGCGCCCGCCTGCGGTCAGCCGCGTGCGGATAATGCCGGGATGTATCGAGTTGACGCGGATGTTGTAGGGCGCGAATTCGATCGCAGCGGACTTGGTCATTCCGCGCACCGCAAATTTCGCTGCGGTATAGGCCAGCACCGTGGGTGTACCGATGATTCCTGCCATCGACGAGATATTGATGATGGCACCACCACCGGCGCGCTTCATCGACGGCAGTACCGACTTCATGCCAAGGAATACCGAGATCTGATCAACGTCGATGACGAGGCGATACTCTTCCTCGGTAAGGTCTTCGCAAAGGGTGTTGCTCTGACCGATGCCGGCATTGTTGACCAGCACGGACACCGGACCGAACAGCTTTTCCGTCTCTGCGACGATGTGCTTCCATTCAGCTTCCTTCGTCACGTCGTGATGCAGGTAGCGTGCATTGCTGCCGAGCGCCTTTGCGGTTGCCTCGCCCTCGGCGTCCAGCATGTCGGTGAGCATCACCTTTGCGCCTTCTTCAATCAGGCGCCTGGCATCCACCGCGCCCATGCCACCCGCTGCACCGGTGACGATGGCAACCTTGCCGCTTACTCTGCCCATGTTCTCTCCCCTGATTGGTTTTATTTAAAGATGCACCGGCAATTCAATGACGGCTCATTGACAGGTCAGCCCGCCATCGACGACAAATTCGGCACCAGTCGAGAAACGTGATTCGTCCGAGGCGAGCATCAGCACGACGTTGGCAACTTCCACCGGCTGGCCCGCGCGCTTGGCCGGCGTGCCGGCCGCGACCAGATCCAGCGGCAACTCGCCGCCACTGGTCATCGGCGTGACAATGATGCCGGGGTGGACGGAGTTGACGCGGATGTTGTGGGGCGCGAATTCAATCGCGGCAGATTTGGTCATGCCGCGCACGGCGAATTTCGACGCCGTGTAGGCAAGCGTGGTCGGGCCACCGATGATGCCGGCAGCAGAGGAAATGTTGACGATCGAGCCCCCGCCGGCACGTTTCATCGACGGCAATACCGATTTCATGCCGAGGAACACCGATACCTGGTTGATGTCGACAACACGCCGGAAGTCAGCCTCCTCCAGCGTTTCGATCGGGCAGTAGGTGCAGATGCCGGCATTGTTGACCAGCACCGATACCGGGCCGAAGGCCTTTTCCGTTTCCGCGACTACCTTCTTCCAGTCGGCTTCCTTCGATACATCGTGGTGCGTGTAGCGGGCATTGCTCCCGAGTGCCTTTGCCGTCGCTTCTCCTTCCGCATCCAGCACGTCGGTAAGCATCACCTTCGCGCCTTCCTCGATCAGGCGTTTTGCATCTTCCGCGCCCATGCCGCGTGCGGCGCCGGTCACGATGGCCACTTTTCCACTGACTCTACCCATTTTCTTCTCCTATTGAGCGGTAATTCCGCCGTCGACGACAAACTCGGCGCCGGTTGAAAATCGTGTTTCGTCACTGGCCAGCAGGATCATCACGTTGGCAACTTCGTCCGGCTGGCCTAGGCGATTGGCGGGCGTCGCCGCAGCCGCTGCAGCGAGTGTCGCCTCCGTTTCGGGCGTGATTGCGGTCATCGGCGTCTCGATCAGGCCGGGGTGGATGGAGTTCACCCGAATATTGTAGGGCGCGAACTCGATCGCCGCCGACTTGGTCATGCCGCGCACTGCGAACTTGGATGCGCAATAGGCGCTATTGAAGGGCAGCCCGATCAGCCCCGCACCGGACGAGATGTTGATGATGGACCCGCCGCCAGCGCGCTTCATCGACGGTAGCACCGACTTCATGCCAAGGAAGACCGACACCTGGTTGATGTCGATGATGCGGCGATAGGTCGCCTCCTCCAGGGTTTCGATCGCACCGATGATCAGGATGCCGGCGTTGTTCACCAGCACGGAGATCGGGCCGAAGGCGGCCTCCGTCGCGGCGACGACGGCTTTCCATTCGGCCTCGCTGGTCACGTCATGGTGCATGAATTTCGCATTGGGGCCGAGGGTGCGTGCTGTTTCGGCACCCTCCTTGTCGAGCACATCCGTCAACATGACTTTTGCACCCTCCTCGATCAGGCGTCGCGCGTGCGCCGCCCCCATGCCGCGTGCCGCGCCGGTCACAAGGGCAATTTTTCCGCTGGTTCTTCCCATGGTGCTGTTCCTCCGTTCAAGATTGTTGTGTTAAATGTTTACTCTTTTGCTCTCAGTGGTCCACGTAGCGTAGCGCGAAGCTCTGCCGCCGCTCGGCGATTTGTTCACGCCGCTCCGCAGTCGTGACACGTTTTGTTCCGGCAGGCAGGGCTGCGTCGAGATCTTGCAGTTTGGTCAATTGAGCGCTGATCGAAGGCCCGCCACCCGCTGCCAGGTTGGCCGGCACGCCCTGCCAGCGGTGCAGCACCATGAGCTGGTGCATGCCTGCCGTGTCGAGCCAGTTGTGCACACCCGGGTCCTGCAGCGAGACGACATAGGTTTTGGAGCCGTCCGCATTGGCGATGCCCTGCGAGGTGTTGGCCGTGCTCGTGTTGTTCCAGCAGTCCAGGGTGCGGAACCAGAAGTCGTGCAGCACGAAGGTGGTGTAGCGTGCCCCGCCGGCGCCGACGGTGACGACCAGCGCCTCGTCGTCGGCGAGCTTCAGGTTGGCCATCGAGAGCATCTGCGTCGCCATGCCGCCGACGCCGGCCGAGCTGACCGGCGGCGAGAACATGTTGGTGGGTACCGCCATGGCGGCGCGCATCACCCACTGCATCATCGGCACGTCTTCGACAATGTAGCGCACGGCGCGTTCCGCCATCTGCTCCAGTGTCAGCGGCGGCGCGGTGGGCGGGTCGAGGCGGTGGATACGGTAGGCATTGGGCATCTCGCTCCAGTCGCCACGGCAGTCGCGGATGAACAGCCAGCGTGCATCGGGCCGGGTATGGATGTGGTTGCGTCGTCCGTTGGCGGGCTGCGGATCGAGCGTGATGACAAACTTTCCGTCGGCGCCGATGTCGACGTCGGCCCAGTCGAGGTTGTCCAGCGCAGACGAAAGGGAAAGATTGGCGCACAGCGTGATGGGCACGTCGGCAACGCCTTTGGCGAAGCGCTGCCCATGAAGTTCGAAGCGTGCACTGGCGTCGATCGGGACGATGGACATATTGCTGTCCGGGTTATCGCCGCCGCTCGAGCGCGAGCCGGGTACCTTCATGCCGAACCACTCGTGCGGTGGTCCGAACAGGTGGCCAAGTACCTTGGGGTAGTTCGCATCGGCATTTACGGCCTTCAGCACGTAGTGGTAGACCCATTCATCCATCAGGCTCTCGAAGCGCGGCCAGGCTTCCTCCGGCACGTCGCGGCCGACGCAGATTTTCCAGCGCTGGGCGGCCATCGCCCGGGCCGCCTGCACGCGGGGCAGGGCGACAATCTGCAACGCCAGCGCTTCCATGTCGCGCTGATCGGCGGTGGCGATCGGGTTGGTGGCGGACAGGAAGAAGGCGTCCGTCTGCAGGGTTTGTGGCAGGGCCATGATCACCAGCTCCTGCGCAGTTGCTTGGCCAAGGCCCACTCGCGCAAAGTCTTTGCCCGTTGCGTGGGTGTGACGCGGCGTGTATCCGCAGGCAGATGCTTGTCGACCTCGGCGAGCGCCATCAACTTGACGGTCGCCTCGGGCTTTTGCTCGACCTGCTGGAAGCGAATCAGCATATGGCCCTCGGTCACACCACAGGCGTCGATCCAGTTATCGAGGCCGGTATCGTGGTGCGAAACGACGATACGCACGCGGCCGTCACCATCACTGCGATCCCTGTGGCCATTGAAGGAGGTGTGGCGATTCACGAACTCCAGCGTGCGCCAGAAGCGGTCGTCGATCTGGATGTTCCAGTAGAAGCACGGTTTCGGCAGCCCGAACTCGATGATCATGGCCTGGTCGAGCGGTATGTCGTAGAGGCATTCGTAGTACACCTGCCCTTGTACGTCGCCACTGTTCTTGAGCGGAAAGACATTGAAGGTGTTGGTCGGGTAGGCCTTGAGCCAGCGCGGGAACGAAGGCCAGGCTCGCGACGAGGTTTTCAGGTGGGCGATGGTTTTGCGCACGCGTTCTTCGGCCGCGGCCGCGATGCTGACACCGTGATTGTCGCCGCCGTCGGC
>CANJXH010000148.1 GCA_947478755.1 Betaproteobacteria bacterium | reverse complement strand
GTCAGCGATGCCGGCGACGAAGTCGCGGCCATCGGCGAGGTCGATGTAGTTGGCCCCCGCCGCGATGGCTGCACGTGCCACCTCGTAGCCTTGTCCCTGAAACGGGCCGGCAGTGTGGATCACGGTATCGATGCCGTGGGACGAAAGTTCTGCCGCCAATTGCGGCAACTGGGCATCAAGCTGAAGGGCTTGTTCGGGGGCGAGGCCAAGTTCTCTGGCTGCCGAACGTGCCTTGTCAAGATGTCGACCGGCGATCAGCACGCGTATGTCTGGCTCTTGCGCAAGCGCCGCGCCGATTCGCTTTCCGAAAAAGCCATATCCGCCCAGGATCAGAACAGTATGCATGGTGGGCATTATGCCGCATGGCTTTGCAGCAGCGGCCCAGAGGCCCTATTCGCCGAGGTATGCCGCCCGCACTCTCGGGTCCGCAGCCAGCGCAGTCGCGCTGTCAGCGATGGTGATCCGTCCGCTTTCCATTACGTAGCCGCGACTGCAGACATCCAGGGCCAGACGAGCGTTCTGCTCAACCAGCAGGATGGTCACCCCCTGTGCGGCGACATCGCGGATCACGTCAAATATCTTTTGCACCATCAATGGGGCGAGGCCCATCGAGGGCTCATCGAGCAGCAGCAGTTTAGGTCTTCCCATCAGCGCGCGACCGATGGCGAGCATCTGCTGCTCGCCACCGGAAAGCGTGCCGGCGAGCTGGCCTTCTCTTTCCTTCAGCCGTGGCAACAGCTCGTACATTCGTTGCAGGTCGGCTGCAATTCCGTTATCGCTGCGATGGTAGGCACCCATGTCGAGGTTTTCTGCAACGCTGAGCCGGGCGAATACACCACGGCCTTCGGGCACCAGTGCCAGGCCGCGCGATACCAGCGCATGCGACGGAAGTTTATCGAGCGACTCGCCACCGTAGCGAATGTCCCCCTTGATTGGCAGCAGTCTTGCCAGCGCTTTCAGGGTGCTGGTTTTGCCGGCACCATTGGCACCGATCAGGCAAACTATTTCGCCCGCTTCTACGGAGAACGAAATGCCTTTTACCGCAGCAATGCCGCCGTAATGCACCTCGAGATTGTTGACCTCAAGCAGCGCCAACGCCCACTCCCAGATAGGCTTCGATCACGGCCGGGTTGCGCCGCACCTGTTCCGGCACGTCCTCGGCTATCTTGCGGCCGTAGTCGAGTACCGCAACGCGATCACACAAACCCATCACCAGTTTTACGTCGTGTTCGATCAACAGGATGGTGATGCCATCGGCGCGCAATCCTTCGATCAGCGTGCGCAGCGCAGCGGTTTCGCTGGCATTCATGCCGGCAGCAGGTTCGTCAAGTGCAAGCAGCCGGGGCTCGGTTGCCAGCGCACGCGCGATCTCAAGGCGACGCTGGTCGCCGTAGGACAGATGCCGCGCAAGATCATGGGTGCGGTCGCCGATGCCGACATAGTGCAACAGCTCCTCGGCACGGCGGCGAATGGCTTGCTCTTCACCGCGTGCCGCAGCCGTGCGCAGAATCGCGCCGATGACACCGCTGGCGGTACGGGCATGACGTCCGACCATCACGTTTTCCAGCGCCGTCATGTTGGCAAAGAGGCGGATGTTCTGGAAGGTGCGGGCAAAACCCGCGATGCTGATTGCATGAGGCTTGCCCAGTGGCAGCGGTTTGCCGTCAAGCGATACTTCCCCCGCGTCGCGCGCATACAAGCCGGTCAGCACGTTGAAAAAAGTCGTCTTGCCCGCGCCATTCGGGCCGATCAGGCCGTAGATCTCGCCGTGGTTGATGGTGAGCGAAACGTCTTGCAAGGCCTGCACGCCGCCAAACTGTTTCGAGATGCCGCGCGCTTCGAGCAGGCAGCTCATGATTTCTTACCGGCCAGTTCGCGCCGGTGACGCGGTTCCGGCCACAGGCCGGCGGGGCGGTAGAGCATCACGACGATGAGTGCAAGACCGAACAGCAGCATGCGCAGTGACTCGGGGTCGATCACCACCTTGCCGAACAGCGCCTGCTGGGCCGGCACCGCGCTGTAGCGGAATATCTCGGGCATGACCGCCAGCAACAGGCCGCCGAAAATCACGCCACCGATATGGCCCATGCCACCGATCACGACCATGCACAACACCATGATCGATTCAAGCAGGCTGAAACTCTCCGGCGACACGAAGCCCTGAAAGCCGGCGAACAGCCCGCCGGCGACGCCGCCAAAACTGGCCCCCATGGCGAACGCCAGCAGCTTCACGTTGCGGGTGTTGATGCCGCAGGCCTTGGCAGCGACTTCGTCCTCGCGGATTGCTACCCATGCACGGCCGATGCGCGAATCCTGCAGGCGCGCGCTGACCACCACGATCAGCAAGGCGACGAACGCGAACAGGTAGTAGTAGAGATACAAGCCGTGTACTTCGAAGCCGAACACGTTGAGAGTTCTTGACAGGGAGACACCGGCAACGGCAATCGGATCAATGCTGGCAATGCCCTGCGGACCGTTGGTGATGTTGACCGGTGAGTTCAGGTTGTTGAGAAAGATGCGGATGATTTCGCCAAAGCCCAAGGTGACGATGGCGAGATAGTCGCCGCGCAGGCGCAGCGTCGGCGCTCCCAGCAGCGCACCGAACAGGCCGGCGATGGCGGCGCAGAGCGGCAGGATCAGCCATACCGGCCAATGCACGCCAAACTGCGGCGATGCCAGCAAGGCATAGGTATAGGCGCCGACGCCGTAGAAGGCGATATAGCCGAGGTCGAGCAGGCCAGCAAAGCCGACCACGATGTTGAGCCCCAGTGCCAGCATGATGTAGAGCAGCGCAAAATCGAGGATGCGCACCCAGGCATTGCCCATGGTGCCGACGGCAAACGGCAATAACAGCAACAGTGCAATAGTTGCCAGCATTCGGAGTTGCGGATAGCGTTTCATGCGCGTTCCGAAACCCGTTCGCCCATTAGGCCGGAGGGGCGAAACACCAGCACGACGATCAGCACGATGAAGGCGAAAACATCCTGATAGTTGGAACCGAACACACCGCCGGTGAGATCGCCGATATAACCGGCTCCGAGCGCCTCGATCACGCCCAGCAGTATGCCGCCGAGCATCGCGCCGCCGAGGTTGCCGATACCGCCCAAGACGGCGGCCGTAAAGGCTTTCAGCCCGAGCATGAAGCCCATGCTGTAATGGGCGATGCCGTAATGCGAGCTGACCATCACGCCGGCGAGTGCAGCAAGCGCGGAACCGATAACGAAGGTGGCCGAGATTACGCGATTGATGTTGACGCCCATCAGCGCAGCGATTTCAGGGTTCTCTGCCGTGGCGCGCATGGCACGCCCGAGCCGGGTGCGGTTCACCAGCAGCATCAACGCCACCATGGTGACGGCCGCCGTGGCGATGATCAGCAGCTGCAGGTCGTTGATCTGTGCGCCAAGCAGGTCGTGCATGCCGCCGGGCAGCAATGTCGGTACCGGATGGTATCCGCGGCCCCAGATGATCATTGCCAGCTGTTGCAAGACGATGGAAATGCCGATGGCCGTAATCAGGGGGGCCAGCCGCGGCGCCTTGCGCAGTGGTCGATAGGCAACACGTTCTATGGTGAAGCCGAGCAGCATGCAGGTGACGGCTGCGACGACGAGCCCGATCAGCAGTACCAGCGGACCGGGCAGCACGCCGACCAGCGGGCGGGTGACCGATAGCGCAACCATGGCGCCGATCATCACCACGTCGCCATGGGCGAAGTTGATCAACCCCAGAATGCCGTACACCATGGTGTAGCCAAGGGCAACGAGGGCATAGATGCTGCCGACCGTGAGGCCGTTGAAGAGCTGCTGAATGAAGGTTTCCACTAGCGGCTCGGATGGTGTCTCGCGGGGCTGCTTTCGGCTCGGTTCTTGATTATTTGGCGGCCGCCGCTTCGGCCGTGCCGCCGATGGTTTCTACCGCTGTCTTTCCGTCGGTGGAATATTGATAGATGGTGACGGCACCATTCTTGATGTCGCCGTTTTCATCGAAGGTGATGGTGGAGGTGACGCCGGGCATATTCGTCTTCGGCATTTCGGCAACGATTTTCGCCGGGTCGGCAGAGTCCGCGCGCTTGATCGCCTCAACCACCACCATCGCCGCATCGTAGGCATTCGGCGCATATTGCTGGATCGGCATATTGAAGCGGGTCTTGAAGCGTTCGGCGAATTTGGCACCGCCCGGCATCTTGTCGAGCGGTACGCCCGGCAACGAGCAGTAGTTGCCCGGTGCAGCGTCGCCGGCCAGATGCAGGAACTCCAGCGCGCATCCGCCGTCGCCGGTCAGCAGCTTGGCCGGGATGCCCAGCTTCTTCATCTGCGCGACCATCGGTCCGGCTTGCGGATACATGCCGCCGTAGAAGACGATGTCCGGTTTTTTCGATTTCACATTGGTCAGGATCGCCGTGAAGTCGATCGACTTGTCGTCGGTGTGCTCTGCGGCCACGACCTTGACGCCATTGGCTTCGACGTATTTCCTGAACTCGTTTGCCAGGCCTTCGCCATAGGCGGTCTTGTCATCGATCACGGCGACGTTCTTCACCTTGAGGGCCTCAACAGCAAACTTGCCCAATGCCTTGCCTTGCTGTTCGTCATTGGCCATGACGCGGAAGGCGGTCTTGAAACCCTGATGTGTGTAGGTGGGGTTCGTGGCCGATGGCGACACCTGCGGAATGCCGGCGTCCGAATAGATCTTGGACGCGGGGATTGTCGCGCCAGAATTGAGGTGGCCAATGACGGCGCTGACCTTGCTGTCGACAAACTTCTGCGCCACCAGTGTGCCCTGCTTCGGATCGGCCTGGTCGTCCTCGCTGATCATCTCGAAAGTCACATCGCGACCGCCGATCTTGATCTTGGCAGCATTGGCATCTTCGAGGGCCAGTCGTGCACCGCTTTCGTTGTCTTTGCCGATGGCGGCCTGTGCGCCAGTCAGCGGCGATGCCTGCCCGATCTTGATGACCAGCGGGCCGGTCTCTGCCGCAGGTGCGGCCGCCTGATCGGACGATTTGCCGCAACCGGTCACGAGGGTGGAAATAATCGCGGCAGCAACGATGGAAAGCGGCAGGTGGCGGCGGGAAAACGGCATGGCGTGGCCCTTTGCAGGAAATGGTCAAATTGACATGGATGCGTTCGATTGTTGCCCGCGTGACAGGCATTGTCAATCGGGAATACGGCGTAAAAGCCGTGCAAAAGCATGCGGGAACAGGGCGAAAAAAAACCACCCCGCAGGGTGGTTTGCTTGTCGCACGACGGATTACTTCTGGCTCAGCACCCAGGCAACCAGCTTCTTCGCATCGGCTTCGGTGACGCCCATGGCCTTGTTGGCCGGCATCGGGACCGCACCCCAAGTGCCGCTACCGCCTTCGAGTACCTTTTTCACCAACTTGGTTTCGGCATCTTTCTGGCCGGCATATTTCTTCGCGACTTCCTTGTAGGAAGGTCCGACTTTCTTGGCGCCGACGTCATGGCAGGCCATGCAACCCTTGGCAGTCGCAAGGGCTTGGTCAGCTTGTGCAACGCCGGCAAACAAAAGGCAACCAGCGGCGGTCAGAGAAACGAGAATGGATTTCATTTGATGCTCCAGTACGTGAGTTGAGATGATGGATCGGTCGCAAGTCTACTTCAGAATGCCGGTTTGGAGATTTCGGCGATCAGGCAATGAACCAGAGGGGAACCATAATCCAGTAACGCTTTGCCAACCTCCACGTTGACATGTCTCCCGCCAATTTGTTCAGAAAGCTGACGAACAAAATAAAAGGGCGGCCAGGCCGGGTTCTGTTTTGCCGAGACATATCAAGTCAGTGGCGGTTTCAACTGTTTGTGCGGCGATCATCAAGCGTACTGATCCGGACAACGACACAGGCAGGGATTGCGGGAAATTTCACGCATTTTCAAGGCCATGAAGCAGGAATTTGGTTTGACACCCCACCCCTGCGCCGATAGAATTCGCGGCCTTCACTGATGGGGGTCGGTAGCTCAGTCGGTAGAGCAGCGGACTTTTAATCCGTTGGTC
>CANJXH010000147.1 GCA_947478755.1 Betaproteobacteria bacterium | reverse complement strand
GTAAAGCTTCGTCGACAGATAGCGCTCGCCGTAGGAGGGGATGATTACCACGATCATCTTGCCTGCATTTTCGGGACGGGCGGCAAGCTGCAGCCCAGCCCAGGTTGCCGCGCCGGACGAGATGCCTACCAGCAGGCCTTCATCGGTGGCCATGCGGCGCGCGATGTTGAGCGAGTCGTCATTGGTCACGCGAATTACCTCATCGTAGATCGAGGTATTCAGGATTTTCGGTACAAAGCCGGCACCAATACCTTGGATGATGTGCGGCCCCTTGGCCCCACCGGACAGGATCGGGCTCGCGTCAGGTTCCACCGCGACAATCCGGATGCCGGGTCTCCGCGCTTTCAATACTTCGCCGACGCCGGTAATGGTGCCGCCAGTGCCGATGCCCGAGACCACGATATCGACCTTGCCATCGGTGTCATTCCATATTTCCTCTGCGGTCGTCTTGCGGTGTACCTCGGGGTTGGCCGGGTTTTCAAATTGCTGCGGAATGAACGAATTCGGCGTGCTGGCGGCTATTTCGTTTGCCTTGGCGATTGCACCGCCCATGCCGTCCGGCCCCGGCGTCAATACCAGTTCCGCGCCATAGGCACGTAGTAGAAGGCGACGCTCCCGACTCATCGTTTCCGGCATGGTCAGCACCAGTTTGTAGCCACGGGCCGCGGCAACCATCGCAAGACCGATGCCGGTGTTGCCGCTGGTGGGTTCCACCAGCGTGGTCACTCCCGGTTTGATCTTGCCGGCTTGCTCGGCCGCCTCAATCATGGCGGCGGCGATACGATCCTTGACGCTGTGGCCGGGGTTGAAGTATTCGAGCTTGGCGAGCACCGTGGCACCCAGGCCGTTCGTCAGACGATTGATGCGTACCAGCGGCGTATTGCCGATCAAATCGGTAACGGATTCGGCGATTCTCATATTGTTTTCCTCTAGTGATCGAAATTCGGGCGTTTCGCGAGCGCCAAGTGTACCGTTTACCTGCTGCCGGCAGTCCGGGCAATGCCCGACGTCCATCGACAGGCTTCCTCCCCGTCAATTGGCCATAACGGAAAATTTGCATAAGCAAATCCGAATAACTTATTTCCCCTGTGGCAAAGCTCTCCCTACACTCGGTTCCTGTCTGGTCAGAGGAGCTTTCAATGTCAGTTGCTGGGAAACGGGTTTTGCCGGGGTTCAATATCACCATGGGTTATACCCTGGTGTACCTGTCCCTACTGGTGTTGATTCCGCTGTCGGCGGTGTTCTTCAAGACGGCAACGCTTGGCTTTGACGAATTCTGGGCGGTGATCAGCTCCCCCCGCGTCGTGGCCTCTTACAAACTCAGCTTTGGTGCTTCGCTCTTGGCGGCCGGTGTCAATGCCGTATTCGGACTGCTGTTGGCCTGGACGCTGGTGCGCTACAGTTTTCCCGGCAAAGGCTTGGTTGATTCGCTAATTGATCTTCCATTTGCCTTGCCCACGGCAGTTGCCGGCATCGCACTGACAGCGATCTATTCGCAGAACGGCTGGATCGGCAGCATCATCGAACCGCATGGCATCAAGGTAGCGTTTACGCCCAATGGCGTGCTGGTAGCGCTGATCTTCATCGGCCTGCCATTCGTCGTGCGCACCGTGCAGCCGATCCTGCAGGATTTGGAACGCGAACTAGAGGAGGCCTCAGCCAGCCTTGGTGCAAATCGCCTACAGACCTTCCGCTTCGTGATCTTCCCGGCGCTGTTCCCGGCGCTGCTGACCGGCTTTGCACTCGCCTTTGCGCGGGCGGTAGGCGAATACGGGTCAGTGATCTTCATCGCCGGCAACATGCCCATGGTGTCGGAAATCACGCCGCTGATGATCATCACCAAACTTGAGCAGTACGACTATGCCGGTGCCACATCGATTGCGCTGGTGATGCTGCTCGTCTCCTTCGCGCTGCTGCTGGTGATCAACGGCCTGCAGGCATGGACATCCAAACGTACAGGGAGGGATCGCTGATGTCAGGCGCAACTGCAACACTGGCGGGGCACGGCGGTTCGGTGTCCTCACGTTACGAAGACAGCTCGGCAACGCGTGAGCCGACCTGGGTCAAGTGGACGCTGGTGACGATCTCGCTGTCATTCTTCAGCTTTTTCCTGCTGTTGCCGCTGTTCGCTGTCTTTACCGAGGCGTTGCGCAAGGGCTGGGATGTTTACTGGGCGGCGCTGGTCGAGCCGGATGCTCTTTCGGCGATCAAGTTGACCTTGATCGCTGCAGCCATTGCCGTGCCGCTCAACCTGGTGTTTGGTGTTGCCGCCGCATGGTCGATTTCCAAGTTCCAGTTCCCCGGCAAACAGTTCCTGATTACATTGATCGACCTGCCGTTCTCGGTGTCGCCGGTCGTCGCCGGCCTGATCTATGTGCTCATCTTCGGCCGCCAGGGCTGGATCGGCGGATGGTTGATGGACCACGACATCAAGATATTGTTCGCCATTCCCGGCATCGTGCTCGCGACCACCTTCGTCACTTTTCCGTTCATCGCGCGCGAATTGATTCCGTTGATGGAAGCGCAGGGCAAGGAAGAGGAAGAAGCATCGATCGTGCTCGGCGCAACCGGCCTGCAGACCTTCTGGCATGTAACCCTGCCCAACATCAAATGGGGCCTCATCTACGGCGTGATCCTCTGCAATGCCCGCGCAATGGGTGAGTTCGGCGCGGTATCGGTGGTGTCAGGACATATCCGCGGCGAGACCAACACCATGCCGCTGCATGTGGAGATCCTCTACAACGAATACCAGTTCGCCGCGGCCTTTGCCGTGGCATCGCTGCTGGCTTTGCTGGCGCTGCTGACCCTGGCGGTCAAGACGTTTGTCGAATGGCAGGCAGGAAAGTCGAACAATCAATCGGACAAGGAAGAGTGAAATGAGCATACAGGTCAAGAACATCAACAAACGTTTTGGTGACTTTGTCGCCCTCGACAATGTGTCGCTTGATTTCCCCACTGGTGAATTGACGGCGCTGCTGGGGCCTTCCGGTTGCGGCAAGACGACCCTTTTGCGGGTGATTGCCGGCCTTGAGTTCGCTGACTCCGGCAACGTACTGCTGGAGGGTGAGGATGCTTCCGACACTCATGTGCGTGAACGCAACGTTGGTTTCGTATTCCAGCACTACGCGCTGTTCCGCCATATGAACGTGTTCGACAACGTGGCATATGGTCTGCGCATGAAGCCGCGCAAGACACGCCCCGCCGAGACTGAGATCAAGCGCAAGGTGCATGATCTGCTGAATCTGGTACAGCTCGACTGGCTCGCCGATCGCTTTCCGTCACAGCTCTCCGGTGGTCAGCGCCAGCGCATCGCGCTGGCACGCGCGCTGGCCGTTGAACCGCGGGTACTGCTGCTCGACGAGCCTTTTGGCGCACTGGATGCCAAGGTTCGCAAGGAGCTGCGTCAGTGGCTGCGTCGCCTGCACGATGAACTGCACGTCACCAGCATCTTCGTCACCCACGACCAGGAGGAAGCATTGGAAGTTTCCGACCGGGTCGTACTGATGAATCACGGCAAGGTGGAGCAGATCGGTACTGCGCAGCAGGTGGTCGAGACGCCGGCAACGCCGTTTGTCAGCGAATTTCTCGATCTTCGCGATCATGGCCCGGAATGGCTGATTGCTGCCAAACTTCGTCATCGCGGCTTTGAGCTCAAACAGGCAACAACCGACCGGAGTGCGGCATGAACTTCCAGCAACTACGCATCATCCGCGAGACCGTGAGGCAGAAATTCAACCTGACCGATGCAGCAAATGCACTGTTCACTTCCCAGTCCGGTGTCTCGAAGCACATCAAGGACCTGGAAGACGAACTCGGCATCGAGCTGTTCATTCGTCGCGGCAAGCGCCTGCTGGGCCTTACCGAACCGGGCAAGGAGATGGTCGAGATCGTCGAACGCATGCTGCTTGACGCCAAGAACATCAAGCGCCTTGCCGACCAATTTTCGAATCGCGACGAAGGCAGCCTCACCATCGCCACCACGCACACGCAGGCGCGCTACGCCTTGCCAAACGTTGTTACCCGGTTCAAGACGCAGTTTCCCAAGGTGCATCTGGTACTGCATCAGGGAAGTCCGACCGAGATCGTGTCGATGCTGCTCTCGGGCGATGCCGACATCGGCATCGCCACCGAGTCGATCGAGGATGTGCCGCAGCTCGCGTCTTTCCCCTACTACACATGGAACCACTCGGTGATCGTGCCGGAGGGTCATCCGCTGGCGGACGCCAAGCCCTTGACGCTGGATGCCATTGCCGACTTTCCCATCATTACCTATCACGACGGTTTTACCGGCCGTGCGGCGATCGACAAGACTTTTGCCAATGCCGGTCTGGTGCCGGACATCGTGATGGCCGCGCTTGATGCCGACGTGATCAAGACCTATGTCGAGCTCGGGCTGGGGATCGGCATCGTGGCCTCTGGTGCCTTCAATCCCGCACGCGATACCGGTCTGCGCCTGCTCGACTCTTCGCACCTGTTTGCGCTCAATACCACGCGCATTGCGGTGCGCAAGGGCCATTACCTGCGTGGCTTTGCCTATCGCTTTCTCGAGTATTGCGCACCGGTGCTCACCGAGCAGACGGTGCGCAATGCCGTTGCACCGGGCAAGGAAGCGGATATCGACTGACACGTGAATCGCGGGTAGAAAAATGGACGCTGCGGCGTCCATTTTTTTCGGCAGAAAAATCCTGACCGAGGCATACGTTGTCCGAAGGCAGCGTGGGCGCAGTGAATATTCAAATCAGAATTTCTTGGTTCCGTTTCGTTGGGGTTGTCCGTAAATTGCAACTTCCCACTCACTACGGAGCACAAAAATGAAATCTACCTTCACCCGCGCATTGATTTCTCTTTCCCTGATTGCGGGTCTGGTTGCCAGCGCAAGCGCCCAGACCTCGTTGCTCAACGTGTCCTACGATCCGACGCGTGAGCTCTATCAGGAATTCAATCCCGCCTTTGCCAAATACTGGAAAGCCAAGACTGGCGAAGACGTCGCCTTCAAGGCATCGCATGGCGGTTCCGGCAAGCAGGCACGTGCCGTGATCGACGGCCTCGAAGCTGACGTCGTGACGCTTGCGCTGGGCGGCGACATTGATGCGATTGCCGACAAAGGCCTGATCGCACCTGATTGGCAAAAGCGTCTGCCGCACAACGCTGCACCCTACAGCTCGACCATCGTCTTCCTCGTGCGCAAGGGCAACCCCAAGGGCATCAAGGACTGGGGTGATCTTATCAAGCCCGGCGTCGAAATCATCACCCCGAACCCCAAGACCTCTGGCGGTGCGCGCTGGAACTATCTCGCGGCGTGGGGCTATGCCAAGCAGCTCAAGGGTGGTACCGACGCAACGGCTCAGGAGTTCGTGAAAAAACTCTTCGCCAACGTCAAGGTGCTCGACTCCGGTGCGCGTGGCTCCACCACGACCTTTGTTGAACGCGGCATCGGCGACGTATTGCTGGCGTGGGAAAACGAAGCCTATCTTTCGGTGAAGGAACTTGGTCCGGACAAGTTCGAAATTGTCACGCCCTCGCTTTCGATCCTCGCTGAACCCTCCGTCTCCGTCGTGGACAAGGTGGTCGACAAAAAAGGTACGCGCAAGGTTGCTACTGCCTATCTCGAATATCTGTATACCCCGGAGGGCCAGGACATCGCCGGTCGCAACTACTATCGTCCGACCGACAAGAAGGTCGCCGCAAAGTACGCCAGCCAGTTAGGCAAGGTCAACCTGATCACCATCGAAAACTTCGGTGGCTGGGCAAATGTCGCCAAGGTGCACTTCTCGGATGGTGGCACCTTCGACCAGATCTACGCCAACAAATAATCTTCCCTTAATCGTTATCCCGGCCTGCAACGCAGGTCGAACCATTCACTTACGGAGAACCACATGCAAAAGAAACTGATCGCGATGGCGATTGCGGGTTTAGCCAGCACAGCAGCTTTCGGCCAGACCAATGTCACCTTGTACGGCGTCGTTGATGCCACCTTTGAAACCGTCAGCGCCGAAAGCGCCACCGCCAAGGCTG
>CANJXH010000146.1 GCA_947478755.1 Betaproteobacteria bacterium | reverse complement strand
GGATAGGTGATATCCAGTACTTGAGCGCGATAGCGGCTCTTGGTGTGTTTGTCGATATTCTTGAGCTTGTCGAGATCTTCCAATGTCAGGACAGGCTGATGGACTTCGAGACGCAACGGAGGCTCGCTGTCAGTACCATCATCAATCCCGAGCAGGTTTGGCTTGGGGCCGATGAAAGACGTCAGCGACATCACGATCTCTTCGCGGATCGGATCAATCGGCGGATTTGTTACCTGCGCGAACAACTGCTTGAAGTAAAGGTAAAGCGATTTGTTCTTCGACGAGAGCACGGGCAGAGCGCTGTCGTTGCCCATGGAACCGGTAGCTTCCTCGCCTGTTGCGGTCATCGGTTCCAGAATGAACTTGATGTCCTCTTGCGAATATCCAAACGCCTGCTGCACGTCCAGCAAGGGAGCGTTGAGCTTGAGTTTCACCTCACCACTGGGAAGATCGCCAAGGAAATAACGGGACTTTTCAATCCAGCGGCGATAGGGCTTTGCGTTCGATATCGACTTCTTCAGCTCTGCATCGTCAATGATGCGGCCAGCCTCAAGATCAATCAGGAACATCTTGCCTGGCTGCAGCCGCCATTTCTTGGCGATTTTCTCTTCGGCAAAGTTCAGCACCCCCATTTCAGAGGCCATCAGCACGAGGTTGTCATCGGTCACCAGATAGCGTGCCGGACGCAGACCATTACGGTCAAGCGTGGCACCAATCTGCCGACCATCGGTAAAGGCCACCGCAGCCGGGCCATCCCAAGGTTCCATTAGTGCGGCATGATATTCGTAGAAAGCACGGCGCTCTTCATCCATCAGCGGATTGCCGGCCCAGGCTTCGGGAATCAACAGCATCATTGCCTGCGCCAGTGAATAACCTCCCATCACCAGCAATTCGAGGGCATTGTCAAAGCACGCCGAGTCCGACTGGCCACCGACTATCAGGGGCCAGAGCTTGTCCAGATCGTCACCCAGCAGCGTGGAGGCCATCGCCTTCTGCCTCGCCGCCATCCAGTTGACGTTGCCGCGCACCGTATTGATTTCCCCATTGTGGGCAATCATGCGGAACGGATGGGCCAGATCCCAGGTAGGGAAGGTGTTGGTTGAAAATCGCTGGTGAACCAGGGCAATCGCCGAAACCACCCGTTTATCGAGCAAATCAAGGAAGTAGGTACCAACCTGCTCTGCCAGCAGCATGCCCTTGTAGACAATCGTGCGCGACGAAAGCGAGGGGATGTAGAACATCTTGCGGTCGGCAATGCTGAGATGTCGTACCTCGTGCTCGATCCGCTTGCGGATAACGAACAATTTACGCTCAAATGCATCCTGATCCTTGAGCGTGGTCTGGACAAAGACCTGACGAATGACTGGCTCGATATCACGTGCAGCCTGGGCCAAGCCGCTGTTGTCGCGCGGAACATCACGCCACCCCATGAACAGCTGACCCTCTTCGGCAATCACACGTGCAACCACCGACTCACAGGCCATTCGACCATTCGCTGATTGCGGCAGAAACACGTTTCCGCAAGCGTAGTGGCCATACGCTGGCAGTTTGATGGACAAACTGGCGGCTTCTTCACGCAAGAATTTGTCAGGTAGCTGAACAAGAATTCCTGCGCCATCGCCCAGCAACGGGTCATAGCCGGTTGCGCCACGGTGTGTCAGGTTTTCGAGTATCTTCAGGCCATTCGAAACAATCTCGTGGCTCTTCTGATTTTTGATGTGAGCAACAAAGCCAACGCCACAGGCGTCGTGTTCATTGGCGGGGTCGTATAGACCCTGTCGGCCCGGCAGATCCATGCTGTATTTCCTTGGTTTCTTGCGCTGCATATTCATACGCAGGCTGGTGAGACGTAGTCGGCAAAAAAGCCGGGGGTCATATAACTCCCCGGCTTTGGGTAATTCCCTAGCGCTTCTGGCTCAAATATACCGTCTAATGCGCACAAACTCAATACGTTGCGGCGCAGCAAGTTAGGCTAGTCAGCCGACTCTCAGACCCCTCCGACGGCGAACAGCCTGCCGTGCTCTTTCATCGCGTAACGATCAGTCATGCCGGCAATATAGTCGGCAATCGCGCGCGTTTTATCCCCCTCTGCCATACGTTGGTATTGAGGGGGAAGCAACCTGGGGTCATCCATGAAGATATTGAACAAATCGGCGATGATGCGCCGCGCCTTGCTCGTCATGCGCAAGACCTGATAGTGACGATACAAGTTGTCACGCAAATAAGCCTTCAACTGCATATTTTCGGAATGCATTTCGGCACTGAATCCGACCAAAGTAGGCGCGATGTGGACGTCGTTAAGGCATGACAGACTCGCTGCTTCGATTCGACGGCCGGTTTCTGCCAGCAGGTCGGTCACCAATGCGTTGATGGTGCGGCGAATGGTTTCGTGAACGAGGCGGCGCCCTGAAATTGCTGGGTATTCAGCTACTGCGGCGTCGGCGCATCGGCTGAACAGGCTTACCTCGCGCATTTGTTCCAGGGTCAACAGGCCGCTACGCAAACCATCATCGATATCGTGGTTGTTGTAGGCAATTTCGTCGGCAAGATTGCACACTTGCGCCTCGATTGACGGCCGACGTTTTTCAAGAAATCGCTGGCCAAGATCACCCAGTTTTTTCGCATTGGCCAATGAACAGTGCTTGAGAATTCCTTCTCTGGTTTCAAAAGTCAGGTTAAGACCATCGAAAGCACCATACCTTTCTTCGAGGACATCAACGATTCGTAGAGACTGAAGGTTGTGCTCGAAACCGCCATGATCTTTCATGCATTCGTTCAAAGCATCCTGCCCGGCATGTCCGAAGGGCGTGTGTCCCAGGTCGTGCGCCAGCGCAATAGCTTCGGCAAGGTCGTCGTTTACCCGCAATGCGCGGGCTATGGTGCGGGATATCTGCCCTACTTCAATCGAGTGGGTCAGGCGGGTGCGGAACAGATCGCCTTCGTGATTCACGAAAACCTGGGTTTTGTATTCAAGGCGCCTGAATGCAGTCGAGTGAATCACGCGGTCTCGGTCGCGTTGAAATTCGCTTCTTGCCCCCGGAGAAGGCTCGCCGATTATCCTGCCGCGCGAGTTCGTGCCGGTTACGGCATACGGTGCCAGTTCAGTCATCACTACAGTCATTTATTGCTGCCAAGACATCGGTGGTGGTGACGTCCTTGGTGGTCATCGCCTCACCGATGCTCTTCAACAACACAAGTCGCAGTTGTCCGCCAATATTCTTTTTGTCGTGCCCCATCAAATCAAGATACTTCTCGGCGCCTATATTGGGTGCCTTCAGTGGCAGTCCTGCTCTTTGAAGCAAACGCGAAATTCGGCTGACGTCTTTATCAGCCAACCAACCGAGACGCGCGGAAAGCCTGGCGGCCATCAGCATACCCGTGCCGACCGCTTCTCCGTGGAGCCATGTTCCGTACCCGAGTGCAGTTTCAATTGCGTGCCCAAATGTATGGCCAAGATTGAGCAGTGCCCGCCCTCCATCCTTCGCAGTTTCAAATTCATCTGCGGCAACAACTTCGGCCTTGTTTCGGCAAGACCTTTCAACAGCATAGGCGATCGCTTCGGACTCACACTGGGTCAGCCTCTCCATGTTGACTTCAAGCCAGTAAAAAAAGGCTTCGTCCCTGATCAGTCCGTATTTGATCACCTCTGCCAAACCTGCTGACAGCTCGCGGCGAGGGAGCGTCCTGAGCATGTCGGTGTCGGCAATCACCAGTTTCGGCTGCCAGAAGGCACCAATCATGTTTTTGCCCAAGGGATGGTTGATGCCGGTTTTGCCGCCAACGGAGGAGTCAACCTGCGCCAGAAGTGTCGTGGGGATCTGGATGAAAGGGATTCCGCGTTGAAATGTGGCGGCCGCATAGCCGCACATGTCACCAATCACTCCACCACCCAAGGCGATAAGCGTCGTGCTTCGGTCGCACCGTTCTCGCATCAACGCGTCGTAAATGATGTTCAGTGTTGCGCCGTTTTTGAATTCTTCGCCATCCGGCAATATGATTTCCATAACCGACAGATGACTTGCGCGAAGGGTACTGACCAATCGGTGCAAATAGATTTCCGCAATCGTATTGTTGGTCACCACCGCAACCCTTTGGGACTCCAGGCCGGCAAGCAACAGGCTTGCGTCGTGGTAAATCCCGGATCCTATTTGAATGGGATAGCTGCGGTGTCCCAATGAAACGCTAAGTGTTTGCATCGGTCGCGATCAAGTTCTGAATTTGTTTGACGACGTGCGGTGCCGAGGTACGCCCCACTTCGACAATGATATTCGCCACCTCACGATAAAGGGGGTCACGCAGCCGGTACAGTTCCTGCAATTTTTCCAGCCGGTCACTGACTTGAAGCAAAGGTCGCCCTTTGTCGCGCCGGGTTCTTTCGTAGAGCGTTTCCGGGCTGGCAGCAAGATACACAACCAGACCGCGCTCCTTGAGGTGGTGGCGATTCATTTCATTCAGCACAGCACCACCGCCGGTCGCCATCACAATATTGGTTTCACGGCTTAGTCGCTCAATGACGTCGGCCTCCCGGCGACGGAACCCGGCTTCTCCCTCAATCTCGAATATTGTGGGAATGCTGACGCCCGTGGAGGCGGCAATTTCGTGATCGCTATCAAGAAATCTTGCTTTCAGCCGCTTTGCCAGCAATCGACCGACAGTCGTTTTGCCGGCACCCATCAAGCCGACGAGGAACACCGATTGCGGCACTAATTACACTTCGCCGTCGCTTATTGAAGCGTCAGCTCCTCAGTAACAATGCGCGGCGTCAGGAAAATCAAGAGTTCGGACTTGTTGCGCGTCTTGACGTTCGACTTGAACAGCCATCCCAGATAGGGAATGTCGCCCAGCACCGGAACCCTGTCGTTGGAATCACTTTGTGTTTCAGAAAAAACGCCACCCAGCATCAGTGTGCCGCCATTTTCAACAACAACGTTCGTCGTTATTTCCTGCTTGGTGACGCTTGGGCCGGCCAAGGAACTGAAAGTTCCAATGCCGCCCTTATTAACGTAGACCTTCAGGGATATCTTGCCATCAGCACCAATTTTCGGCGTGACGTCAAGTTTGGTAGCTGCTTCAACGGAAACGGTCGTCGGACCAGAGGTTCCCCCGGCTAGTTGGTAGAACAGGGTTTGTCCGTCGGTAATGGTTGCCTGGCGTCCGTCCTGAGTCAGAATCTTGGGGCTGGCGACGTTTTTGGATTGTCCATCCTGCTCGTCGGCGGTCAGTTCAAGATTGAGTAACCGGGTCTGCGAGGGATTGAACAAAGAGAACGATAGCGTTGACGTTCCTGCGACACCCAAATTCGAATTGAATTTGACGGGACCACCAATGCTGACTTGATTTCCCCCGAAGGAGCCGAGTTTTTCTGTGCCTGTCGCAGTGAATCCCAGTTTTGCGCCAAGGGCTTTGGAGAAATTGGTGGCAACACTGACAATGCGCGCCTCAATCATCACCTGTTTGACCGGGCGATCCAGAGACTCGACTCGTTCACGTATTTTTTGAATTTGTGATCGCGTCTCCTCCACAAAGATCACGTTCGTGATTGGATCAGACGAAATGCTGCCCCGTGCAGAAATCATCGACTTCAGCGGCCCTGTGCCCGCTGCTGCGCCTCCAGCCGTAGGTTGGTTGGGCGTGGAGCCTATTGGTTGCCCTTGGGACGCTGTCGGGGAGGTTGCCGCCGGCAAGGGATTGCCGGTCAGGGCAGCAACAATTTCGGCTGCGGGACGGTAGCGTGCACGGATGGACTCTTGCTCAATGGGCTCGGCATCCTGTCTGGCAGTCTGCAATTCCTTTTCGTCTTTTTCGTACTTGACCAGATCGGACGCTTTGCCAACCACGACCAGATCACCAAAGCGTCTCATTGACAAACCATACATACGGCTGATGACACTCATCGCAGTTTCAACGGGCGTGTTCTCCATTTTCAACCGATCGATTTCCCCGTTCACTCCCGGCATCATCATGAAATTCAGGCCGGTGATATCCTGGAATATCCCCATCATCTGGCTAACCGGTACGGGTTGGGTAAAGTTGAAGCT
>CANJXH010000145.1 GCA_947478755.1 Betaproteobacteria bacterium | reverse complement strand
TCGAAATCGTAGTTTTTCATGGCATCGGCTTGCTCATGCCGACAACATCAGGTCCTGAAAGGCCAACTGCGCAAGGCAAGGCAACAGACATTCAGGGGATGCCGTCAGCGGGAACATTTTTTCTCCTCTATCGCCCGACGATGCCGGTCGAGCCGCGATTTTTTTGAGGCTGGAATCGTCGAAAAGCCATCGTGACAGCTAGTCCGGACGAGACCTTCTTAAGCGGAAGGCCTTGCCTTCACGATATCAGCCTTTTTTGGCTTTTGCCTTTTTGATGATCGCCGCAGACTCCGACAGATCCTTGTCGGTGATTTTCCCCGATTCGCGCAGGGTCAGGAGCAACGCAACCGGTTTGGGAAGCGCGCGGCCGGATTCGTAGCGCGAACCACCACTTTGGGTTACCCCGAGGGAAGCCCAGAAGGCCGTTTGATTCAGGCCCTGCTTCTTGCGGTATTCGGCGACATTGGTGATATCAAGTTTGGGTTTTGTCATAAGCTGCGCCTTTTATTAATCAGTAGCGCAATTAACGAACAAATTTTGCAAAACTTTAGCCTGTCTGACTTCCCAAAATATCCGCAGCCACTGGCTCCCCGTGACATTCACCCATCAAGGAGCTTATAGCCGCCAGAAAACAGTAATATCCCGGGGCCATCACATGCCGAAGTCAGGCAACAATAAAGCTCGTAAAGACCGTTTCATGATCATCCGGCAACGCCTTCAGCCCGGTTGCCATTGTCAATGCATCAAATACAAAAGGACTCGCCATGGCCGACAGCAGCAACGCAGTTTCCAAGGAACAATATCGCGTGATCGTCGACATCGAAGCGCCGATCGAGCAATGCTTTGCCGCAGGAACGGCGGAAGAGGCCATGATGTTCTGGGTCCCCGGCCCCAAAAGTATTGTCTATGACCACAGCAAGGCGAGCGAACCCTATGGGGCCGGCTCGCAGCGACTGGTGACTTTGAATTCGGGAATGTCGATGATCGAAAAGATAGACATCAGCAAGAAGCCCACCTTCCTCGCCTACAGCATCCCTTCCTTTGGCGCTGTTGGTGACAAATTGATCTCCGGATATCAGGGCCACATGCATTTCGAAACCATCGGCCCCAACAGGACGCGCCTGACGTGGATCGGCCACTTCAATTGCGACGGTCTTGCGCGTATCACCGAGCCACTGATGCGAATCATCATGAAAGCCCTGATCACTACAATGGCAAAACGACTGGTCAAATATTTTGCCAACAAGGCAGCCTGATAGCAGAAAGTCCCGCCAGAACAAACCAATCCTTCACTCATAACGGCTGCCCCCTCGGGTGCCTCTTTTTACGGAGAAATCGACCATGAGACTCACGCCAGCAATAACCCAGGTGCTGTTGATGTTTGGCCTGCTGACCAGCAGCATCTTCGCCCACGCGGATTGCGTCGATACGGTTCCGCTCAATGCGCAGGAAAAGGCCTTCTATTCCCGTGCCAATGCTGCGCTGATTTCGCTGTTGCGCCCGGCACCGGCCAGCGAAAAAATCAGAACCGTCGATGCCTCGACCAATCCTTCCGACATCGAGACCTGCAAGGGCGACAAGAAATCCGGCGACTTCGTCGTGCATGTCAGTCGCAAGTACATCTGGCCGGACCCCAAAGGCAATTCAGCCGATACGGCGATCACCTTGCAGTTGGCCATCAACGTGACGAAATTTGATACCTCCGATGCCAACTACATTGGCGCTTATGGCAACCCCAGCCCGGAAAAAAGTGCGGGGCTGAAGGTCAATAACGTCGAATGGCGGGTGCTCGACAGCGGCTATGGCGTGCAGTCGCAACGCGACTCGCTGCGTGCGTCGCTGGCAAATTCGCTGGATCGCAAGCGTCTGGAGGCCTTGCCGGGAAAACCATTGCCGACAGCGGCCGAATCCGAAGCCTATGCCAAAAAGGCTGCGCCAACTGAACTGGTCGCGGTGGCCCCCTCAGTGACCAGCACGGTCACCAGCACCACCACAGGCGCAGGACAGTTGAAATCACTGGATAGCGCCATATCGGTGGATTCGGTCAAAAGTGCTGCCGACAGCGTGCAAAAGCTGAAGGGCCTGTTCGGACGCTGAATCACGCCCTTCCAGACCGGATTGAGCCGTCACCGTCAGGCCGATGATGAACTGCCGTTTTGTCCGTCGTCTTGTGCTTTGCGGGCTGTGTGCCGTGCTGGCACTGGTGGCAACTGCCTGCAGCCGCAGCCCGCAATACTCCTCCCTGCCTGCCGGCACGCAGGTACTGGCCTTTGGTGACAGCGTTACCTATGGCACCGGCGCGGCCAAGGGTGAAGATTACCCAAGCAAGCTGGCAGAAATATCGGGTTGGGAAATCCAGAATCGCGGTTTGCCGGGCGACACGACCGAGGGTGCCATGGCAAGGCTTGCGACGACGCTGGAAGAAACAAGGCCCGCGCTGGTGATCCTCGAAATCGGTGGCAATGATTTCCTGCGCCGGGTTCCCGAAAATCAAACCAGGGACAATATTCGCAGCATGCTCAAGACGATCCGGCAGGCTGGCATACCGGTCGTGCTGGTGTCGGTCCCGCGCTTTTCCCTCGCAGGTGCGGCCTTTGGCGCCTTGCCGGATGCAAAGCTTTATGCCGAGCTGGCCAAGGACGAAGCTGTACCCCTGATACCCGATATCTTTGCCGACATCCTTTCGGACCCGGCACTCAAGTCAGACCAGGTACACCCCAATGCTGCCGGCTATGTGAAGCTGGCGGAAGGTATCGCGGCCCGCCTTGCCGATACCGGATTGCTGGCAAGACGCTGATCGCTATTTCAGCTTGAGGATTGCCAAGCCCCACGGGTCTGGCATCAATTTGTGTTGCCGACTGACGACTTCAACGCGGTCCGGCACGAACCTCATCATGATGAAGCCCGGGCTTTTGGTTCCATCAGGATAGAAAGGCGCCCACTCCGCCTGCCAGTGCTTCTGCATTTCTGCGGGATCAGAAACGATGGTGATCTTTCCGATCAGCGTGACATAGGCCATATTGGCCTGATCGAAATAAAGCATCGTGGCACGCGGGTCCTTGCGCAGCTGCGCTATCTTGCGCGAAGTCTTGAGCGTCGAAATCCAGATTTCGAGATTCTGGTCCGGCGCTGCCGGCGTCACGATGCGAGCGTCGGGATGCTTGTCCGAACTGATGGTGACAAAGGTTGCGTGATGGGCCTGCCTGATGACGTCGGTCGCCGCCGCGACGACCTTGGCGCGGTCCAGCGCCGGTGGCGTATCCGGCTGGGCAAATGCCAGTTGGCTGGCAACGATGACGACGAGTGCGAAAAAACCGGTGTGACGCTTCATTCGCCTGGCTCCTCTGATGTTGTTTTGACTGAGCTGCTGGTATTGCCCTTCAGCTACTGGGCGAAGCGCCCAGCATAGTCCGGTCGCGGCGCCCCTGGCCGGGCAATCGGTACGGCAGGCCCGGGACAGGCCAGATTGACCTGCGGGCCACAGATGTGATTGGTGAAGTAGGAGCGGTTTTTCACATCATCCGGCCATTCAGTGGAATGCAGCGCAAGAAAACCCTGCGGCAAGTGGTAGGTGATGATGAAGATCATGATCACGCCACCCAGGACAGCGGGAATACGCAGCAAGCTCTTTTGCAACGGCGACGCCACGATCTTGTCCAGCCCGCGCTCGGGGATGGTCTGTCCCTTGTCATCGACAAAAAAACGCAGGCAGGTAAGCGACGCAAATACCGAACCGGCGCAAATCGCCTCGTGCAGCGGAAATTTATAGTAGGTATCGGCATTGATGGCCCAATGGCCGCCAGCATAGGTCCAGAAACCCAGCGGCAACAGTACCAGGCCCTCGATGATGAAGTCGGCGATACCGCCCAGCAGGAAGCAGATTGCCACCAATGCCGGCGTGCCGATCTGCGGCCATCTGGACTTCACGAAACGCAGCAATGCACACATGATGATGGCGACGATGACGAAGTTGCCGTACAGCGTGTTGATGAAGAACATCGGCCATGCTTCGTTGGCACCCGGCGCATGCGGTGACAATGTGATTGGCATCACGGCCAGCATCGAACCCCGATTGAACAGATAGGAGTTGTAGGTAAACCAGTACTGACCGACATCGGACAGCGCGTCCCAGCCACTGGCAAGCGTGCAGCCGATCATGATCAGACTATCGGTGGTGAGGCGGCGTTCGCGCTGCCAGGCACGAATGACAAACCAGTAAAAGGAGAAACACCAGATCAGGGTCATCACCACCTGGCCGATATCCAGCACATGTCGCATCCACTCAGGGGGCACGTCAGGGCCACTCGGCACGGCGACGAACTGGTCACTCAATATCCACTTGCCGGCAAACCAGAACTCGGCCATCAGCAGTGCGACACCGATCCAGGCCCATATCTGAACCGGCTGGACCGGACGCGCCACGAGCGCAGGGCTGCCGGATTTGCGTTCGCCTGCCATGGCGGCAGAGGGGTGGGATTTGGCATTCATTGTTTTTTGCTCCTCCTGCTGATGTCGTGGTGCACCTGACCGACCGGCTGACGACGATTATTGGATGCCGGTTAGTTTACTCGTGCTAATCGTCAAAAAGGGCAAGTGGTTGAACTTATAACTTCCCCGCCTGCTCGCACCGGGCAGCACTCATCCCTTGCTCAATAGCCGAAGCTCACGTTCGTAGCCGTCCAGCTTGTCCCTCGCCCTCTCCCGCTGGCTACGACTCGTGAGTTGATGCAGCCCGGCCAGATTGATGCAAGTTTCGTCAATCAGCTTTTGCAGCATTGAGGCGTAGGCGGTGTCCTTGCTGTAGAGCAGCCGCTCGACCAGACTCCTGATTTCGGCTTCGGCCCCTGCCTGTTCCGGTTTGGACCGCATGATCCGCTCAAACGTGGCGACGATATCCTGCTGCTGGCGTTGACGATTCTCCCAGGCCAGTTGCGCATCAAAAGCCGAACGTGCAATGGCAGCCTTCATGTAGGCATTTTGCTCCTCACTCATGTCGCCATAAAAAGCTTCGGCCCAGTCCATCCAGCCGTCAAGGCGCGTTTCGGCTACCTCCGTCGCGGAGGGGGCAATCCATTTCTCACGCCACTTCTTGTCCTCTTCGACAAAGCGTCTTTGCAGATGGGCAATTTGCGAAGGCTTCAACTGCCTTGCCAGTCTGGCGTAATAAGGAACGGTACGGTAGGCGAGCAGGTCAATCGCGGCCCTTGCCCGGTCCACATCCTCGCGCGCGGCAGCAGGGCTTACCTCGTCAAGGGCTCGACCACGCACCGTCGCCAACAGGTCGGCATACTCTGCCAACTGTGTGCTGCGATGCCACTGATGCAGCAGCCGCAGGTCCGCGCGCACCTGATCCGCCTGTTCGTCGCTGAAGTCGAAGTAATTGTCCAGCCACCAGTAGCTGATGGTTTGCGCGTTATCGTATGTCAAGCGCACCATGCTGCAGCCACCCAGCAGCAGCATGCCGAGCAGGATGACAAGGCGAAAAAGCAGTTGCGAGGCAAAGCGTGCGGTCAATTGAACGGTTGAATGTGAATGAAGTGATACTGCGGCATGACTACTCCATGAATTGCGGTCTTTTCAAACGTTTGCATCGTTGTTCTTATAATCATTCAAGAACATGTCCTTTACCAAATGCCAGTGTTGCATATTTCCATTTAACATCCGTGAATCAGGAGAGGATAGTGTCACGGGTTCCCTGTCGGGCCATACAAAAGGTACAGCAGAGACTCGGCAAGGACACAGGCTTCACCAGGCCCTCTAAGGGGAGATCACATGACAAAGGACCAGCCCGAACGGGAACGCCGGGGCCAACAACAGGAGTAACGTGATGCCCAAATACCGCACTGCGCGTCACGGTTGCATCGTCCTGCTTGCCACGACGCTCTTTGCTGCCGGCAATGCGCAGGCAGATACGCCGCCTTCATCGCGCGGAAAAAACGCCACGGCAACCATCAATATCCTGCGGCCGCTGACCCTGGGCCAACTGCAGCGCATCATCGCGCTGAACAGGAAATCGGGACGTGAAGCGCTGATCCGCGCAGAAATCGCGAAGGCCTTTTCGATGAACAAGACCGGTGAGGGGCTGGAAGCGCAACAGCTGCTGATTGACCTTGATATCGGCGTCAAGAATGCCTTTATCGAGCCGCTGCCCGGTAGTGGCCC
>CANJXH010000144.1 GCA_947478755.1 Betaproteobacteria bacterium | reverse complement strand
TGCCTTGATGTTGGTGCTGTTGTTGGCCATGTTGGCAACGGTTGAGCATGGTCAGATGGTGGCGGCTGTGGCGATAAAAGTATTCCAGCGCTATTTGGCGCGAGAAATCTATATGGCGACCGCGCTGGTACTGACGGCGTTTTTGATGCTGTTTGCCTTTTTCGACCTGATTGGTGAAATGCAGGATCTGGGACGAGGGGGCTACCAGCTCGAAAACATCGTAGCTTTCGTCGTGTTGACGATTCCCGGAAGGATGTATGAGCTCGCTCCGATTGCCGTGCTGATCGGGACTCTTTACGCCATGACTACACTGGCGCGGCATTCCGAGATCACGGTGCTGCGCGCATCCGGCTTGTCCACCGCCGGGTTCATCAAGATGCTTTTGCGCATCGGCGTGGTATTTGTGACGATAACCCTGCTGGTTGGGGAGTTTGTTGCTCCGCCGGCGGAGCGTGCGGCGCAGCAACTGAGATTGAAGGCGATGAGCTCCATGGTGGCGCAGGCCTTTCGTTCCGGCCTCTGGGTCAAGGACGAAAGATCTTTTGTCAACGTGCGCAATGTGCAGCCTGATTCCAAGTTGCGCGATGCGCGAATTTACGAGTTTGATGACGAGTATCGTCTGGCATCGATTTCGGACGCAGTAGTTGGCGAGTTTGTGCCTCCCGACCATTGGAAGCTAAGCAACGTGACGCGGACCGTCTTTGATGCGAATGGAGAGCATGCGCGGGTGGAACAATTGCCCGAAATGCTGTGGAAGTCGGCGCTGAATCCCGACATCCTTTCAGTGCTGCTGGTTGTGCCCGAGAAAATGTCAGTGCTGAATCTTTATCAGTACATCAAGCATCTTCAGGAGAATCAGCAAAAGACCGAGCGGTACATCATAGCGATGTGGAAAAAACTGGTTTACCCGCTCACAACGTTGGTGATGATGCTGCTGGCGTTGCCTTTCAGCTTTCTTTCCACGCGCAGCGGTACAGTTAGTTTGCGCGTGTTTACCGGCATCATGCTTGGCATTGGCTTTTACATGCTGAATGGCCTGTTTTCCAGCCTCGGCGTAATCAATAACTGGACGCCGCTTCTGTCGGCTGTCACGCCCAGTGCCTTGTTCCTCGGTGCCGCTGGCGGGATGTTGTGGTGGGTGGATCGTCGCTGAGGTTCATTGGAAAACGATGCGCGTGCCTGACAGGCGGTCGTGCAGAAACTGCCGATCTCGATCAAACAGCGCCCACCAAAGACCGACGCCTGCGTAACAGATGCTCGGCCAAGCCAGTACGTAGCGCAAGGCTAGCTGCTGCCAGGAAGGCGGCGTTCCCCTGACCGAAACAAGTCGTATCTTCCACGTTTGCATCGCCAGCGTTTGTCCGCCATTGCGCCAGTACCAGAGAAAGTAGACGGCCAGCACCAGAACCAGATGTGCCGCCAATACGATACCGGGCGCGGTGACATGAAAGGCCATGCCGATCAGCATGTGCGGTAACACCCAGGTAGCGGCCAGGACGCCAATCAGCAGCAGCGCGTCATACATGGCACTGGCCAAGCGTCGACGTACGCCGGGGAATTTCGATGGCTGGCGACTCACTTTGCGAAAGATGTCGCGGGGGGTGCAACGGCAGGAGTATGTATTGGCGGCTTTTGAGCGGCGTCAGGTTTCGGCGTCAGCGGGCGCGGTGCATACTTTCCGCCCGAAGTCCGAGGGGACTTTCGTTTGGCTGCCTTTTCCCTGAACTTTCGCTTCTCATCCTCAGGAAGCGCCTTGTACTCTTCCCATTTCTGCCGGCGTGCATCCCGTTGCTCCGGTGGCGATTGATGGCTTTTCTTGAATTTTTCGCGCGCGGCATTGCGCTCTTCAGGCGAGAGGCCGGCCCAAAGTTTCATCTGGGCCTGCACTCGTCCTTGTTGTTCCGGCGACATTGAGGGGTACCGTTGCGCAACGCCCACCCACTTCTTGCGTCGAAACGATTCCATGCCGTCCCAGTCCTTCGCAAGTGGCGCAAGAATCTGACGTTGCGCCGGGCTCAGCTCGGCCCAGAGCGGTTGGTTGAGTGGTTCGACCAGGGCTACGGTAGTTGCCGCGTTGGCTATGGGGGCCAGTGCAAGACTCAGGACTATTGCGACGAAGACTGCTTTGAATGTTCTAGCCATGCTTCAAAACCCTGGTCTGTATATGAGTCAACCGGCAAATCGTCAGCAAGCAATGCACTATCGACCTCTTCATTTTCGTCGGCCTGCTCAAACGCATTCCAATAGTAGGTACCAACAATACCGAACGTCAGCGCTGCCAGGGCGGTCAACATGCGAGCATTGGGCAACAGAACCTGACTCAAACGCCCGCCGGCGTGGGCAAAGGCGTTGGCAACCATCACTTCGGCGACTGCAAAATTCTGATGATCAAGTGCCTTGTTGCGTGCTTCGGCAAGCCGGGCTGCGATATTCGCGTCAATACCAAGACAACCCTGCTCAAGTGCTTGGCGAAGCTTTGCCGTATTTTCGTATTCGTTTTTCATAGGGTGATCCCTCTTGCCTTGAGTGCTACGGCCAAGGTTTGTGTTGCACGCGAACAGTGGGTTTTGACGCTTCCCTCCGAGCACTGCATGGCCTTAGCTGTTTCAGCAATATCCATATCTTCCCAGTAACGCATAAGAAAGGCCTGACGTTGACGTAAAGGCAACCTTGAAACCTCTTGTTCAATGATAGCAATGGTTTGGGTCTGAAGAAACCTGCCATGAGGGGTCTCCGGCGAGTTTTCAGCATCTTCAAGCAACAGGGTTTCAAGGGGATCTGTCTCTTCTTCTCCGCTCTTACCCCCTCCGAGTGTTGAAAGCAGCGTGGTCCAGGTCGAACGAACCTTCTGGCGACGATAATAGTCCCGGATCGTGTTTTGCAGGATTCGCTGGAACAACATTGGCAGTTCGGTGGTTGGTCGATCCCCGTAGCTTTCGGACAACTTGAGCATCGAGTCCTGGACAATATCAAGTGCCGACTCTTCATTACGCACGGCAAACAGCGCCTGTTTGAAGGCGCGCCGCTCAACCGAGGCGAGAAAGTCGGAAAGTTCTTTACGTGTCGCCACTTGCTATTTCAATATTCAACAAAGCAAACCGATGTGATGCAAAGGGTTGGTGGTCCGCAATACCTGAAAAACCTTGACCCGATACGGCCAAACCGCTAAGGTAGAGGGCTTTTCCAGCAATTATTGCAGGCGCGGCAGTTTATATGGCAAAAGAAGCGAAAGACAAGGTGCTGACTGGTGCCGAGATTTTAATCAGGTGCCTTCAGGAAGAAAAAGTCGAGCACGTTTTCGGCTATCCCGGCGGTTCAGTACTGTACATCTATGATGCCTTGTCCCAGCAGGATAAGGTAAAGCATATTCTTGTTCGCCACGAACAGGCAGCCGTGCATGCTGCAGACGCTTATTCACGTTCATCGAACAAAATAGGCGTTTGCCTGGTAACGTCGGGGCCTGGCGTTACCAATGCGGTAACCGGCATCGCGACGGCTTACATGGACTCCATCCCGCTGGTAGCCATCACGGGTCAGGTACCGACAGCAGCAATTGGTCAGGATGCCTTTCAGGAATGCGATACGGTCGGGATTACCCGGCCCTGCGTCAAGCACAATTTCCTGGTCAAGGACGTCAAGGATCTTGCGCTGACGCTGAAGAAGGCTTTTTACCTTGCCCGCACCGGTCGTCCCGGTCCGGTGCTGGTGGATATTCCCAAGGATGTATCGGCCCAGTCGTGCGCCTTTGATTATCCCGAATCGATATCGATTCGTTCGTATAACCCCATTGTCAAGGGTCATAGCGGCCAGATCAAAAAGGCGGTTCAGTTGCTTCAGGATGCCAAGCGTCCGATGGTGTACACCGGTGGCGGAGTCATTCTTTCCAACGCGTCGGAGCGATTGACCACGCTGACGCGCAAACTTGGTTATCCGATTACGAATACCTTGATGGGATTGGGAGCATATCCGGCAAGCGACAAGCAGTTTCTCGGTATGCCCGGCATGCACGGCACCTACGAAACCAATATGGCCATGCAGCATTGCGATGTTTTACTGGCAATTGGCGCCCGTTTTGATGATCGCGTGATCGGCAACCCGACCCATTTTGCGCAGAACAAGCGGAAAATCATCCATGTGGATATTGATCCATCGTCGATTTCCAAGCGCGTGAAGGTTGACGTTCCCATTGTGGGTGATGTTGCCGACGTACTTGCCGACATGCTTGCCCAGATTGACAGTGTTGGCCTGAGCAAGAAAACTCAGGACATTTCTGCCTGGTGGAAGCAAATTGAAGATTGGCGTTCGCGTGATTGCCTGAAATATCCGCAGGGCCCGGATCTGATCATGCCGCAGTTTGTGGTGCAAAAGCTCTTCGAAGTGACCAAGGGCGATGCCTTCATCACTTCAGACGTGGGCCAGCACCAGATGTTCGCAGCGCAATTTTATGGTTTCGACAAGCCGCGTCGCTGGATCAACTCTGGCGGTCTGGGTACCATGGGCGTAGGTCTGCCTTACGCGATGGGAGTCTGCCTTGCCAACCCAGGCGCACAAGTGGCTTGCGTCACGGGAGAAGCTTCGATTCAGATGTGCATTCAGGAAATGTCGACCGCCAAGCAATATCGTTTACCGCTCAAGATCGTCAACCTGAACAATCGCTATCTGGGCATGGTGCGCCAGTGGCAGCAGATGTTCCATGGCAATCGTTATGCCGAGTCCTATGTCGATGCCTTACCTGATTTCGTCAAGCTGGCGGAGGCATATGGCCATGTGGGCATGCAAATTACCCGTCCGCAGGATGTCGCCCCGGCTTTGCATGAGGCTTTCACCACATACAAGGACCAACTCGTGTTCATGGACTTCATCACCGATCAGGAAGCCAATGTGTTCCCGATGATCGAGAACGGCAAGGGATTGTCGGAAATGATCATGTCGGAGGATCTGTAACATGAGACATATCATTTCCATCCTGCTTGAAAACGAGTCGGGCGCCCTGTCGCGTGTCTCGGGCCTGTTTTCGGCTCGCGCCTATAACATTGAGTCGCTGACTGTGGCGCCGACAGAAGACCCGTCGTTGTCACGCATGACGATTGTCAGCATTGGTTCCAATGACATCATTGAACAAATTACGAAGCAGTTGAACAAGCTGGTCGAAGTCATCAAGGTCGTCGACTTGTCTGAAGCTGCGCACATCGAGCGCGAGTTGATGCTGGTGAAGGTGCGTGCCACGGGCAAGGATCGCGAGGAGATGAAAAGAATCGCCGACATATTCCGCGGGCGCATCATCGATGTGACTGACTCCGCATATGTCATCGAGCTGACCGGAAACGGCGCCAAGCTGGACGCCTTCATTGAGGCAATTGACCGTACGTTGATCCTCGAAACCGTCCGTACCGGTGTCAGTGGCATCGGTCGTGGCGACCGCATTCTCAAAGTCTGAAGCTGAAAGGGTTTTTCATGAAAGTGTATTACGACAAAGACGCCGACCTCTCCCTGATCAAGGGCAAGAAAGTCACCATCGTTGGCTATGGTTCGCAAGGCCATGCGCATGCGCAAAACCTCAAGGATTCCGGCGTCAAGGTGACGGTCGCCCTGCGCAAAAATGGCGCTTCGTGGGACAAGGCCAAGAAGGCCGGACACAAGGTCGAAGAGGTTGCCAAGGCCGTTGCCGGTGCCGATGTGGTCATGATTCTGCTGCCGGATGAAAACATTCCGCAGGTGTATTACGGCGATGTCGAACCCAACATCAAAAAGGGCGGTGTGCTGGCGTTTGCCCACGGTTTCAACGTGCATTACAACCAGGTCATCCCACGTGCCGACCTTGACGTGATCATGATTGCGCCCAAGGGTCCCGGCCATACCGTTCGCTCCGAATACCTCAAGGGCGGCGGTGTGCCATCCCTGATCGCCATATATCAGGACAAGTCCGGCAAGGCCAAGGATATTGCGCTGTCGTATGCTGCCGCGAACGGTGGCACCAAGGGTGGTGTGATTGAAACCGATTTCCGTGAAGAAACGGAAACCGACCTGTTCGGCGAGCAGGCCGTGCTCTGTGGCGGTGTGGTCGAACTGATCAAGGCCGGCTACGAAACCCTGACCGATGCTGGCTATGCGCCGGAAATGGCGTATTTCGAGTGCCTGCACGAAGTGAAGCTGATCGTCGACCTGATCTACGAAGGCGGCATCGCCAACATGAACTATTCGATCTCGAACACC
>CANJXH010000143.1 GCA_947478755.1 Betaproteobacteria bacterium | reverse complement strand
TTGCCGAGCCGGTGTTTTCGCCGGATGACATCACGGACCGGTCCGAGCGTTTTCTGGCGGCCGAATTGTTGCGCGAAAAGCTGTTTCGCAATCTGGGCGAAGAACTCCCTTACGGCATTGCCGTCGAAATCGAGAAATTTGAACTGGAGACCGATGGCCCGGAAGAGCTGCGACGCATCTATGCGGCGGTGATCGTGGATCGCGAGCCACACAAGGCCATCGTCATCGGCAAGGGCGGCGAGCGTCTGAAGCGCGTGTCCACTGACGCGCGCAAGGATATGGAGAAGTTGTTCGGCGGCAAGGTCTGGCTCGAAACCTGGGTAAAGGTAAAGGGCGGATGGGCCGACGACGAGCGTGCGTTGCGATCGTTGGGTTATGAATCGTGAGCGCCAAACAACGTATCGATGGCGTCGCGGCATTCTTGCTGCATTCACATCCATATAGTGAAACCAGTCTCGTGCTGGATGTTTTTTCGCGCGAGCACGGCCGCCTGCCGATACTTGCACGTGGTGCGCGGCGTCCGCGTTCCGCCTTGCGCGGTACGTTGATCGGCTTTCAACTGCTTGAGCTGGGCTGGTTTGGTGGCGGCGAAGTCAAGACGCTGGCGAAGGCCGAATGGTGCGGAGGCATCCCACTGCTCAAGGGCCGTTGCCTGCTGCTGGGGTACTACCTCAATGAATTGCTGTTGAAGCTGTTGCCACGAGAGGATGCCCACCCGACGCTGTTTGACAGCTACGCCGAGGCGATCGGCGCGCTGGCCAACGGTGCCGACGACGCACCGGAATTGCGCCGGTTTGAAAAGGCGCTGCTCAAGGAGATCGGCTACGGCTTGAGCTTCGGCCATGATGCGGATGGCGCGCCTGTCGAGGCGCAACAGCGCTATGGCTATTTCATCGAGCGTGGCCTGATTGCCATTGATGATGCAGAAGGCTTTACGCTGTCAGGCAAGACACTGCTGGATATCGATGCCGACGACTACAGTGATCCGCGCACCCTCAGCGAGAGCAAGATACTGATGAGGCAACTGGTCTCGCATCAGCTCGGCGACAAGCCCCTGCAATCGCGCCGCGTCTTTATCGACTTGCATGAGCTATAGGCAATGACAGCGCTTTCGGTCAATGTGAACAAGGTGGCATTGCTGCGCAACTCGCGGCATCTCGATATACCGAATGTGATGCACGCCGCGACGCTGTGCCTCAAAGCCGGGGCCAATGGCATCACCGTCCACCCCCGTCCCGATGAACGCCATATTCGCGCCAGCGACGTGCATGAGCTTGCCACGCTGTTGGCCAAATGGCCGGACGCGGAGTTCAATATTGAAGGCAATCCATTTCACAACCTGATGGATTTTGTGCGCACAGTGCGGCCGCAGCAGTGCACTTTTGTTCCCGACAGCGAGGGTCAATTCACCTCGGACCACGGCTGGGACCTTGCTGCTGACGGCGAACGACTGAAGCCGATAATTGACGAGTGTCGCGAACTTGGCGTCAGGGTCAGCCTGTTCATGGACCCTTTGCCGGAGGTGATGGACAAGGTTCGTGCAACAGGTGCAGATCGCGTCGAGCTTTATACCGAACCTTATGCCGCTGCACATGGCACGCAGCAACAGCAAGCGCAGCTGAGGCGCTTCGCCGATGCGGCACGGGCAGCACAGGGGGCAGGGCTTGGCGTCAATGCCGGACATGACCTCAATCGCGCCAACCTTCCCGACTTTCTCGGCGGTGTGCCGGATGTGCTCGAAGTTTCCATCGGTCATGCATTGATTGCGGATGCCATCGAACTGGGCATTGGGGAAACCGTACGTACCTATCTGCATTGCATCCGCTCAGCAGGGGGTGGTACCAACGCGGGAAGATGCAGTTGATCTACGGAATTGGAACCGACATTGCAGAAATCTCCCGCTTCCGGGATCTTTTCCAGCGCAATGGAGAACGGGCACTGGAAAAGATACTTGCGCCCATCGAGATTGAAGACTGCAAGATCAATGTCGATCCGGCACGCTTTCTTGCCAAGCGGTTTGCTGCCAAGGAGGCACTCGGAAAGGCCTACGGTACAGGTATCCGCGAGCCGCTGCTGCTGACGCAGATTGCCATTGAGCATGACGAATTCGGCAAGCCGGTCTTCGCTTTTTCACCGCTGCTGGCAACTGCCTTTGCTGATCAAGGGCTCAAGGCGCATCTTTCGTTGTCGGACGAGCGCGACTTTGCCATTGCGTTTGTCGTCCTGGAAAAATCATGAAAGCAATTCCCCTTGGCCCCTTGATGATCGATATCGCGGGGACCGCGATCACCGATCTTGATCGGGAGCGACTGAGTCATCCACTTGTCGGTGGCCTGATTCTTTTTTCCCGCAACTATGAGTCGCCACAGCAGCTTGAAGCGTTGTGTGCCGACATACATGCCTTGCGCGAACCCAGGCTGCCAATCGCCGTCGACCATGAAGGCGGGCGGGTGCAGCGTTTCCGCGATGGGTTTACCCGGCTGCCACCGATGCGTCGGCTTGGTGAATGGTGGGCGCGCGACCCCGCTGCGGCCATCGATTCGGCAAGGGGCATTGGATTCGTGCTGGCTGCCGAGCTGCGGGCACGGGGTGTCGACTTTTCCTTTGCCCCGGTGCTTGATCTCGACTGGGGACGCAGTGGCGTGATTGGAGATCGGTCTTTTCACGCAGCCCCGGAAGCCGTGGCAGCAATTTCCGCAGCCCTGATCGAAGGTTTGCGTGCAGCCGGCATGGGGGCCTGCGGCAAACACTTTCCCGGCCACGGCTGGGCAGAGGCTGATTCGCATGTTGCCATGCCCGTTGACGAACGCTCTCTGACCGAGATCGAGGTCGACATGCAACCCTACGCCATGCTGAAGCTGGATGCCGTGATGCCGGCCCACGTCATCTATCCGCAGGTGGATAGCCGTCCGGCCGGCTTTTCGCCGGTATGGATTGGCAAGCTGCGCAACGACTACCATTTTGATGGCGTGATTTTCAGCGACGATCTGTCGATGGAGGGCGCCAGCTTTGCCGGCGATATCGTCGCCCGTGCCAATGCAGCATGGGACGCAGGTTGCGACATGCTGCTGGTGTGCAATGCGCCGGATGCCGTTGCCGAGCTGCTTGCGCGCTGGAAGCCGGTGCCCGATCCGGTGCGCGCACGCCGCGTCGGGCGCTTGCTGCCCAGCGCAGAAATCCACACTGATTTGCAAAGCAGCAATTTGTATATTGCCGGCCTGAAAGCCGTGGCGGCGACCTGTTAGCACCGTGCCATAATGAATTGCCGTGCCGCAGGTTTCAGCTTCAGCGGCCAACGGGTCTTTCCGAATTCATTTGCACAAGGAGTCCGCCATGTCACTACGCATCAACGATACCGCACCCGATTTCACCGCCCAGACGACTCAGGGCCAGATCCGCTTCCATGACTGGATCGGCGACAAATGGGCCATCCTGTTTTCGCATCCGAAGGACTTCACCCCGGTATGCACCACCGAGTTGGGCTACATGGCCAAGATCGAGCCGGAGTTTACCAAGCGCAATGCCAAGCTGATTGGGCTCAGCATCGACCCGGTAGACAACCATCACAAATGGGCCAAGGACATCGAAGAGACCCAAGGCTATCTGCCCAAATACCCGATGATCGGCGACACCGATCTGGCGGTAGCCAAGCTCTACAACATGCTGCCCGCCGATGAGGCCGGTACGTCCGAAGGGCGCACGGCTGCTACCAATGCCACAGTACGCTCGGTTTTCATTGTCGGGCCGGACAAGAAGATCAAGCTGATGCTGACCTACCCCATGACCACCGGCCGCAATTTCGACGAGATATTGCGTGTGCTCGACTCTATGCAGCTGACAGCCAAACACAAGGTGGCAACGCCGGTGAACTGGAAACAGGGCGACGATGTAATCATCGCCGGCTCGGTTTCTGACGATGACGCGAAAAAACTGTTTCCCGGATACAAGGCACCCAAGCCCTATCTGCGTATTACCAAGCAGCCGACTTGACGGTACTATGCAGTTGCTGGGCTTGCCAGCAACTGCAGTTTCACCAACATAATAAAAAATGGGGAGCACATGAGTTCTGCACATCAAGCTGGCAGTACGCAATTTTCCGTGGCCGAGCTGTTGACACAAGCCAGCGCCGACACTGGCCTTGACGATTTCGGTGACGACGAGTTTCGCGAAGGGCTGAGCAGGATCGTCGATTCGACCAACCGCGAGATCGTGCTGAGCCCGATCGGCGCCGCCGCTTTCCAGGCCGAGATCAACCGCATGCTGGTCAATCGCCTGCGCTTTGCCGATGATCTCAAGAAGCGTCCCGAAATACGGAATGAAGACCTGTCCGCTCCGGTTATAGTGCTGGGCTTGCCGCGCACGGGTACCACCAAGTTGCAACGCATGCTGGCATCGGATACCGGCTTGCTGAGCCTGAAGTTCTGGCAGACCATGAATCCGGCACGGTTTCCGGACGCATTGCCCGGCGCGGAAGACCCACGTATCGCGGCCGCTCGCCAGGCGCTCGACATGATGACGCAGCTGTCGCCCGGCATGATGCAATCGCACCCGATGAAGGTTGATGATGCAGAAGAAGAGATATTCCTTCAATTGCTGATGTTCAAGACCATCGCCAACAACATGGCGCACCCGGCACCTGCGCATTTTGAGTGGGCGTCGCAGCAGTCCATGCGAAGCACGTATCAGTACATGTTCCTGATGCTGCAGTATCTGCAATGGCAGGCCGGTGGCAGGCAGGGGAGGCGGTGGATTCTCAAAACGCCGTTGCATATCGGCAATCTTGATTTCATGAATGAGCTTTTCCCCGGCGCAACCTACGTCTTTCCCCACCGCGACCCACGCCAGTCGATGCCCTCGTTCTGTCGCCTGGTTGAAATGTTCTGGCGCGTCAAGACGGACAATATCGACTTGCACGCCATCGGCCGCTTCGTACTTGGTGTGTGGGCGGTCGAGATGAACAAGTACATTGCGTCACGTGATAGGCTGGGTTCAAAGGTGTCGGTGTATGACGTCCCCTATGCGCAAGTGAGGGACGAACCGCTTGCCGTGATGCGAGAAATTTATCGTCGTGCCGGCCTTGCGTGGACGCCCGGGCACGAAAAGACCGTCAAGGACTGGGAACAGCAAAATGAGCCGGGCCAGTACGGCAATCAGGGCTACAGCCTGGAGAAATACGGCCTCACTGCGGAGGCCGTTGATACTGCTTTCAGCGAATACCGGCGGCGCTATTTGTCGTAGCACCGCTGGTTTGCCTTATCCCGGCATTGCAATGCTGAGTTGTCGTTCGACGGTCATTGCGACGACATGTATTGCAGATAGTCGTTCCAGTAGCCTTCCTGACAATCGCCGTGCGCGACCATGCCATCGCACTCCCATCGCATCAGGCCGATCATGGTGGTGTTGTTCCACGACTGGGGATAGGGCAGGCCGGCGATCAAGGTACCGCGCATGGTCATGACGCGGCCCAGATCATCGGTCGCTTCGAGGTCAATCGCCAGCGGCAGCATGGATTTCGGGGCACGGACCACGCGCTTTTTCGCCTTGATGATGCAGCCGGTCTTGCCATCGCGCTGAATCCAGCCACTGTTGAACGTCTGTTCCTCCGGCATTTCAAATCGGCCCTTGATTTCCGGGTTCTGGCTGACCTGATCCATCACCGTGCAGTTGAAGGCGAAGTTGTCATTGAATACGCCGGTCATCCATGACATCGGCGGCAGGGCCATCACATCTTCGCGCCGCGGTTTGCCCCAGGAGCGGTCGCGCACGTTGTAGCAATCGACGGTATATGACTTGCCGCGAATCATCAGGCGACCAGTGACCTTCATCGCCTGTTCGAAATGCAGGTTGTCGGCAAACATCACGGCCGGCAGCACGGCTTCGAAATGCAGGTCCACCTCGTGCTTGCGCGCCGGATCGGCATAGGTCATGTGAAACTTCTTCAACGGCTCGATCACTTTCACGCCATAGCCGCTCTCGAACCTGAATTCGTGCAGATCGTTGTCGAGTACGCGGTCGTTCATGAAGGTCCGCAGGTCGACAAGTTCGCCTTCCATGGTTTTGTTCTTGATGCCCTGAAATACGCACAGGCCGCCCGAGACCAGCTTCAGCTTGGGGTGGTGCCAAAGATAGGTGATGGCGTGGATGCGTTCTTCCGGAATACTGAAGCCGAAATATTGGGTTTCGGTACAGGAGTCGTCCGTCACCAGACTGTTTGCTTCCGGATGCAACAGGTCGTCCTTTGCACTGATGGTGCCGAAACCGGCATTTCGCACCAGATAAAACGGTAGATCATTTTTTGACATGCTGTTCTCCTCTTTTGATGGATCAACGTGGCTTACGGGTTTCTCTGCTTGATCAGTCGGCACACTTCAATCTGCCTGCCCAGACTGGCCTGCGCGTCGGCCGGGTCGAGCACGAGG
>CANJXH010000142.1 GCA_947478755.1 Betaproteobacteria bacterium | reverse complement strand
GTGTTGCTGCTATCGGTCACTACCGCCTTTGCGGCAGCACCCTCCAAAACAATTCTCGTCTATGGCGACAGTCTATCCGCCGGATTTGGCATCGCACGCGAGCAGAGCTGGCCGGCACTGTTGGCCACGAAACTGGCGGCCAGCAACTCTGCCTACAAGGTAGTCAACGCCAGCATCAGCGGCGAAACCACGGCCGGTGGCCTCAGTCGTCTTGAACAAGCCATGCAGGAACAACGCCCCTCGGTTATTGTCATCGCGCTTGGTGCCAATGACGGCCTGCGCGGTCTACCGGTGACGAACATGCGCGACAATCTGAGTTCGATGATCCGTATCGCCAAACGCAACAAGGCAAAAATACTGCTTGTGGGCATGAAGCTGCCGCCCAATTACGGCATCGACTATACCGCGCAGTTTGCGAAAAGTTTCGCCGAAATCGCGGCACGCGAAAAAGTCGCCTGCGTACCTTTTCTTCTCGAACCCATCGCTGGCCAGCGCGAGGCGTTCCAGAACGACGACCTGCATCCGGTAGCCTCGGCACAACCAAGGCTGCTGGCCCATGTCTGGCCAATCTTGCTTCCCCTGCTGAGACCCTGAACATGACACTAAAACGTTGCAGTTGGTGCGGAGATGATCCGCTTTACGTGCGCTATCACGATGAAGAATGGGGCATACCCCTGCATGATGATCAGAAGCTGTTCGAGTTGTTGATGCTTGAGTGCGCGCAGGCAGGACTATCATGGATCACCGTACTGCGAAAACGTGAAAATTACCGCGCCGCGTTTGACAACTTTGATCCACAGAAGATGTTGCGTTACGACCAGAAGAAGATCGAAAGCCTGCTCGCCAACCCGGGGATTGTGCGCAATCGGCTCAAGGTCCAAAGCGCCATCACCAACGCCCGGGCTTACCTTGACATTGTCGAAGCCTACGGGTCGTTCGACCAATTCGTCTGGCAATTTGTCGATGGCAAGCCGATCAGGAACAAGGTGCGGTCAATTGCGGATATTCAGGCCAGTACGCTGCAATCCGACCGCATGAGTAAGGAGCTGAAAAAATGCGGCTTCAAGTTTGTCGGCTCAACCATCTGCTACGCCTTCATGCAGGCTTCAGGCATGGTCAATGATCATCTGACAACCTGCTTCCGTTACAAGCAGATGTGATACCTCAAAGAAAGTGCATGCCTGCGTTATAGGCAATTGCAGACACCACGGCACTGGCTGGAATGGTCAGCAACCAGGCCCAAACGATTCCCTTTGCCACCCCCCAACGCACGCTCTTCGGGCCACGGGTTGCACCAACACCGGCGATCGCACCGGTAATCGTGTGGGTCGTCGACACTGGGATACCCATACTGCTAGCCAGAAACAGTGTCATCGCTCCGCCAAAATTGGCGCTGAAACCGCGCGGTTGATCCAGTTTAGTAATCCGCTGGCCCATGGTTTTGACAATACGCCAACCGCCGAACATGGTTCCCAGTCCCATCGACAGATAGCAGGCAACGATCACCCAGGTGGGAACCGAATCACCGGACTCCGAGGCGCCGGACGCGATCAGCAACATCCAGATGATTCCGATGGTTTTTTGCGCATCGTTGCCTCCGTGGCCCAGGCTGTACAAGGCGGCCGAGAACAACTGCAACTTTTTGAACAACCGGTCGACCTTTCTCCCGGGCATCCGATTGAACAACCACGACACAACAACCATCAAGGTGCCGCCCAGCAAAAAGCCCAGCACAGGTGCAATGAAGATGAACATGATGACCTTGCCCAATCCCGCCCATATCAGCGAGCCGGGGCCAGCTTTGGCCAGCGCCGAGCCCACCAGGCCGCCAATGAGTGCATGCGAGGAACTGGAAGGAATGCCGTAGTACCAGGTGACGATGTTCCAGACAATGGCCCCGACGAGGGCACCAAAAATTACATGCTGATCAACAATCGACGGATCAATGGTTCCTTTTCCGATCGTGGTAGCGACTTTCAGTTGAAAAATGAAAATTGCGATGACATTGAAGACCGATGCCCACATTACCGCCTGATAAGGCTTCAGCACTCTCGTGGAAACGATGGTCGCGATCGAATTTGCGGCATCGTGAAACCCGTTCATGAAGTCGAAAGCCAGCGCGAGCGCAACCAGCAACAACAACGACCCTACACCCATATCCAGCGTCATTTGGCTGGACTCAGGAGTTTTCGAGGACGATGCCCTCGATGATATTCGCCACGTCTTCGCAGTGATCGGTGATGTGCTCGAGCAATTCGTAAATGCCCTTCATCTTGATCAACTCCCGTGTATCCGCCTCCTCGCGAAACAGCTTGGCCATGCCGGTGCGCATGACACGATCCGCGTCAGATTCCAGGCGATCAAGTTCTGCGCAGGTTTTGAGAATTGCCTGCGCATTGTCCATGTTAGAGATCAGACCGACGGCATCCTTCACCCGCTCGCAGCAATATCCGCATATATCAGCCAGTTGTACTGCTTCCTGCGTCAATTTGCGCACATCGTAGAGATGCATGGTTTCTGCAAAATCCTGGATCGTATCGAGGACGTCATCCATGGTCGAAATCAGCTGATACATGTCTTGCTGATCAAGCGGTGTATTGAATGACGTGTGAAGCAGGGCAACGACATCGTGGGTGTATTTGTCTGCCCGCTGCTCCATGTCATCGATGTTCTTCCAATGCTTCTGTAACACTTCGGGGCCGCTCGACAAGTCCGAAACCAATAAGGACAATTCGCGCCCGCCCTTCGAAATAAGATCAGCATGAGCGTTGAACAAGTCAAAAAACTTTACTTCCTTGGGCATCAGTTTCGAGAACATGGGGATCGGCCTGTCAAAATGAGCCGGAAGTGTAACAACAATGTCACAAGACAGTCATCTCCCTTAGCCAAACCGGGCTCGAATTGACGATTGGTAGAATGCGTCCAACACTTACATCAAAACCTCATGGCACGTCCCCGCATACTTCGCAAAAACCGCCTGGCGCCCGACGCCGAGGAGTTGTTGTTGCTCGCCCGTTCGCTGGCGATGTCATCAAGCAGGCTCGAAGACGCCTTCTGGGAATCCCGGCTCAGCGAGGTGATTGATCGCTTGTTGTCATGCAATGACGACGAGAGCCTGAATGCTGCATTGGACAATCTGAGCAAGACCGATTCCCGTGCCTGCGATGTACTGGCGGACACGATTGAATCGCGGTGCGAATCCCGCCCGGTTGGTACCAAGGGAGAACAGAGCTCACTGCTGATAGCGGCTCCGGTCCTGGCATGGTCTCGTTATTCGATACCGGCCGGCCAGATTCCGGCAGATATCCTGTCCAACATCAGGGTGCAGCTGTCGGCCCATGTTCTGGCCAGCGATGTGCTTCTTGGCCTCGCTGATGTCCTTTTCAGCCCTGATCAACTGCCGCAAGGCTTTGTTGATTGCGCCGGGCTCAACGACAAACTGGTGAAATCGGCACTTGCCAGCCGTGATTTGCATATTGACGTGGGGCAACTGGGACAAACCATCAACTTCCTGTCCGATACCCGCTACGTCGTGGGAGTTGTCATCGCCAAACCGGGGGCTCCGCTTTTCCGCTGGCAGGAAGCTGATGGCGGTATCGCGATGCGAGACCAGGCCGCTCTGCGCTGGCGTGAGCAGGGTGGCGGATCCTTACGTCCACTGCTGCCGGCTTGTGCCGGTGAAGCGCTGCTGCCAATGGCATTTTATTCAGCCTGCAGGGACGCAGATCGTCAATCTCGCCCGTATTCAATCCGCGCGTCGGTGGCTTTCCTCGGCACGACAGTCAACATTGAAGCCAACCAGCTATCTGCTGTCGTGGCACCGTTTCAGGACAACAGGATTGACGAATACCGGATCGGCTTTGTTCACAAGACTACCGGCGATCTGGTCCATGGTGTCGTATGGCCACTGCTTGATACGGAAGATGACAACGAGACACCCGCGATGGTAGAAGCCGCGCTCCGCGAATGCGGCATCGGCGACATCAAGGTGATCGGACACACCTTCCCGCTTGAATACTGCGATGACTGCGGCACACCGCTTTATCCCAATTGCGACGAGGAGGCCGTTCATGCGGAATTACCCGAGAACAATGACATGCAGACACCGCAACACCTGCATTGAAGATCAGTCCGCTTAACTTGAAAGAACCGCGATGAGTGATCAGGACAACGAAAAATGGCGTGCCAGACTCAGCCCGATGCAATATCACGTGGCGCGTGAAAAAGGCACCGAGCGCGCCTTTACCGGCGAATACTGGAACTGCACCGATGACGGGATTTACCGATGCATCTGTTGCGGCACAGAACTGTTTTCTTCCGAACAGAAGTTTGATTCGGGCTGTGGCTGGCCCAGTTTTACCGCACCGGTAAAGGAAGAAGATGTGGCCGAACACAGCGACCGCACCCTCGGCATGACACGTACCGAGGTGACCTGCAGAAATTGCGGTGCCCATTTGGGCCACGTTTTCCCGGACGGTCCGGCACCTACCGGGCTCCGCTACTGCATCAACTCTGCCTCGCTGAAACTCGACGCAAAATAACCCGGACAATTTTTGCGATGAAAATATTTTTTGACTTGCTACCGGTCGTGCTGTTTTTTGCAGCCTTCAAAATCGCCGGAATTTATGCCGCCACAGCAATCGCTATAGCCACCACCGCGCTTCAAATCTGCTGGTCCTGGTGGCGGCAACGCAAAGTAGAGACGATGCAATGGGTCAGCCTTGGCGTGATCGCTGTCTTTGGCGGGGCCACACTGATCCTCCATGACGAAACCTATATCAAACTGAAGCCGACCGTACTTTACTGGCTGATCGCCATGACGTTGCTGGTATCAAATCATGTCTTCCATAAGAACCTGATGCGCGCGATGCTGGCCAAGCAGATGCAGTTGCCTGAAGCCATCTGGACAGGCGTCAATACGTCATGGATTGTTTTCTTCGGTGTTATGGGTGGACTCAATTTGTATGTTGCGCAAAATTTCAGCACCGAAAACTGGGTCAATTTCAAGCTGTTCGGCTTCAGTGGTCTCATGCTGGTCTTCGTGGTTGCCCAGGGTTTGATGTTGGCACGGTATGTAGACGATGACTCGACGGGAACCTCCTGATGCTCTACATGTTGATTGGCGAAGATGTAACAGACAGTAACGAACTCCGCGTCAGGGCTCGTCCCGAACATCTAGTCCGACTTGAGGCTCTGCAGGCCGAGGGGCGACTGATCCTCGCCGGCCCCCTTCCTGCAATTGACGCAAATGATCCCGGCCCGGCGGGATTTTCAGGGAGCCTGATCGTGGCCGACTTTCCCTGCCAAGCAGATGCTGAAGCGTGGCTGGCCGCCGACGCCTATGTTTTACAAGGGGTTTTTTACCGAACCGACGTTCGGCCTTTCAAACAGGTTTTCCCGAAATGAGCTCAACCATTGATGCAATGCGCGACAGGTTGTCGGTACTTGAGCCGCTGCGGATCGACATTATTGATGACAGCGCCAAGCACGCCGGGCACAGTGGCGCCGGAAGCGGCGGCCATTTTCGACTGGATATTGTTGCGCGTTCCTTCACCGGGAAGTCGGCAATGACACGCCATCGCATGGTGTATCATGCGCTCGGCTCGCTTATGCAGCAGGGAATTCACGCCCTGAGTATCGATGCCAAATCACCTGAAGAACTCTGACGACTCTTTTACAAGACAGGAATCACGATGACAAGAATTTCATTCAAGCTTTCGGTTGTTGCACTGATTGCAGCAATGGCAGCTGGCTCAGTTTTGGCCCAGAGTGCCGCCCCTTCCAAGGTCAATGGCAAGCCGATCCCGAAAAACCAGATTGACTTCTTCATCGCCGCCCAGAAGGCCCAGGGACGTCCTGACTCTCCCGACTTGCGCAACGCCGTCCGCGAAGAAGTCATCCGTCGCCAGGTCTTGATGCAGGAAGCGCAAAAACAGGGCCTGGACAAGAAGTCCGATGTTCAGACCAAAATGGAAATGGCCCGCGAAGGCATTTTGATCAATACCCTGATTGAAGGGTACGTCAAGGCCCATCCGATATCCGACGACATGGTCAAGAAGGAGTACGAGGGCGTCAAGGCCCAACTGGGTGACAAGGAATACAAGGTTCGTCACATCCTTGTGGAAACCGAAGCCGAAGCAACCGACATCATCGCCAAGTTGAAAAAGGGCGAAAAGTTTGAAACGCTGGCAGCGTCATCGAAAGACCCCGGTTCCAAGGACAAGGGTGGCGACCTCGGTTGGACTGCCCCCAATGCCTACGTCAAACCTTTTGCCGACGCATTGCAGAAACTCAAGGCTGGCCAATATACCGATACCCCGGTGAAGTCGGAGTTCGGCTACCACGTCATTCAACTGGATGACACCCGCGCTCTCAAGCTTCCCGCTTTTGACGAAGCCAAACCGCAGATTCAACAGCGCCTGCAGCAGCAGCTGGTTGAAAAACTGGTGATGGATCTTCGCTCCAAGGCGAAAGTTGAGTAGTCTTCGCGCTGACCGACTTCTGACGGGGGCTTCGGCCCCCGTTTTGCTTTGCGCCTGAGGAACCATGCGTCGATTGCTGATCGTGTATCACAGCCAAACCGGCCGAACGCAACAACTGGCT
>CANJXH010000141.1 GCA_947478755.1 Betaproteobacteria bacterium | reverse complement strand
TCGCCTGCTTCGTGATGGTCACGAGGTCATCGTATGGAATCGTGACTACAGCAAGTGCGAAGAACTCGCCAAGGAAGGGGCACGTCCCGCCCGAACCATTGAAGACATGAAGGGCATGCTGGCCAAGCCGCGCGCTGCCTGGATCATGTTGCCTTCGGGTGATGTCACCGAAGACATGGTAAACAAGCTGGGCGATCTGTTTGAAGCAGGCGATACCGTGATTGACGGCGGCAATTCCATGTTCAAGGATGACGTGCGACGTTCACACGTCCTTGCCAAAAAGGGCATTCACTACGCTGACGTTGGAACCAGCGGCGGTGTGTGGGGTCTGGAGCGCGGCTACTGCCTGATGATTGGCGGTCCGAAAGAAGCGGTTGATCGGCTTGAGCCGATATTCCGCTCGCTGGCGCCGGGCAAGGGCGATGTTGTGCCGTCGCCCGCGCGCAATGGTGGAACGGCGGAAGAAGGCTTCCTGCACTGTGGCCCGGTTGGTGCCGGCCACTTCGTCAAGATGATTCACAACGGCATCGAGTACGGCATGATGCAGGCGATGGCAGAAGGCTTTGACATTCTCAAGAACGCCAACTCGCCGTCACTGCCCAAGGATATCCAGTACGACATGAATCTCGCCGATATCGCCGAGTTGTGGCGTCGTGGCAGCGTGGTGTCATCGTGGTTGCTCGACCTTTCTGCCGATGCACTTGCGGAGAGCCCCGCACTGGCGCAGTATTCCGGCGTGGTTCAGGATTCGGGCGAAGGACGCTGGACCGTGCTTGCCGCCATTGAAGAGTCGGTGCCGGCCGACGTGCTGACCGCCGCGCTCTACACGCGATTCCGGTCGCGGCAGGAACATACCTTTGCCGAGAAGATGTTGTCTGCAATGCGCTACAAATTCGGCGGACACATTGAATTGAAGAAGTAGGCCACCGGGCTCAACCTTTATGCAGATTCAGGACACAGCGGAAGTCAGCGACAACAAGAGCAGCTTGTGGGCCGTGGTCGCGCTGAAATCTCCCGAAACCGCGAAATCACGCTTGCGTCGGCTGTTGTCCGACGCCGAGCGACGTGATCTGTACTTCATCATGGCACGCAAGGTCATTGGCGCACTGCAGGCGACGCCGGGTATCGACAAGGTGATGGTGGTTACCACCGGTGTCGAAGTGGAGCACTTCGCGACGCAACTGGGCGCAGAAGTCATTCGCCAAACCCGCGACAAGGGCACAGCTGCAGCCTTTGCCCATGCGGTGGAGACGTTGGCCGCAAGAGCGCCTGGCGATCGGCCGGGCAGCCTGTTGATGATCCCGGGTGACTTGCCCCTGATCTCCGTTGAAGCAATGACGCTGCTGGTGAATCAGGCCAACGGTCGTCACGGCATCAGCATCGTGCCCGATCGCAAACGGGTTGGCACCAATGCGCTGCTGTGTTCGCCACCGAATGCGATTCCTCCCTGTTTCGGTAGTGCCAGTTTCGAAAAGCACCTTGCGGTCGCCGCTGCGGCCGGTGTGACAGTGCAGGTGCATGAATCCGAGTCGCTGTCGCTCGACATTGATGTCGCCGATGATCTTGCATTGCTCGGTGCGCACCTTATCGGACTGCCTGATTCGGTGGACGCCACCTTGCGCGGTCTGCTTGCCCGCCTGCGCAATGGCGCCATCACCACGACTGTAGAAAGTCTCAAACCCGTTTTGACAAAATGACGTATCAACGACCGAACAAGCAAGCAGCGCTCCGACTCACGGACTGCATGGATTGGCGCGAACTGGCCGCAGAGGCGGAAGCCCTGCGCAACTCCGGCTGGGGCTCGCGCATCACCTATTCACGCAAGGTGTTTGTGCCGCTGACGCAGTTATGCCGTGATGTCTGCCATTACTGCACCTTCGCCAAGACGCCGAAGAAACTCGAAAAGCCGTTTCTGACGCCGGAGGACGTGCTGAAGATCGCCCGTCAGGGTGCGGCTGCCGGATGCAAGGAAGTGCTGTTCACCCTCGGCGACAAGCCGGAACTGCGCTATGCCAAGGCACGCGAGGCGCTCGCCGGATTCGGCTTTGATTCAACGCTCGCTTATCTTGAACATGTCGCCGGTCTGGTGCTGAAAGAAACCGGGCTGCTGCCGCATCTCAACCCCGGCCTGCTTGGTCTGGAAGACTACGCCCGGCTGCGCAAGGTGGCGCCCTCGATGGGCATCATGCTGGAGTCGGCGTCCGCCCGATTGTGTGAACCAGGTGGTGCCCATTACGGTTCGCCCGATAAGTTGCCCGAACGCCGTATCGAAACCCTGCGACTCGCCGGCGTTGCCCGCGTGCCGATGACCAGCGGCATTCTCATCGGCATAGGCGAGACAAGACAGGAACGCATCGAGTCGCTACTCGCGCTGCGAGATCTCAATGACGAGCACGGACAGATACAGGAAGTCATCGTCCAGAACTTCCGTGCCAAACCCGGCACCAAGATGCACGACGCGCCCGAGCCTTCGATGGACGACCTGTGCTGGACGGTCGCGGCGGCGCGGCTGATCTTCGGCCCGTCAATGAGCCTGCAGGTACCGCCCAATCTTTATTCCGGTGATATCACCGACCTGATCCGCGCCGGCATCAATGACTGGGGTGGCGTATCGCCGATCACCCCCGATCACGTGAACCCCGAAGCGCCGTGGCCGCACCTCGATCGTCTGGCGGCCGAGACCGAGCGTGCCGGTTTTGATCTGGTCGAACGTCTTACCGTCTATCCGCAATATATCGAGCAGCGCAATGAATGGTTGTCGCCCGAATTGCAGGGCCCGGTATTGCGTCTCACCGACAGCGGCGCGCTGGCGAGGACCGGGCAGTGGAGCCCTGGTTCGACCGAGCCCGCCAACCGCGATGACCAACGCGATGTAGCGTTGGACAAGCCGCTACGCCAATCGAACATCGTCAGACTGGTTGATCGCATCCTTAACGGCCACGTGGCTTCCGAGGCCGAAATTGCTGAACTGTTTACTGCGCGCGGCCCCGACTTCGCGCATGTGACGGCCAGCGCAGATGCGCTGCGCAAAGCGACGGTGGGCGACACGGTGACCTATGCCGTGGTGCGCAACATCAACTACACCAATATCTGCATGTACAAGTGCGGCTTCTGTGCCTTCTCGAAGGGAAAGACGCACGAAGAGCTGCGTGGCAAGCCGTATCTGGTTGATCGCAGTGAAATCCAGCGTCGCGTGCAGGAGGCGTGGGATCGTGGTGCGACCGAAGTCTGCATGCAGGGCGGCATTCATCCCTCGTTCACCGGGCAGACCTACCTCGACATCCTGCGGGCGGCAAAGGAAGCCGTGCCCGAGATGCACGTCCATGCCTTTTCGCCACTCGAAGTAAGCCACGGTGCCGAAACACTGGGCATCTCCTTGCGCGAATATCTGCAAACCCTCAAGGCAAATGGCCTCGGCTCATTGCCGGGTACTGCGGCAGAAGTGCTGGATGACGAAATCCGCAGCCAGCTGGCGCCGGACAAGATGCCGACCGAACAGTGGCTGCACATCGTTGGCGAAGCCCATCGTGCCGGTTTGCCGACCACCTCGACCATCATGTTCGGGCATCTCGAAGGCTACATCCACTGGGCGCGCCATCTGCTGCGCCTGAGGAATCTGCAAGCCGAAACCGGCGGCATCACCGAATTCGTACCCTTGCCCTTTGTGCACATGGAAGCTCCAATGTACCTGCACGGCAAGGCGCGCAAGGGCCCGACGCTGCGTGAGGCGATATTGATGCATTCCATTGCGCGCCTTGTGCTGTACCCGCTGATCAAAAACATACAGGTGTCGTGGACCAAGCTTGGCCCCGAATGGGCGCAGCGCACCCTCAATGCCGGTGCCAATGACATGGGGGGTACCTTGATGAATGAATCCATCAGTCGTGCCGCGGGCGCGTCGTACGGACAGGAGTTCTCGCCCCTGCAGATGGAAGCGCTGATTCGCGAAGCGGGGCGCGTGCCGATGCAGCGCAACACGCTCTACATGCCGGTCAACGAAGAACGTCAGCAGCGCGCCAGGATGGCGATCCCGCTGACCGAACCCGTATTGGCCAAGGTCACCAGCAAAATCGTTTCCTTCGCTTGACCATGGCGACACCGATTCGCATCACCGCCCTTGAGGGCGTGCCCGAAATCGCGCCCGGTCAGGCGCTTGATGAAGTCCTCGCAACTGCCCTGAAGCAGAACGGCATTACGCTGGCGGATCACGACGCCGTGGTGTTCTGCCAGAAGGTCGTTTCAAAGTCCGAGAATCGCTATGTCGAACTGGCATCGGTCACACCGAGCCAGCGTGCGCTTGAGCTTTCCGCCATTTGTGGCAAGGATCCGCGTCTGGTCGAGCTCGTGCTGGGTGAATCCACCGAAGTCGTACGCTGTATCAAGGACGTGTTCATCGTGCGCCACAAGCTGGGTTTTGTGGTGGCCAATGCGGCGATCGACCAATCCAACATTCCGGGCGGCGGCGAACGTGCATTGCTGCTGCCGGTCAACCCGGATCAAAGTGCAGCCGGCTTGCGGGCGGCGATAAACAAGCGGCTTGGCGTCAATATCGCGGTCCTGATCAGCGACAGCTTTGGTCGCCCCTGGCGCATCGGTGTCAGCGGTGTCGGCATCGGTTGCTCCGGCTTGCGTGCCGTGATCGACGAGCGTGGCCGCACCGATCGCTTCGGCCGTGAGTTGCAGGTGACGCAGATCGCCGTGGCCGACCAATTGGCGGCTGCTGCGGTGATGGCGATGGGAGAAGCAGACGAAGGCCGTCCCATCGTCGTGATATCCGGCCTGCCCACGCGCTACTTTGATCGCGATACGCCGGCTTCGGCGTTGGTACGCCCTACCGGCGAGGACCTGTTCAAGTAAGAAGCGGCAAGCACCAGTTTGACTTGGTGGGGCTAAAAATCAGCTCACGAAACTGGAAAACAAGGCGGGATCGAAGCCCACCAGCAACTGCCCGCCTGAAGTTTCTACCACCGGTCGTTTGATCAGGCTGGGGAACTCCATCATCAATGCGACGGCCTCGCCCTGGGTGGTGATGTTCTGCTGTTCCGGTGACAACTTGCGAAACGTTGTGCCCTTGGTGTTGACCAGGGTTTTCCAGCCCAGCACCTTGCACCATGCAACGAGGCGGCGACGATCAACGCCGGCCTTCTTGTAATCATGAAACTCGTAGGTCACGCCGTGCTCGTCGCACCATAGGAGTGCCTTTTTCATGGTGTCACAATTTTTTATGCCGTAAAGAGTGGTCATGGTCGTGTATTGCTTAGTCAAAATCGGTTCGGCATGATAACGTCGCGGCCTGCAAACGGGAGTAGGTAATGGGCAAAATCTGGTTCAAGGAATTTACACTGGAGCAGGTCAACGGCCTCGGTCGCGACACGATGATCAGCCATGTCGGGATCGAGGTCACCGAGATCGGCGACGACTATCTGCGCGGGCGCATGCCGGTCGACCAGCGGACGCGCCAGCCCTACGGTATTTTGCATGGCGGTGCATCCGTCGTCCTGTCAGAAACGCTGGCATCCGTTGGAGCGCAGTTTGTGCTGGACTGGGAGAACACCCGTTGTGTCGGCCTCGAAATCAATGCCAACCATGTGCGTTCGGTGAGCGAAGGCTATGTACTCGGCACCACCCGCCCCGTGCACCTTGGCCGTCGAACCCAGATATGGGAAACCCGCATCACCGACGAGCGCGATCGCCTGACCTGCATTTCACGCATCACGATGGCAGTGCTTGATCGCAGCGAGGACAAATAGCGCTGCGAGGCGAGAGCACGAAGCAGCGTCGTTATCTATCCGTGTAGCTGGAATTCACCAAAGCGAGTTTCAAGCCCGTTCTGGAATTTGCCATTCGACGCGACGCGTCGCGCCGAATGGCTTGTAAGCTCAACCGCGCGCCTTGCGCCAGGCCAGCAATTCCTTGAACGGACCCAGATCCCAGTCCGGGCCGGTGGCGAAGGCCACCAGGTGCGTAGCCCCCAGACCAACCAGCACATCGGGATCATCGTCCGGCATGAACTGCGGCATGCAGTTGGTGACGATCTCAAGATCGTTGTAGTCGCGGCCGACCTGGGCGCAGATGCGCCGCATCACCTCCATCTTTTCGCGCATCTTTTCCTCGGGGCCGAACACGTGCCACATGTCGGCGTGCTCTGCGGCGATGGGCATGCCGAACTGTTCGCCCATGGTGGCGATCAGGATCGGAATCTTGCGCATCGGCTTGGGGTTCAATTTTTCGAAACGCGCCTTGATCACCGGCAGCGCAGCCTTCAAATCGAGCAGGCGGCTTTTCTGCGTGCCAAAGGGATAGCCGTACTCGTCGTAGTCGGCCTGCAGATAGCCGGAACCGAGGCCGAGGATGAAACGGCCGCCGGATATGTGGTCGATGGTGCGCGCGACGTCCGCCAGCAGATTGGGATTGCGAAAGCCGATGGCATGGCAGATCGCGCCAACCTCGACCCTCGTGGTAGTTGCTGCCATTGCTGCCTGGACTGTGGTGCCCTCGTAATTCTTGCCGTATTTTTCGGTGACGATCTGGCCACCCTTGTAATCCTCGGTATTGACGTTCTGTGCGTGAAAGTGGTCAGCCGTCCAGATGCGATCGGCCCCCAGTGCTTCAGCCTCCATCCACGTCTCGCGCATTTTCTTCATGTCACCGTGTTGCGGCGCTATCTGCAAGCCGATGGTGATTTCGGTAACTCTGCCCATGGTCGTCC
>CANJXH010000140.1 GCA_947478755.1 Betaproteobacteria bacterium | reverse complement strand
GGGTTGGGTAAAGTTGAAGCTCACGGTTTTACCAGACAGTTCCTTGGCGCCGACCAGACTATTCGGGTCATTTACAACCCTTCTGACTTCGATGTTGATCGAGGTGTCTGATTGCGTGACGCTGTAGTCCCATTCACCACGGTTGCTGATGACGAGTTGTGAATTCTGGTTGTATCCCGTACTCGTCGCCATGAGGACAGGTGTTCCAAAATCCCGGACATCCAGTTTCCGTGCCAAACGATCCGGCAACCTGACGTTTTGCAAACTCAGGACAAGACCCGATCCTTGACGCTTCACGTCAACCAATGGATTGGGTTCTGTCACTTCGATCTTGATTTTGGCAACATCGGTTGATTCTGCCCGGAAGTCGATATTTTGAACCGAGTTGCCTTCCTGTACGGGAACCGGCATGACAATGCCAGCGCCGGGTTTCGCCGCTGTCGCCTGTGTCGCGGTAATGGGCGCTGCCAACGACGCGCCGCCGAGGGAGATAAAGAGCACGTTGCCATCCAACCTCGCATCGTACCGGGACGGACGACTCAGATTCAGAACCAATCGTGTGCGAGGACCGGCCTGAACAATGTTGATGCTTTGCAGGTCTGACAAGGCGAGTTTACGTATGCTGCTACCGGACAGATTTTCTGTATCCGGTAGATCAAATGCTATCCGCGAGGGCGAAGACGTCGTAAATGAAGACGGAACAACCGCCAGAGCGTTGCGGAGAGTGACTTTAACCAGGGTTTGCCCCGATATGCTTGACGCTTCGACCTTCTCGACGGCGTTGCTACCCTGAACGATGGATGGCTCCGCGTCTTGGGCAAGCACTGCTTCCGTTCCAACAACAAGGAACAATGACAGCGAAGCCGATAGCAAGCCACGCATTAAATTCATCTTCATTTCCGCTCTCCTTTGTCCTGCGCCGGGAAAACCGTGTCTCGATCGATCCACACACCCTTGTCGAGCAGCCTTTCCTTCAGTATCAACTGTCCCGATGTGGAACTTCCACTGGGCTCAATTCTTTGCACACGGCCATTATTTTGGCCAAGGTAATCGCCAACACGAACTTGCCGTATCGGCTCTCTTTCAATTTGCACCAACGCCCGCGCTTCCTTGTTAACAATGATCGTTCCAAGAAACCGAATCGCCTCCAACGGAACCTTCGTCAACGGATATGCGTCAGGATTTACCTGGGGCGGGCCACCAGCCTTGCTTGATTGAGTCGTTGCGCCGACGCCGCCCGAAATTACTTTCCCGGGTGAAAAAGGCGATATCAAATCGCCGGGTTCGTACGGCTTGATATCCAGCGGCTTGATCTGCGGCAGGTCCGGAACGTGGCCTTGAAGATCCTTTGAGGATTCACGCATCCAAGCCTGAACATCACCATGTTCAGCATCACCGCAGCCTGCCACGAAGCCCATGCAGCACAGCAGGAATAAAACCCGACGAGAAAGATAAACGGAGGCGGTCATTTATCCGCTCCTTTTTTTGCAGCATTCTTTTGCTTTTTCTGCGCCGCCATTTCGGAATCATCAAGATAACGATAGGTTTTTGCTGTCGTGTCCATTGTCAGAACACTGCCCATCTTGTCTTTTGGCCGAATCTTGATGTTGTTGAGTGTGACGATTCTGGGCAGTTTTGCGATATCTGCAGCGAAAGAGCCAAGTTCGTTATAGCTCCCCGTCAAAATAAGGCTGATCGGCACAGATGCATAAAACTCCTGCCTCGATTCGGCCCCGGGTTTGAACAATTCCTGTTTCAAGCCTCTCGTCAGCGCGGCCTGACTGATATCGACAATCATGCCATCCATTTCGGCTTTGTTCGGCAGCTGCTTCAACAAATCGCCGAAGGACCTGTCAATCTCGGCAAGCTGCTTCCGATATTCATCAAGATTCACCGCCTGTTTCTTTTTGGCAAGCCAATCGTCCTTCAACTCGATCTCTTTTTGGCGCTTGGCAGCCAATTCATCCAATTGCCCGCTCCAGCCAACAAACCATGCTGCCGCCAGGAGACCCGCAAACAGTGCGGCAAGGATAGTAACTTTTGGTGCAAATGGCCAAAGCCCCGGATCTTTTGGGTCAAGGGTTCTGAAATCTTCTGCGAGCCGCTTGAAATCAACTTTTGGCGCGGCAACTTTGAATTTAGGCAAAGATGGTTTCTTCATGGCTTGCCTTTAGCTGCGGAAGGTCCGCCCTTTTTGCCCGCGCCAGCATCAACTGTCTGGCGCGTAATCATGACCGTCAATTGAAAAGAGAAAAGCGCATTTCCCCCTGCTGCGGTAGTCGCGCGAATTTCAATCGGAACCGCACGCTCAAGCAGCGGCGACTCTTCCAGCGCCCTGATCAGCGTAGATACACGCGCCTCTGACAGCGACTCACCAACAAGGTCGATTTTCTGATTGTCCTGCGTCAGCGAAACAATCCTGACGCCATCAGGCACTCGACGAATCAGTTCATCAAACAAGGTCAATGTTTCCGCCCTGTTACCTTGCAATGACTCAATAACCTGTTTGCGAGCAAGCAATGCATCTGTCTGAACCTTGAGGCTGGAAATTTCGTCTATCTGCTTTTTCAGGACGCCAATTTCCTTTTCCAGATAATCATTGGTTTCTTGCTGCGCACCAATATAGCCATTAATCGCGGTAAAACCGACGAACCATATGACGCCGGCAAGAACGACCAATAGCCCGGCAAGCGCGAAAAATTGCTGCCTGCGGGCCTTCCTCTTTTCTTCGCGATGCGGAAGGAGATTGACTTTATTCACTGGTCAAACCTCCTCAACGCCAGCCCGCAAGCAATCATCAGTGAAGGCGAATCGGCCAGCAACGCACGCTCCTTGACTCGTGACGCCAAGGTCATTTTGGCAAACGGATTTGCAACAACTGTATCTACCTGAGTTTGGGCAAAGACTACCTCGGCAACACCCGGCAAAGTCGCGCAGCCGCCAGAAAGGACAATATGGTCGACCTGGGTATGCTGAGTTGATGTAAAGAAAAATTGCAGGGCGCGCGATACTTCCTGCGCGAGATTATCCAAAAACGGCGACAGGATTTCCTTGTCGTAATTGTCTGGCAGAGACCCCGCACGCTTGGCAGCCTCAGCCTCTTCGATGCTCATGCCATAAACTCGCATGATCTCCATGGTCAATTGGGTGCCGCCAAATGCCTGCTCACGGTTGTAAATTGACTGATCGTTTCGGAACATCGTGACATTCATTACGCTCGCGCCAATATCAACCAACGCTATGCATTGGTCGCGACCGCCCGCCTTGAGTTGTGTTTCAACCAACTCAAAAGCCGACTGCGCCGCGAACGACTCTACATCCATGACCCACGCCTTCAAGCCGGCGCCGAGTGCGCAGGCAACGCGATCCTCAACCATCTCCTTGCGTGAAGCCGCGAGCAAGACTTCGACCTCATCCCCACCAGAAGGCGCCGGCCCGATAACCTGGAAATCGAGGTTGACCTCGTCCAGTGCAAAAGGAATGTACTGATTGGCCTCTGACTCCACCTGCGCTTCCATATCTCTCTCGCGCAAATTCGACGGCAATGTAATTTTTTTGGTAATGACCGCCGCCGTCGGAAGCGCCATGGCCACCAGCTTCGCGTTAGCTCCCATCCGCCTCAGGGCTTTGCCGATGGTTTCGGCGATGGTCTCAATATTGACGATTTTTCCGTCGACCACGGCGTCACGAGGAAGCGTCTCAATTGCATACCGCTCGACCTTGATCCCCCCCTTTTCGGCGCGCGACAACTCCACCATCTTTACGGAGGACGAACTGATATCCAATCCGATTAACGGTCGGTTACTAGGGTTAAAGATCGAGAGATCAATTTGCAAGAGATTTCCCTTTGAAAATAGTTGGTTACAGGGAATTAAGACAATTCACTTGAAATCGTAGCAGCAACCATACAGCCTGTAAAGTTAATTTTGATGCGCCTTGATGCAATAAGTCACGTGGAAGCTTAACCAATATAATGCGCAGGTGATAGCCAAAACAGACCCGACATTACCCAACCCTTTGCGTTGGATAGCCTCTCCCCTCCTTGTTTTGCTGGGTTTGATCCTGATAGCAACAGCACTTGTCGGGATCCTTGTCATCCTGGCCTATCCTCAATTGCCCTCGCTGGATGCCCTGACTAATTACCAGCCCAAGGTACCGCTCAGAATTTACACATCCGATGGGTACTTGATCGGAGAGTTTGGCGAAGAACGGCGAAGCGTTGTCAGCATCCGTGACGTGCCGGAAATCATGAAACACGCCATTTTGGCGGCAGAGGATGAGCGTTTTTACCAACACCCAGGCATCGATACCCTGGGCGTCTTGAGGGCTGCATATTCCAACTTCGTCGGGGGTGGCAAGCGGCAGGGGGCTTCCACCATCACCATGCAGGTAGCGCGGAACTTTTTTCTTTCAAGCGAAAAAACGCTGACGAGAAAGGTATATGAGGCGCTCCTCGCATTCAAGATCGAACACAGCTTGGAAAAGGACGAAATCCTTGAGCTATACGTCAATCAGATATATCTCGGCCAACGTGCATATGGGTTCTCCGCAGCGGCACAAAGCTATTTCGGAAAGCCTCTCAAGGACCTTTCGATTGCAGAATCAGCCATGCTGGCAGGATTGCCAAAAGCGCCATCGGCCTACAACCCAGTCGCAAATCCAAAGCGGGCAAAGTTGCGCCAAAGCTATGTTTTGCGGCGCATGCACGAACTGAAATTCATATCGGACGAGCAATACAAAAGCGCAGTGACTGAAGCACTGCATGTCAAACACGATCCGAACGATTACGGCATTCATGCGGATTACGTTGCAGAGATGGCCCGGCAGATTGTCGTTGATCGATATAGCGAGTCGGCCTACAGCACGGGCCTGCAAGTCGTCACGACAATCACCAAGTCCGACCAACAGGCGGCATACGACGGCCTCCGGGAAGGCGTTCTCGACTACGACCATCGCCACGGCTATCGAGGAGCTGAGGCCTATCTTGATATGCAGGGAATCACTTCCGAACAGGAAGAACCACTTGAAGAACTTCTATCGGACGTTGACGACTCGGACAATCTGAAGGCTGCCTTGGTACTGAACGCGTCTCAAAATCAGCTTCGCCTCTATGTTCGAGGGGAAGGCATCACCAACCTGAGCGGCGATCCCTTGAAATACGTCGCGCGCATGCTTGAGGAAAAGGCGCCAGCCAACAAACGGTTGCGACGTGGCGCCCTTGTCCGTCTTGTGAAGGACGCGAAAAAACAATGGCAAATCGCGCAAATGCCGGAGGTTGAGTCTGCCTTCGTTGCTGCAAGCCCAATAGATGGGGCAGTCCGCGCGCTCGTGGGTGGTTTCGACTTCAACCGAAACAAATATAACCATGTGACCCAAGCATGGCGACAACCGGGGTCCAGCTTCAAGCCATTCATCTACTCCGCAGGCATTGAAAAAGGTTACACGGCTGCCTCGGTATTTCCCGATGAACCCATCGTCATTCCTGCGGATGAAACCGGGAGCCAAGCCTGGGAACCCAAAAATTACGATGGCAAATACGAAGGGCAGATTACGCTTCGCACTGCACTGGCAAAATCCAAGAATATGGTGTCAATCCGTTTGCTGCGTGCAATCGGCCCCGGTTTCGCACAGTCTTACATAACGCGATTCGGTTTTGATCCGGAAAAACATCCGCCATACCTGACCATGGCGTTAGGGGCAGGATCGGTGACACCGTGGCAACAGCTTGCAGCATATTCCATATTTGCCAATGGTGGATACCGCGTTCAACCACACATCATTCGTCAAATTCTGGACAACAAGGGCAAGGTTCTGGCGCAATTTGATCCCCCGGTTGCGGGAGACGATTCGATTCGTGTAATTGACCCCAGAAACGCCTATATCCTCGACAGCATGATGCATGACGTCACCCGACGAGGAACGGCGGCTCGTGCAGCACAAGTACTGAAACGATATGACATCGCGGGTAAAACGGGGACGACCAACGATTCAATCGATGCATGGTTCTGCGGCTACCATCCGACGGTAGTTGCCATTACCTGGATCGGGTTTGATCAACCCAAATCACTGGGAGATCATGAAACGGGTGGCGGCGCGGCATTGCCCATGTGGATACATTTCATGGAAACTGCCCTGAAAGGCGTCCCGGAGAGTTACATGGATCAACCAGAAGGGCTGACGCCCATCACGGCGAGTGACCCGAACAGCAAGGCGCCGGTAAACGAATTCATTTATGGCGAGCAGTTGCCGCCAGCAAGCAACGAACAAAACGAAAGCCCGGCACCGCCAAAAGAGCAGGCACCTGCCCCTATTCGTGATGCAGCACCGAAGCCGGTCGAAAAGAAAAACTAGCGACGGCCCAAGTCCAGTGTTATCGCCTCACCGGCCTGTTCGCTCATGCAACGCTCCAATACTGTTTGCAATAGTGAGCCATCCCGACCACTTACCCAACCATCGCTTTCAGGCTTGAAATGGAAGCCACCGGAACGTGCGGCAATCCATATCTCTCTCGCCGCCGTGTGTCGGTTAATGATTATTTTCCCGCCATCGGAAAACTCTATTTCAATCACACCACCGGCTTTCAGCTCGAAATCAAAGTCGGCCTCGCAAGCGGCGAGGGCTTCTTCGATGCGCACCAGCATTTCGTCAGCCAGTTGATTGAATCGTGACTCATCCATCGCGTGCTAGTATCAAAAGTAATTTCAATTTATCGGAAGCCAGCATCATGCGCCAACTCGCATTTTCAATTGGGTCGATCATACTTCTGATCTGTTTTTTAAGTGGTTGCGGCACCAAGGGCCGGCTAACTCTTC
>CANJXH010000139.1 GCA_947478755.1 Betaproteobacteria bacterium | reverse complement strand
AATCGGTGCTTGACGAGTTGCGCGGCGAACTGAAATTGCAAATGAAATCCCGCTACGAGTCACTTCGCTGCGTATTGGATGATGATAAAAACTATGTCGCTGCCGCAGACCGCGTGCGAAGATTAATGTTCGAGGAAAAGCTGCTTCAGGAAGTCGACGACGCGCTGGAAGCTATCGAAACCTGACACTGACACATGGCACTACTGCAAATTTCGGAACCTGGCCAGTCGGCCGCACCACACCAGCATCGCCTGGCGATAGGCATTGACCTTGGTACTACCAACTCGCTGGTTGCGGCGGTTCGCAGCGGTGTTGCATCGGTGCTCAACGACAGCCAGGGTCGGCCGCTGCTGCCTTCCGTGGTGCGCTATGGCGCCGACAGCAAGGTCCAGGTAGGTTACGAAGCACAGGCAAGGCAGTCGCTTGACCCGAAAAACACAATCGTTTCGGTCAAGCGTTTCATGGGCCGCGGCCGCAAGGACATCGCCCATGTCGAGTCGATGCCCTACGATTTCATCGATGCGGAAGGCATGGTCAAACTGCGCACCGAGCATGGTGTCAAGAGCCCGGTCGAAGTGTCGGCCGACATTCTTCAGGTGTTGAAAAGGCGCGGAGAGGATTCATTGGGTGGCGAGCTCGTCGGCGCTGTGATTACCGTGCCGGCCTACTTCGATGATGCCCAGCGTCAGGCAACCAAGGATGCGGCGCAGATTGCCGGCCTCAATGTATTGCGCTTGCTGAACGAGCCGACGGCGGCAGCGATTGCCTATGGACTGGACAATGGATCCGAAGGCATCTATGCCGTCTACGACCTCGGCGGTGGCACCTTCGACATTTCGATCCTGAAACTCTCCAAGGGTGTATTCGAAGTGCTGGCCACGGGCGGTGATTCGTCACTCGGCGGTGATGATTTCGATCAGCGTGTTTTTTGCTGGATCATCGAGCAGGCCAAGCTGGCACCGCTTTCGCCACAGGATGCGCGCCTGTTGCTGACCAGAGCTCGCGAAGCCAAGGAATACATCACCTATCACGGTGAGGCCGCCATTACCGTCAAGCTGGGCAGCGGCGAATACGTCGATCTGAAACTGACGACGGAAATTTTTACGTCCATCACCCGCACGCTGGTCGACAAGACGCTCAAGCCGACAAAAAAGGCCTTGCGCGATGCCGGGCTGACGATCGAGCAGATCAATGGCGTCGTGATGGTGGGCGGTGCCACACGCATGCCGCAAATACAGCGCGCGATCGCTGATTTTTTTGCAACCGAGCCGCTCAACAATCTTGATCCGGACAAGGTGGTCGCGCTTGGCGCCGCCATCCAGGCCAACCTGCTGGCCGGCAATCGCGGCGCGGACGACGACTGGTTGTTGCTGGATGTCATTCCGCTCAGCCTAGGCATCGAAACCATGGGTGGGCTGGTCGAGAAGCTGATCCCGCGCAACTCCACGATTCCGATTGCGCGTGCACAGGAATTCACTACCTTCAAGGATGGCCAGACCGCGATGGCGATCCATGTCCTGCAGGGCGAACGCGAGTTGGTGACGGATTGCCGCTCATTGGCGCGCTTCGAACTGCGTGGCATCCCGCCAATGGTGGCGGGTGCCGCTCGTATTCGTGTCACCTTCCAGGTGGATGCCGATGGCCTGCTGGCGGTTGCTGCACGCGAAATGGGGACAGGTATCGAGACCCGGATTGAAGTGAAGCCATCCTATGGTCTTGGCGATGACGAAATCGCCCGCATGCTCAAGGAAAGCATCAGCCATGCGGCCGGTGATGCAACGACACGTGCGCTGCGTGAAAAGCAGGTTGAGGCGCGACGCCTGATCGAGGCGACGACTGCCGCGCTGGGCGAAGATGCAGCATTGCTTGATACACAGGAGCGTCACGAAATTGACGATGGCATCGAGTCACTGAGCATCGCGTTGAAGGGCGATGACAGTCGTCTGCTCTCAACGGCAATGGATCGGCTGATCGCCGCCACCGAGAAGTTCGCTGCGCGTCGCATGAATCAAGGCGTGCGTCGCGCGCTGGCCGGAAAGACGATTGAGGAAATTGAATGACCCAGGTAATTGTGTTGCCGCATCCGCAGATATGTCCCGATGGTGCCGTGATCGACGTGCCGCCGGATCAATCGCTTTGCTATGCGTTGCTGCAAAACGACATCGAGATTGAGCATGCCTGTGAAATGTCACTGGCCTGTACCACCTGCCATGTCGTCGTGCGCGAAGGTTTCCAGTCACTTGCCCCGTCGGACGAGGATGAGGACGACTTGCTCGACAAGGCCTGGGGCCTTGAACCGAATTCGCGCTTGTCCTGTCAGGTCATGGTCAAGGACACGCCGCTGGTGATTGAAATCCCCAAATACACCATCAATCAGGTCAAGGAAGGGGGGAAGAAATAATCTGCCCCCCTTCCTTGACCCTTGGCAACAGTGAACCCACCCCTGACCCCCGCCCCGAGGGCGGGGACAATTACCAGTTCGCGGGTTTTGCCCGCTCAAAATATTGAGGGCGCCTTGCTCAGTGGAGAAAAAAATGAAATGGACCGATACCCTCGACATCGCCATCGAGCTTGCCGAGACCCATCCCGAGGTTGACCCGACAAAGATCAACTTCGTCGATCTGATGCGCTGGGTGATGGGGCTGCCCGGTTTTGAGGATAACGAAAAACATTGCGGCGAGAAAATTCTCGAAGCCATTCAGCTCGCGTGGATTGACGAAGTCGAATAGCGTTCCGTGCTGATCGATACGCACTGCCACCTCGACGCTGCCGAATTCGACCCCGACCGCAGCCAGCTCGTGGAGCGCTATCGCGCGGCGGGTGTTTCAGGCATCGTCATCCCCACGATTGGCCGTATCAACTTCGACAGCATTGCCGGGTTGTGCCGCGAATATCCGGAGTGTCGTGCGGCCTATGGCATCCATCCCATGTACGTCGATCGGGCCGAGCCCGGCGATCTGGATATCCTGAAACAGATGCTGGTAAGCGGGAAGCCCGTTGCCGTTGGCGAAATCGGGCTGGATCGTTTTGTCGCTGAGCGCGACGATGCGCGCCAGGAGTTATTTTTCGTCGAACAGCTCAAGCTGGCGAGAGAGCTGGATCTGCCGGTCCTGCTGCATGTCCGTCGCGCCATAGACCCTGTCCTCAAGCAATTGCGCCGAATGCGTGTCGTTGGCGGCATTGCGCACGCCTTCAACGGTAGCCGGCAGCAGGCGGTAGAGTTCATCAAGCTGGACTTCAAGCTCGGCTTCGGCGGCGCCATGACCTGGCCACGGGCGAATCGCATCAGGGAGCTGGCGGCGACCTTGCCGTTGGCGTCCATTGTGCTGGAAACAGACGCGCCTGATATCCCGCCGGTATGGGTCGGCCAGGGGCGCAACGAACCTGTCGAGCTGCCGAGGATCGCGCAGGAATTGGCAATATTGCGCGACATTTCCGTGCAGGAAGTTATTGAAGCAACCGGTGCCAACGCAAGAAAAGTACTGCCCAATGCCATCTGGTAGTCATCCCTGCCTCGTTATAATCGGAGACTGATTCCACGACCTTCGCTCCCAGCCATGTGCGGTATCGTCGCAGCCATTTCGTCCAGCAACGTTGTCCCGGTCCTGATCGAAGGGCTCAAGAAACTCGAATACCGCGGCTATGACTCCGCCGGCCTGGCGGTGCTCAATCCCTCGTTGCAGCGCCTGCGCAGCGTAGGGCGGGTTGCCGAACTGGCCGCCCAGGCCGAAGGTGTGTCGGCGCTGATGGGGATTGCCCATACACGCTGGGCAACGCATGGCATCCCTTCCGAGCGCAACGCCCACCCGCACATTTCCGGCGGTATCGCGGTTGTTCACAACGGCATCATCGAAAACTTTGCCGAGATCAAACAGAAGCTGGTGGCCAAAGGGTACGTGTTCACGTCCGATACCGACACCGAGGCCATCGCCCATCTGATCGAGGAAACACTGAAGACGACGCCAGATCTCTTCGAAGCATCCCGCGTGGCCATCTCGCAATTGATAGGCGCCTACGCCATTGCCGTTCTTCGCGAAGGCGAGGAGCGTATCGTGGTCGCCCGCCATGGTGCCCCGCTGTTGCTGGGCGTTACCGACAAGGGAGCTTATGCCGCTTCCGACACATCAGCCCTGTTGCAGGTGACGCGCACGGTGGTCTATCTGGAGGATGGCGATGTCGCGGAGCTTACCCTCGCCGGGCATCGCATCACGCGTACTGACGGTACGACGGTTTCACGTCCGGCCTTCGAGAGCACGCTATCGGCAGATGCGGTGGAGCTTGGCAAATACCAGCATTACATGCAGAAGGAGATTTTCGAGCAGCCGCAGGCGCTGGGCAACACGCTCGAAATGATCGGCGCCGCACAAGCCATTGCCCCCAATATTTTTGGTGCCAGTGCGGCGGAAGTTTTTACTCAATGCAATTCGGTGCTTATTCTCGCCTGTGGCACCAGCTATCACGCCGGCATGGTTGCGCGCTACTGGATCGAACAGGTGGCGAAGCTGCCCTGCAGCATCGAAGTGGCCAGCGAATATCGATATCGCGATTCGGTGCCAAATGCCGATACGTTGGTCGTGGCCATCTCCCAGTCCGGCGAGACCGCCGACACACTGGCGGCCGTCAAGCATGCCAAGTCGCTGGGACAGACAAAAACACTGGCGATCTGCAATGTGCCGGAATCAGCCTTGATCCGCGAGTCGACGCTCAAGTTTCTTACCCGCGCAGGGCCGGAAATTGGTGTGGCCTCCACCAAGGCCTTTACCACCCAGCTCGCTGCACTGGCCTTGTTGGCTCTGGCACTGGCGAAGCAGAAGGACAGACTCGCCTCGGCAGACGAGACCAGACATCTCACGGCCTTGCGACATTTGCCCGTCGCAGTGCAAAAGGTGTTGCAGCTCGAACCGCAGATACGGCAATGGTCGACGCAATTCGCCGACAAGCACCATGCCTTGTTTCTAGGGCGTGGTCATCACTATCCGATTGCATTGGAAGGCGCCTTGAAGCTTAAGGAAATATCGTACATCCACGCCGAAGCGTATCCCGCAGGCGAGCTGAAGCACGGCCCGCTGGCCCTGGTCGACAAGGACATGCCCGTCATTTCGATCGCGCCAAATGATGCACTGCTGGAAAAGCTGAAGTCGAACCTGCAGGAAGTGAAGGCTCGTGGCGGCGAGCTGTATGTGTTTGCCGATGCCGATTCGGCCGTTGAGGAATCGGATGGCCTGCACGTGCTGCGCCTGCCCGAACACTACGGCCTGCTGTCACCTATCCTTCATGTCGTGCCCTTGCAGTTGCTGGCCTATCATGTCGCCCTCGTCAAGGGCACGGATGTTGACAAGCCGCGCAATTTGGCAAAGTCGGTAACAGTAGAGTAGGTAAAAAAGCCGGGGGAAGCGTTCCTCGGGACTATAAAAACATGAGGAGGAAAGTCAGATGATCAAGGGCGTTTTTTTCGATCTGGGCGGCACGCTGTTCAGCTACCGTCATCCGGCCGAAATGTTGAAGCTCACGGTTGACGGTATCTGCGAAAAGCTCAAGCTGGAGCACGATGCCGAAGAAATCACCCGGCAGTTCGTGCTGGCGAACAAGCAGATCGAGCACGAGTTTGCCGAAAAGGCGTTTTTTCTCGCGCGCGAATATTTCGCTGCGGTATTCGCCAACTTCCTCGCACGGATGGAACTGCAGCATCTGGATGAACATCAAGAGTGGTATCGACAGTTTCAGCACACGGCGCTGCTCGAAGCCTTGACGCTCAAGTCCGATTGCCACGATACGCTGACCCGGCTCAAGGACATGGGGTTGTACCTGTCGATCGTCTCGAACATTGATGACGACATGCTTGATCCATTGATCGAGCGTGCCGAGTTCCATCGCTGGCTGGACCACTGGACAAGTTCCGAGGCCGCGCAGTCGTGCAAGCCCGATCAGCGTTTTTTTGACATCGTGCTGGATAAGTCAGGCCTCAGACCTGAGGAGATCCTGTTTGTCGGTGATTCGATGGAGCAGGATATTCTTGGTGCCCACATTGCCGGCATGAAGACAGTGCTGATTGCCGAAGACGACACACCCGCGCCGATGCAGGTTGGCAAGAAAGTGCCCGATCCTGATTTCCGTATTTCGCGACTCAGCGAACTGCCGGGCATTGTGGAAAGTTTTGGTCGGTAGTTGCCAGACCGAGTTGCAGACGACATGAATCAGAAAAATCAACGGAGGAATATCAATTGATCAAAGGTGTGTTTTTCGACGTGGGCGGAACGCTCTACAGCTACAAGACCATGCAGCCGACCATGATGGTGCTGCTTCAGGAACTGAAGGAAAGGCTGGCGCTGGATCATGACCTGAATGAAGTCGCACGACTTTTTCAGGTGGCCAACAAGGCGGCAGACAAGGAATTCGCCACCAAGCCAGCCTACCTGTTCTATGACTACTTCAAGGCGATTTTTCTCAACTTCATCGCCAGCATCGACAAGCAGCATCTGCACGAACACTTCGAGTGGTTCGAGCAACGGCAGCGTGAAAAGCTGGTGGGCGGCATGCAGTTGCAGCCTGACTGCCACGATACGCTGGACAGACTCAAGGCCATGGGGCTTTACCTTTCCGCCGTTTCCAATGCCGACGAGAACCACCTGCAACCGCTCGTCGAGCGTGGCGAACTGCATCGCTGGCTGACGGACTGGACCAGCTCCGAAGCCGCAAAGTCCTGCAAGCCGGATCGCCAGTTTTTTGATATCGCGCTGAAGAAAGCCGGATTGAAGCCTGAAGAAGTCGTGTTCGTCGGCGATTCCCTTGAGCAGGACATCCTCGGTGCGCACAACGTTGGGTTGGGTACGGTGTT
>CANJXH010000138.1 GCA_947478755.1 Betaproteobacteria bacterium | reverse complement strand
GTTGGAGGGCATCGGGAAAACGCTTCTCGCCGCTGCGCTGCTGAATCAGCTTGGCATCATTGGAATGCCGCTTGCACTGCTGATTGGTGGCGGGCTGTCGGTCATCGCCATTCTCATCAAGCTGTCACAGCATATCCAGTTGTCAATTGGCAAACGGGTTTTGGCCAAGGCTGTTGCTGTGGCGATGATTGCTTTTGCCTTGGCTGGAGCTTATGCAGAAAAAATCAACCCGGCCTCGTGGTTCGGGTTTGCATTGCTGGCGGGGGCGGTAGTGTTTGGCGCTGCAATGCTTTGCACGCTTCCCAACTGGTCCATATTCAAAACGCTCGCCAAGGAGCATCTGCAATGAAATTTCTGTTCTATCTGTTTTCGCTACCCGCGAGGTTGCTGCGCAGGATGGAAGCCATCCATCTCAAAAATTCATTGGGGCACCTTGGCAGCGGAAGCCCGTTGAACCCAGGAGTGACAATTTCATTTCCGAATAAAATATTCATCGGTAACAATGTTTCGATAGCGCCGGGAGTGAACCTTGGGGCATCGACCTATGGCGCCATCACCATCGGCGATCGTTGCGCCATTGCGGCAGGCACGCGGATTGTGACGGCAACCCATGACCCGGATGCGCTGCCTGTTTCGATCGTGGGCATCAACCGGTCAGTCACGATTGGGGCAGACGTCTGGATTGGTACCTCCGCAATCATCCTTCCGGGCGTTACCATCCACGACGGAGCGATTGTCGCCGCAGGTGCGGTGGTGACGGCAGATGTGCCGCCTGACTGCATGGTGGGCGGCGTGCCAGCACGCGAAATAAGGAAACTGGCGACACGTGAAAAAAGGCGGGAAATTGGCAAGCAGCACAAAGATCACAAGCCCTAAGTTTGATTTGGCATCGATACTATTTTGGAGATGATATGAAGTTACATTTGGGTTGCGGCAAGCGACATATTCCGGGCTTCGTGCATATTGACGCGATCGACTATCCGCACATAGACCACGTTGCTTCGATAGACAATCTGTCCTTCATACCGGATGACAGCATCGAATTGATTTACAACTGCCATGTGCTGGAGCATTTCAAGCGTCGCGATGTCGACCGGGTGCTTCGGGAGTGGTTTCGGGTGCTGAAACCCGGCGGTGTATTGCGGATTTCCGTCCCGGATTTCGCCAAACTCTGCGAGGTGTACCTCAAGGAACGTAACATCGATCGTGTCATCGGCGCATTGTTCGGCCGACAGGACTACCTGTACAACATTCACTACAACGTATTTGACTTCGATTCGCTATCCAAATCACTGCAGAACGCCGGATTTGGCAATGTATCCCGCTATGACTGGCGTGATACAGAACATGCCGACATAGATGACTACTCTCAGGCGTATATCCCACATATGGATAAAGAAAACGGCTTGCTTATCAGCTTGAATGTTGAATGCGCTAAGCCCTAACTACAAACCAGCATTGATCGAACTTACAAAGGCTGTTTGGCCAAAGGAATTGTTGTGAATTATTTTTCGCGAATAGTTAAGAAGCTGGGTTATCTATTTAATCTTTATTGTTTGAGAGACCCATTCTTGATTAGCGTCGAAAAGTGGTTTGCTGATCGAGGGGACGAAAAACTCAGACTTGCGTACCCACTTGATCAGTCAAGCATTGTCTTTGATGTTGGTGGTTACCTCGGTGATTTTTCCGAAGCCATTCATTCGAAATATGGTTGTAGCGTCTATCTTTTTGAGCCTGTACCTACCTTTTACGAGGCGTGTGTAGCTCGCTTTAAAGACAACCCTTCAATTGTTTGTCTGAATTACGGGTTGTCGTCAAGCTCCGGCTGGCTGGCAATTAACCTGAACAACGATGAGTCGAGCTTTAAAAAGAGTGATACAGGTTCTGCAACACAAAAGGCAGAGGTGCGTTCATTTGCAGAAACGGTCTCCACTCTGGGCGTCGACAAAATTGATCTGATCAAAATTAATATCGAAGGTGGTGAGTTTGATCTTCTACCAGCGATGATTGATTCAGGATTTATCAAGCGAGTTGGCTTTCTTCAAGTGCAATTCCACAATTTTGTTGACGGGGCCAAACAAAGTCGTTCGAAAATTCGTGAGTCGTTGTCCAGAACGCATCGCGAAATGTGGAACTATGAATTTGTTTGGGAAAGCTGGGAACTGCGTTGATGGCTGACAAAAGTCCCATTGCGATCTCCGAGATTGCAGAAAGATGATCATCTTGCAGCTTACTGGTGGCTTGGGGAACCAGATGTTCCAATACGCCTTCGGTCGTAGCACGGCGCTTCGGCTCGGCGTTGGGTTGCGGATCGATATCACGAATCACACCTTGCAGATTCATAACGGTGTCGAATTGGGGCGGGTATTCGGCATTCCCGTACAAATCGCGACGACGGCGGATGTCCGTTCCGTGCTTGGCTGGCAATACAGTCGCTTTACGCGTGGTCTGCTCAGGCGCGCAGGTGCCGGGGCATTGATTTGTAAAAGCTACATCGCCGAGCAAGGCTTCGGCTTCAAGCCCGAGTTTTTGCAGGTATCGGATAACGTATTTCTCAGTGGTTACTGGCAGAGCGAGAAGTATTTTCACAATGTTGCAGACACAATACGAAGCGACTTTAGGTTTTGCCTTCTACCATCTGAGCCCAACGTTGCCCTGGCGGCGGCGATCAATATGCCCGGCGTTGATTCGGTGAGTCTGCACATACGTCGCGGCGACTATGTCCACAACGCTGCAGTCAATGCGATACATGGCAGTTGTTCACTTGCCTACTATCAGGACGCGATGGCCTTGGTAGCCGGGCGCGTGAAGAATCCGCATTTCTATGTCTTTTCGGATGATGTCAACTGGGTTGCCGGGAATTTGCCGATGCCGTATCCGCACACACTGGTTGACCATAACAGGGGTTCGTCCAGCTACGAAGATATGCGCCTGATGAGCACGTGCCGCCACCATGTCATTGCCAACAGTTCGTTCAGCTGGTGGGGGGCGTGGCTGAACGACAAGGCGGGGAAAATCGTGGTGGCGCCGAAGCGCTGGTTTTCCAACGCCGATGTGGTTGATGTGCTGCCGGAAGGATGGATTCGCCTGTGAGCACACCAGCAGACATGCGTTCGACAACCAGACCGGACGAAACGGTGGAAATAGATGCCATCCATATTGGCGACTACAAGACGGGCTCTTCATGGCTTCAGCAAAAGGTTTTCTTGCGGCACCCGGAGATTGCGTATCTTGATTGGCCGGTAAGCAACCCCGGCATCGCAAAACTTTTCTACGAGCTTGTCGGTAGCCGCGATCTTGACTTTGACGCAGCCGATCTGGCGCGCCGTTTCAATACCGAACTGGGCGCGATTGATTGTGCGGGCAGGAAAAAGGTGGTTTCACGCGAAGCACTGGTGGGCGATTTCATCTCGGGAGAGCATGCGCAACGAATTGCGCAGCGGCTGTACCAGGTGTTTGGCCCGACACGGATCGTGGTGGTGATACGCGAACAGTTTTCCATGATGGCATCCATCTACAGCCAGTACGTCAAGATTGGCGGCACCTTGTCGCTGCATGACTTTGTCTCTGACCCCATTGTGTCGAGTCATCTGGCCAGCCGCTTGCAGTATGAAAAATTGATCAGCATGTACAGGGATACGTTTGGCGCTGAAAATGTGTCAGTCAAGTTGTTCGAAGAGTTGCGTACCGACAAAAGGCGATTTCTCAAGGATATTCTCACGCACATCGGTTGTGATGACGTCGAATTCGTACCGGACGAACAGGGGTTGACCAATCCCAGCCTGACGACGGCAGGTGCCGCCTGCCAGCGACTGCTGAATCGCCTGGTCCGGACACAGACCAATCCCAGTGCAAATTTTCTGCCGCTCGCCAGACTGGTGGCATGTCTGCTCCCGGCCCGACAGCAGCAGCGTCTGCTGGAAAGCGCGCAGTTGCAGTTCCCGTGGGCGTCGGTTGATCGCAGCCCTCGCGCCTTTTTGCTGTATTCGGTCAATATTGCGCTTAACCTGAAAATTGCCGAATGGTGCGAGTCAATCCGTTTCGGCAAAAAGATCGTGGTGTCGCAGTCGGTACGGGACTCATTCAGGGACACATTCGCCAGCAGCAATCAGATGCTGGTGAGCCGTTATGGGCTCAAGCTGGCTGAGCATGGCTGGACGTTATGAGCACGATTGCCCTGATTGCTGGTGGCGGCTCGAAAGGTGATCGCTTGTTCGATCCGGCTACAAGTCGGGACAACGTGCTGGAACGATTTCGTTTGCTGCGAGAGGCCCTGTCAGCAGAGGGCCATGTCTGTCGCACAGCAGACATGCTTGACCCATCTGTGATCGACGTGCTGATTTTTCATGATGTGCTTAACGAACTGGATGCCGTACTGAGGATAGTCAAGGCGAATCCGCAGGTACGACTGATCTATGTGGCCAATGAGCCGTCGTTCGTTGCGCCGCTTCATGATCATCAGAGCCTTGCAAGGTTGCCAGTGGACTGCGTGCTTACCTGGAACGATCTGGTTGCCGGCAAAGTGCCGCATGTTGTCAAGTGCAATATTGGTCAGCCGATTATTCACGCCGAGAACATCCCTTGCCTGTCGTTCGCAGGCAAGAAGCTGATTTGTGCCATTTTTGCCAACAAGCCTTCGCTGGGTGAGAACCTGCTTTTTGTCGAGCGCGTACGAGCGGTAGAGTTTTTTGCACAGCAACCGCTCGGCATGGATCTATATGGCATCGGCTGGGAAAACACTGGATCGGATATTCTCGAATCTGCCTATCGCGGCAAATGCGCGAGCAAAAGAGAGGTTTTGCAAGGCTACAGGTTTTCGCTTGCCTACGAGAACGTGAAGGGGCTACCGGGCCTGATTACCGAAAAGATATTTGATTGTTTTGATGCCGGTACGGTGCCCATCTATCTGGGCGCACCGAATATCGAAGACTACATACCGAAGGCATGCTTTGTCGATGCCAAGCAATTCGACGATTATGCGCAGCTCTATGCCTTTTTGGCCAACATGCCGGAAGCAGAGTACCAACGCTATCTTGATGCAGCCAAAAGCTTCATCACTAGCGCAGCCTATCAAGCCTTCACCTCTTCGACCTATGTTTCAATCATGGTTGCACAGATCAAGATGCTGACTAGCCAGCATGTTGCCCCAAAATCGGTGCAGGCAATCAAGCTAAGGCTCCTTGGGCTGGTTATTGCAGGCGTCGGATCGCTCCAGAACTGGAAGCTTTTCAAACGATTTTTTTATACGGTGGCAACGGTTTGGTGATGACAACCAAGATACTTGTTATTGGCGGTGCCGGATTTGTCGGGTCGCACCTCATTCCCCAATTGCTTGCCAGCGGCAGGGGCGTAACGGTACTGGGTCGGCGTGAAACCCCTGAGTATGCGTTGCCCCATGGCGTCAGGTATGTCAGGGGTGACTTTGCGCAGCTTGATCTGACCCGAATGCTCCTGGACAGCCATCACGAGGTCATTCATCTTGCCTACGCGACAGTACCGAATACCTCCTTCGAAAATCCGCTGGCGGACTTGTTGCAAAACCTGCCGCCAACTGAAGAGTTGTTTTCCGAGGTAGCCGCAAGAGGGAGAAGGCTGCTGCTGGTTTCGTCAGGCGGAACGGTCTATGGTCAGTCGGCGACGCTTCCCATTTGCGAAGATCATCCCACCAAACCCATTTCACCGTATGGTGTGACCAAGCTGACGCTGGAGAACTATGCCTACCTCTATGCCGCGACACATGGCCTGAAATACATATGCGTGCGTCCAGCCAATGCCTATGGCGTGGGGCAGCGGCCCTTCATAGGCCAGGGGTTTGTGTCGACAGCTATGGCCTCGGCCATGCGCGGGCAGCCCATCCGGATTTTTGGCCAATCCGGTACGGTGCGTGACTACATTTACGTCAGTGACTTGGCATCGGGGATACTCGCTGCCCTGGAAAAGGGCCGTCTGTCGGAGACCTACAATATCGGTTCAGGAACGGGTCGCTCCAACCTCGATGTCATTCAGGCCATGAAGCCGCTGTTGCAGGAGATCGGTGGCAGTGTTCAAGTAGAACATTTGCCGGAGCGGCCTTTCGATGTAAAGGCAAACATTCTGGACTCGTCAAAGTTGCACGAACATACGGGATGGCGTCCCAGCGTAGAGTTTGACGAAGGTTTGCGTCTTACACGAGAGTGGCTCGGGCATTTGCCGAATGAATAGCCACCCAGATCGCACGGCAGGAGATGTGCGCCCGCCGCTCATTTCAGTTGTACTGCCGGTCTACAACGGATCGGAATATCTGGTTGAGGCAGTCGACTCGGTACTTGCCCAGACCTGTGCACACTTTGAACTGATCATGATCGATGACGGGTCGACAGATGGCTCGCGGATGATTCTTGACGAATATGCAGCAAAAGATCCGAGGGTGCGTGTCGTGTCGCGCGAAAATCGCGGGCTGGCGACCACGCTCAATGATGGATTGAGTATGGCTCGCGGTACATGGATTGCACGCATGGACCAAGACGACATTGCCTTGCCTCATCGGTTTGAGCGTCAACTGGAATGGCTGGAACAAACCGGTGCGGACATGGCGGGGAGCTGGGTACAGCGGTTCGGAACGTCTGACAGGCGAGTCGTCAAGCTGCACAAAACCGATGCTGCTATCAAGATGGAACTGTTGTTCTGCTCGCCGTTTGCGCATCCGACAGTGATGATGCGTGCCGCTCTGGTAAAGCGCTTGCATTATGACAAGGCATGGGAAAAAGCCGAAGATTACGACCTGTGGGAGCGTGCTGCAGAGGCAGGATGGAAAATGACGAATGTGCCGGAGGTGTTGTTGTTGTACCGGATTCATCCTGATCAGATAT
>CANJXH010000137.1 GCA_947478755.1 Betaproteobacteria bacterium | reverse complement strand
GGGCATCCATTTCGTGCGGATGGTAGGCGAACTGGCGCACCGCGATGTAGTTGGCTTCCGGCTCGATCTTCATCCAGTTGCCTGCATGGCCGAGAGGCCTCTCGGCACTGAGGATGATCTCGAAGCTGCCGTCGGGCGCAATGTCGAGTTCGTCGATGCTCATGCTTGTCTGCGATTTGCCCGGCGTATCGACAAAACCGGGGAAGTCGTAGCCGGTCAGGAAATTGAGCCAGTGAATGTCGTTGCGCTTGCCGACGATCCGATATACACCCTGTCCGCTGATCGTCGCGTAGTAATAGGTCGCGTCAGGATTCGGGGCCGCGTAATCGAGCAGGTGTCCCACCCAGGGCTTGAACTCCGGGTAATCAGGGTCGTTGCGCGCCATCAGGAGGTAAGCCGAGGCCAGGGTCATGAACAGGTAGTCCACGGCTTCCCGCGCCAGAGCAGGGCTCTCCGCAGAATGGGTCGATGTGGACAGAAATCCACCCGCATCGCGCAGCTCGTCCAGACGCTGGTTCCAGAGTTCTTGTGTCAGTTGTGTTTCCATCGTCTTTGTTTCCCCGCTCAGCCCTTGTATTCGACGGGCACGTTGTAGCGTTCCATGTACTCGGCGTACTGCTCGCGCATCTTTTTCGCGTCGAGGCCGAATTCCTCAAGCGTGTACTTGTGCACGCCGAAGGTGTTCTTCGGCCTTTGGGCTACCCAGGCGTCGATCTTGCGCGCGTGCAGCGGGTCGATCTGGTCGCCGAAATGCCGATAGGCACCACCGATGGCAGCCGCAGGGTCGCGCATCAGGTCGTTGTAGTACATGTGGTGGCACCAGTCACGCCGGCCCTTCGACTCCTGCGCCTTGTCCCAGGCCATCATATTGTTGATGGCAGCAAGCCAGTGCTCGTTGAAGTTCTTCCCGGCGTGGATGGGGTCGACCTTCGGGTTGTTGGTGCGGGTGAAGGCGAGGGTCAGGCTGGCGATGGAAGGTATGCAAATCAGCGGATCGCGATGGCTCCAGATCATGCGCGCGTCCGGGTAGGTGGCCATGAACTCGTTGATGCCGTGCATGTGATTGGGCGCCTTGAGCGTCCAGTAATCGGTTGGCACCGTCGATTGCCAGACCTGCAGCAATTGTTTATGGAGGCGATACGCCGCGCTCTTGTCGCTGTAGGTGTACCACTCCATGTACTCGTCCGCGAGCGACACCGACTGAAACAGGATGCTCTGCAGATCGAGCATGGTCATCACCACACACTCCTGCGGGTAGCAGGATTCGAGCGGATGCAGGACCTTCATCGGCGGCACCAGCTTGTGAAACCCATCAAGCTGTTTTTGCGACTGTGCAATGCGCGGGTCCGAGTGCTGAGTCGCGAGCATGGAAGGCGGAATCGGAAAATCGACCTCCCACACCAGTGGCGAGCGGCCATGCGGGTCGAGATTGAGCAGCATCGAGCCGAGCGTGGTTCCGGAGCGAACCAGTCCGCTGATGACCAGCGGGCGCTCCACTTTTTCGTTCAGCACTTCGGGGTGCTTTTTGCACCATTCGATCAGTTGCAGGCGCTTGGACAACGCGCTGGTGATCAGTTCGCGGCCAGCGATCTGACCGAGACCGGTCATCTGCAGGTCCACGTTGTATGAGCGGCAGAGGATGTCGAGCGCTTCGCGAAAGGTCGTGTCGCCGAAGTCATCACTGCCCGCGCGCTTGATCGCCTTTTCCAACAACTGTTCGGGAACAAAGCGCTTGTGCGCGAGGCCCGTGATGGATGCCGCAGCATTCAGTGTCTGGATCAGGGGCCCGTGGTTGCCGGCGTCGCGCCAGGACCATTCACGCTGGTTTTCCAAAGCTTTGCTCCTCGATAGGGTACCGTTGCAGTCGGCACCGATTGTCCATATCCAATGGGGCCGGCTAAACCGGGAAAACCTTCCTGGTGACCCAGTCCATGGCGTTGTCGGGCAGCAGCAGGTCGATCAGTCGAAGTACCATGCTGTCTGCACCCGCGCCATAGGCCGCTTTCGGCTTTGCATCCTCGAAAGCCTTGAGTACGACTGTCGCGATGACTTCGGGCGGGTTGGCCTTCTCAAATCCCTCGATCATGGCCTGGGTGTAGCTCACATAGAGCTTGCCGTAGTTTTGTTTGTCGATGCCGTCCAGGGCGGCAAGGCGGCCCTTCATTTCGACCACATGGCGTTCCAGCATGCGCGTCTTGATGCCGCCGGGACGCACCAAGGCCACGGTGATGCCCCACGGCCACAGCTCGCGGCGCATGCCATCCACCAGTGCTTCGACTGCGTGCTTGGTAGCACCATAGACGCCGAGCATGGGCCAGACCGAGAAGCCGGCGACGGAGCCGGTAATCACCATGCGGCCCTTTGCCTTGCGCAGCGCGGGAATCAGCCCCTGCATCAGCGCGAAAAATCCGAATACGTTGACTTCAAAGCCATGGCGCATGGTGTCGAGTGCCACCGTCTCCAGCGGATTGGCGATGCTGATTGCCGCGCAATGCAAAAAGCCGTCCAGCGCATCAATGCCCTGGTCGGACAGTTGTTTCGGCACGCTCTGTGCGGTCTCCACAATGCCCAGATCGACGAACACCACCGTGTCGCACAGGTTCTGCGACTTGAGTTCCGCTTCCTGCTCCGCATTGCGGCAGCAGGCAATCACGTAGTAACCGCGATCCTTTAACTGACGCGCCAGCGCCTTGCCGACACCGCTGGTCACACCAGTGACCAGCACCCTTTTGACATTGCTCATTGGTTTTGCTCCTCTGCGACTGCTGCGCAGCCTGTTCTTCTTTTAATGGTGATTTACGAACGTCCGGAACCTTCTGGCGGACCAAGGTCGAGCTTCCGACAAATTAAGACAGGTGTCAAGAAAGCCGAGCGAAGAAAGCCCGAGTCAGCGCGCCGTAGCGATTTCGGCCAGTGCAGCGATCCAGTCCGGGCGCTCGTTGAGGCAGGGGATGTAACGAAATTCGCTGCCGCCCTTATGGAGAAACGCCTCGCGGCACTCCATGCCGATTTCTTCGATTGTTTCGAGGCAATCCGCAGCGAAGCCCGGGCAGATGACATCAACGCGCTTGACGCCTTGCTGCGCGATTTTTTCGAGGGTCGGCTGCGTATAGGGCTGCAACCACTCGGCCGCGCCGAAGCGTGACTGAAAAGTGATCAGGAAGTCGTCCGCGTTCAGGTCCAGCGCAGCGCCCAGCAGCTTGCCTGTGGTGAGGCACTCCTGCAGGTACGGGTCACCCTGGTCGACCGAACGCTTCGGGATGCCATGGAAACTCATCACCAGCTTGTCGGCACGGCCATTGGCCTGCCAGTGTTCGCGCACGCTGGCAGCGAGCGCGGCGATATAGCCTGCGTGGTCAGGAAAGCTGCGCACGAAACGCAGTTCAGGCACGTTGCGCGTGACCTGTACCCAGGCGGCAACATCGTCGAACACGCTGGCGGTCGACGAGGCCGCGTACTGCGGGTACATCGGCACGATGACAATGCGCCGGGCGCCAGCGAGCTTGAGCTTGTCCAGCGTATCGGCAACGCTCGGTCGGCCATAGCGCATAGCGTACTCGACCAGCAGGGGCTTGCCGACATTGCCCAGGTAACCCTTGAGCAGCTTGGCCTGACGCTCGGTATGGAAGCGCAGCGGCGAACCGTCGGCGGTCCAGATGCTTTCGTATTTTTTTGCAGACTTTGCCGGGCGCAGGTTAAGGATGATGCCATTCAGGATCAGCCACCAGATCGGGCGCGGAATCTCCACCACGCGCGGGTCCGAGAGAAACTGCTTGAGGTAGCGGCGCAGTGCCGGCGCCGTTGGTGCATCCGGCGTGCCGAGGTTGACCAGCAGTATGGCGTCGGCGAAAGGCGACTTGCCGATGGCGATTTCCTGCCGATACCGACTCATGCCGGTGGCGACAGAGCTGAGGACATCAGGCGAGCGGTGATGTCGACAATCGGGATCACGCGCTCGTAGGCCATGCGGGTTGGCCCGATAACCCCGACCGTACCGATCACTTCGCCGTCGGCGGAGTAGGGTGCGGTCACTACGCTGCATTCGTCGAGCGAGTCGATGCCGGATTCGCTGCCGATGAACACCTGCACGCCGGCGGCGCGGTGCGAAAGCTCGAGCAGGTGGGCGAGGCTGGTGCGCTGTTCGAACATGTCGAACATGCGGCGCAGGCGCGCCATGTTGGACGACAGGTCGTCGACGCCAAGCAGGTTCTTTTCACCGCTGATGATGTATTGCTCGCCGCTGTCCGCCACGACCTGCTTGCCGGCATCCATGGCGGCCGTCATCAGTTCCGAGAGGTCCGAGCTCAGTTTGCGCAGCTCTTCCTGCAGTCGGTTGCGCATCTGGTCAAGGTCGAGGCCGAGGAAGTTCTGGTTCAGATAGTTGGCGGCCTCGGTCAATTCCGAGGCGCTGTAGTCGCGTTGCGTAAGCAGGATGCGGTTTTGCACCTCGCCATCGGCCGTCACCACGATCAGCAGCATGCGGCGCTCGGACAGGCGCAGGAATTCGATCTGGCGAATACGCGGTGTCTGCCGCCGCGGCGCGATCACCACGCCGGCGAAATGCGTCAGCTGGGAGATGAGCTGCGACGCCTGGCTGATCACGCGCTGGCGATGGTCGGGCTGGATCACGTCTTCCATTTCCGATATTTCGCGTTGCGCCAGCGGTTTGACGGTCAGCAGCGTATCGACGAAAAGCCGATAGCCAAGCGGGGTGGGAATGCGTCCGGCCGAGGTGTGCGGGCTGGCGATGAAGCCCATTTCCTCGAGATCGGACATCACGTTGCGAATCGTCGCCGGTGACAGCTCAAGACCCGAGTGGCGCGACAACGTGCGCGAGCCGACCGGCTGACCTTCGACGATATATCGTTCAATCAGGGTTTTGAGCAGGGTTTGGGCGCGTGCGTCGAGCATGTCGGTCCATTTTATCGGAATGCCGCGCAAAGAAAATATGGTTTAATCGACCGCATGAATGAGGCCTACAACAAGCCGGTCAACACCGTCGCCCTGATCGGCAAATTCCGCAGCGCGGACGTCTCCGAGCCGCTTTTGGCCCTCGCCGCCTATCTCCGGCAGAAAGGCATCAAGGTGCTGGTGGAAGAAGGCACCGCGACCTCCATCGAGGCAGTGCGTAGCCAGGCCGATGCGGTATTGGCTTATCCCGATCTTGGTGCGCAAGCCGACGTGGCGATTGTCGTCGGTGGCGACGGCACCATGCTTGACGCGGCGCGTCGGCTGGCCGAGCACGATGTTCCCCTGGTCGGCGTGAATGTCGGTCGGGTAGGGTTCATGACCGACCTGTCGCGTGACGAGATGCGTCCCGGTGTCGACGCGCTGCTCGCCGGGCAATTGCTGGTCGAGCGGCGTTTCATGCTGCAGGCCTCGGTGACGCGAAACGGGCAGGTGTTGCGTACCGAGCTGGCGCTGAACGATGTGGTACTCAATCGTGGCGAGATCGGCCGCATGATCGAGCTCGAACTGAAGGTCGACGGCGAGTTCCTGTATGTGCTGCGGGCCGACGGCCTGATCATCGCCACCCCGACGGGATCCACGGCCTACGCACTTTCCGCCAATGGCCCGATCCTTCATCCCTCTGTACCGGGCATTGCGATCGTGCCGCTGTGTCCCCACGCGCTCTCCAATCGCCCCATTACCATCGGCGATCACAATGTGGTCGAAATGACCCTGCTGCCGCCGAACGAAGCACTGGTTCACTTCGACGGTCAGAGCATGCTGGTGATCGCGGCGGGCGACACCATCCGCGTTGAGCGCGCACCGTATACCCTGACGCTGTTGCACCCCGCCAGCTACAGCTACTTCTCCATGCTGCGCGACAAGCTGCACTGGAGCGCCGTGCCGCGCGGGTCGTAGAGTCGTTCTGATCCGGCGATGCCATGGCCAGCGTTTCACTTGCCAACACCACGCAGAAGTGCGCCACCTGTGATCGCTGGACCGGCGCACGCCAGCACAGCATCGATGGTTCACAAGTACAGTTCGACGACACCGAGCCAGCCGGCCAATGCAATGGCGGTCCCTGGGATGGCAATGTGCGGGATCCGCTCACCCGTTGCGGCCGCTGGATAATCTGGGAAGAAAAGAAATAGGAACATGCTGCGCCATCTGACCATTCGCGACTTCGTCATTGTTGATCGGCTCGAGCTCGATTTCGATTCGGGCTTTGGTGTTCTGACCGGCGAGACCGGGGCCGGAAAATCCATTCTGATTGATGCGCTGCTGCTGGCACTGGGCGAGCGCGCCGATGCCAGCATCGTGCGGGTGGGGTGCGAACGCGCCGAGGTCAGCGCCGAATTCGATGTGATGGCGGGCTCGCCGCTCGATGCATGGCTGCGCGAAAACGATTTCGAGGCAGACGGCTCGTGCCTGCTGCGCCGCGTGGTGGATGCGGCGGGTCGCTCGCGCGCCTACATCAATGGCGCCGCGACGACGCTCACACAGCTCAAGGCCGCAGCCGAATGGTTGGCCGACATTCATGGACAGCACGCCCACCAGTCGCTGATGCGCGCCGATGCGCAGCGCCAGCTGATCGATAGTCAGGCCGGCCTGTCGACGCTGGCAAGCGATGTAGCAAAGGCCTGGCGTGCCTGGCAGAAAATCCGCACCACGCGCGAAGCCGCCGAACGCGATGCCGAGGCCAGCGCGCGCGAGCGCGAGATGCTGGAGTGGCAGGTGAAGGAACTCGATACTCTGGGCTTCGACGCGCAGCAATGGCTGGACGACAACCAGGAACATCGGCGCCTGTCCCATGCCGCCGGCCTGATCGAAGGCGCCGCCGCCGCCGTTGTGCTGCTGGGCGGCGAGGAGCAGTCCGCGCTGGGCGGCATTGATGCCGCGCTCAACCATGTGCGCGACCTGGTCGACATCGACGCATCACTCAAGGAGCCGGTG
>CANJXH010000136.1 GCA_947478755.1 Betaproteobacteria bacterium | reverse complement strand
GTGCCGGAGACGACTTGGCCGCCACTCGGGGCGGCTTGCACGGGCCCGGCGGCGATGCCGGCACTGATCAGGGCTGCTTGGGCGATGCGCCGTGCGCTCGAGGTGGCCGAGCGTGAGGATTTGCTCTTGCCTTTGGCGATCTCCGCTACCGCCATCCAGACCCGTAATGATTCGTTCCAGATGACACGGTAGATGCGATTCATGCGGTAGGACTCCTGCGGGCAGAGCTAAGCGATAGCAGGCGTCACTTAAATTCTGGGATGACGGTAACAAGGTATGCCCCGGCAAAGGCTGCGGGGGCGATGGGGGGTGCGGCTTTTATGTTGCGTTTATTCGCAGAATGTATCACTCATGAAGGGCTTTGCGAGGAATGTTGTTCATTTTTACTGTTATTTTCGCTTATTGCGGGGTGGGGAGGCTGGCATACTGCTTGACCATGACCTTCCATGATCTTGAGAAAAAGCGAATTGAGAAAGCCGTTGAGGCTTTTCTAACTATGCGTCGGCCACCGGCTCACATTCGTCCTCAGTGGGACGACCCCTCCAAAATTCACAAGTACCCCTACGCCAAAGCCACTTACGTGAAGAGGCAGGGAACCTGGAAGATCTACTGGCGCAGGCAGGATCTGAAATGGCATGGATACGAGCCAAATCCCACGGCGTCTTCTATCGAAGGGTTTCTGCAAGTGGTAGACGCCGATGTGTACCACTGCTTTTTTGGCTAAAAGATACGGGTGAAGGCTCTAGGCAATGAATCACGACGCCGGGGATCTCACTGATCGTACCCAACAAAAAAGCCCGGCGAACCGGGCTTTTTTTTGAACTTACAGCCGTTGCAAACTTACCTTACTTGAGCTGCTCCAGCAGAATGCTCAGAATCTTCTTGGACGTATCCGATTTGTCGGCACCACCCTCAGCTGATAGCACCTGAACTTGTGAGGTACCGCCGGTTGCCTTTACCTGTACACGATACTTGGACTGGTTCACGACTTTGGTTTTAGCTTCAGCGCTACGCCAGAAAGCCAGCTTGGAAGTCCAGCTTTCTTCGCCGGGCTTGGCGGGAATATCTACACCCGGGTCAACATAGCGAACGAAATACAAGCCTTGAGAACGGTCACGATCTTCGACGGTAAATCCGACACGATCCAGCGCGAGGCCAACACGACGCCAGGCACGGTCAAAGGATTCGGCGATTTCCAGCGCGTTGCTTCCATCCGGAGTTTTTGCGATCTTGGCCCGATCCAGCTTTGGTTCAGCTGCAACGGCTGCCGTTGCGGTGGTCTCATCAGTACCGAGCTTGACCATCAACTTGCGCAGCATTGCTGCCTCGAGCTCTGGGTCAGCAGGACGCGGCTGCCAGCGGGTTTGATCTTTCCCCTCGTTGATATAGGTTTCGTACATGCCACGGTGGCTGATGTATATCTCGACCGTGCCTGCTTCGGCGCCGGGTTCCAGTCGGGTCCGGAACTTGTCGCGCTCGGCGGTCGAATAGGCGTCATCAAAAACGGCGCCGATGGCGCTACGAATGAAGCTGTCGGGAATCTTGGCACGATCTTCGGCCCAGTCCGTCTCCATCACACCGGTTTCGGCCTGATCAATATTGATTATGAAACCGTTCTCCTGCCAGAATGTCTTGACCAGCGGCCAGAGCTTCTGGGCGGTTCCCGGGACGACCAGCCAGCGTTGATTGCCGGAACGTTCGACTTTGATTTTGCCGACATTGGGCAGGACCACAGGATCAGAGCCCGCCCCTGCCAACCCACTGCGTTGTCTTATGTACTTTGAGAAGGTTTCGCTGCCGCCGGGCAATGACGTAGTTTCGTCCTGCCCCGGCGCAGTGAGGTCAGGCGGCAGCTCCAGAGTGGGCACGACCCCCGCCGACTTGTAATCAACCTTTTTGGATTCGAAAAATTTACCGGCGCCGCAACCAGCCAGAAGCATGGTGAACAGCAAAGGAAACAAGGTCAGCTTCTTCATTGGGGTCTTCCGTAAAAAAATTCAAACATTTATGCCGGCAATACGCATTGCCGCGCGAACGCGATCATGGAAACCAGATGATAGCGGCGTCATGGGCAGCCGTATGCCGGCGCCGATCAGGCCCATTTGCTGTACCGCCCATTTCACGGGGATAGGGTTGGCCTCAACAAAAAGATCCCGGTGCAGCGCCAGAAGCTGCGCATTTATGCCGCGAGCCAGTACCGCTTCACCTTTCAACGCCGCAGCAAACATCTGGTGCATCAGGCGAGGTGCCACGTTGGCTGTCACCGAAATCGTGCCCTGCCCACCAAGCAGCGTCAATGCCAAAGCGGATGCGTCGTCACCGCTGTATACGGCAAAGCCTTTTGGAGCACGAACAATCAGGTCGGTACCGCGCTCGATGTTGCCGGTCGCATCCTTGATACCAATAATGCGCGGCAATGCCGCGAGACGAATGGCGGTGTCGTTGGCCAAATCAGCTACTGTGCGTCCCGGCACGTTGTAAAGGATCAAGGGCAGGTCAACCGCCTCGGCAATTGACTTGAAGTGCTGATAGAGTCCTTCCTGCGTCGGCTTGTTGTAGTAAGGCACCACAGAGAGATGGCCATCTGCACCGGCCTTGCGGGCAAACTCTGCCAATTCGATCGCCTCTTTTGTTGAATTGGCGCCGGTGCCGGCAATGACCGGGATTCTTCCTGCGACATGCTCGACCGTGGTTTTGATCAGCAGGCAATGTTCGTCCACATTGACTGTAGGTGATTCGCCGGTGGTCCCAACCACCACCACGCCATCGGAGCCTTCGGCAATATGCCAATCAAGCAAGGATTTCAGGCGCGGCAGATCAAGACTGCCGTCGTCATGCATGGGAGTAACGAGGGCGGGAAGAGAACCGGTAATCATCTGGGGACGGAGTCAGGTGCTTGTTACAAGGGAGCGACGATTCTAACTGATCCGCTTCGTCTGGCGAGGCTCGGCGAACAGATGACTTACAATCCATTACAACGCATTGCAGCCAACAAAAACCTACTTTCATGCTCACTCCCAAGACACGCAGCGGTAGCCCAAGTATTGATGATGTTCTGCAAACGGCCAACCACATCATTCTTGGCAAGGAGCGCGAAATCCGCATGGCGCTGGCATGCTTGCTGGCACGTGGTCATTTGCTGATTGAAGACGTCCCAGGGGTGGGAAAAACCACCCTCGCCCACTTGCTCGCCAAGCTGCTCGGTCTTGATTTTCAGCGAATCCAATTCACCAGCGATCTTCTGCCGGCAGATATCCTGGGGGTTTCCGTATTCGACCGAGACAGCGGCAATTTCCGTTTCCATCCGGGGCCGGTCTTCAGCAGCGTGATTCTTGCGGACGAAGTTAACCGCGCCACCCCCAAAGCCCAGAGCGCGTTGCTGGAAGCCATGGAGGAACGGCAGGTCACCGCCGAAGGCAAGACAAGGCCACTGCCAGAGCCATTTTTTGTCATCGCGACGCAAAATCCGGCCCATCAAATCGGCACTTTTCCGCTACCGGAATCTCAGCTGGACCGTTTCCTGATGCGGATCGCCATCGGTTATCCGGACCGCGCCGCCGAGCGCGAGCTGCTTTCCGGTGCCGATCGTCGCGAGATGATTTCTGCCCTGCAGCCATTGCTTTCCGCCCAGGCGGTTTTGGAACTCCAGCAGAAAGCAATGCACGTTCATGCCGCTCCGGCGCTGATAGACTACGTTCAGGCGCTCGTCGAGCATACCCGCCACGCGCCCGAGTTTGATGCCGGATTGTCGCCACGTGCTGCACTCGGCATGATGGCAAGCGCGCGAGCCTGGGCCATGATTGAAGGGCGTGATCACCTTCTGCCGGAGGATATTCAGGCAATATTGCCGTCAGTGGCCGGTCACCGCCTGAAACTTGCCGTTGGCGGCGATATGACAATCGCGCTGCGGCAGCTCGTTGAGTCGGTCGCGATCCCCTAGCACCATGCAACTTGCCCAGTTTGGCCCCGGGCTGAAACGGCGGTTCTATCAATGGGCACTGCGCGGCCGTGCGCCCGAGGCATCGCCGGTCGTACTGACCCAACGTCGTGTATACGTGCTGCCGTCGCGGGCCGGGCTCGGTTATGCAGCATCGCTTGGGGTCATGTTGATTGGCTCGATGAACTACAGCCTTAGTCTCGGCCATGTGCTGACCTTCCTTCTTGGCGGACTGGGTATATCGGCAATCCTGAATACCTTTCGCAATCTGGCATTCATCAGCATCACCCCGGGACGATGTTCTGCCGTCTTTGCGGGTGAAGTTGCACATTTCGGCCTGGTGATTCAGAACAATAGAAAAGCGGAGCGCCCTGCCCTGCGCATGTGCGCTGATGGCGGAGACTGGATTGTGCTGGAGGTGCCACCTGCCGATCGTATCGAAGCGTTGCTACCGCTGAGAGCTTTGAAAAGAGGTTGGCTGGAACTGCCCCGCGTGACCATCGAAACCCGCTACCCGTTGGGGTTGATCCGCGCCTGGGCTTATGCGCAACCGAAGCAGCAGTGCCTGGTTTATCCACGTCCGGCGCTCAACGCACCTCCTTTGCCAACGGGTGACGGAGACCAGAAGGGTAATGTGCAACTGGGGCGCGGGAGCGATGACTTTGCCGGCTTACGCGATCATCATCCCAGTGACTCACCACGCCATGTGGCCTGGAAAGCCGTGGCCAGACAACACAGTGATGAATTGCTGACCAAGTTGTTCAGTGGCGAAAATACGCAATCCCTCTGGCTTGACTGGGAACAACTGCCAACGGGACTCGACAACGAAATGAAACTTTCCGTCATGGCACGGTGGGTATGTGAGGCCGATGCCGCACGGCTCACTTGGGGTCTTCGACTCCCGGCCGAGGTGATCATGCCCGGCACGGGGGAATCTCATCGTCACGCCTGCCTCCAGGCGCTGGCGTTGTTCGGGCGGTAATTCATGGCACGGGCATCGGCGTCGCTCAACCAACAGCAAGTGTTCTGGCTTTGCGCCGCAGCGACGGGGGGCTTCGCGCCCTTGACACCTTGGCTGCCCTGGTGGTTGTCAGCCTTGTCGACCCTCGCGTTGCTATCGCGGGCTTTTCTGCTTTGGCGAAAAACGCCCCTGCCCCCAGCCTGGTTCGTCAATCTGATCGCGGTGATCGGCAGCATTGGCGTCGGCTTTCACTACCGCACCTTGCTCGGAAAGGATGCGGGGGTCGCATTGCTCGCGCTATTCCTTGCCTTGAAACTTTTTGAAACCAAGACACATCGCGATGCCTATGCCGTCGTGTTTCTTGGCTATTTTCTGGTGCTCTCGCAGTTTTTTTACAGCCAGAGCATTCCTGTCGCCGTTATTTCCATCCTGACAGTTGTGTTGCTGACAGCAACGTTGGTAGCACTGAACAGAGCCCAGGCAAAACCCGCTGCGTCGCTCAGGTTGGCTGGTGTGATGGTCGCGCAGGCGATACCTTTCATGCTGATATTTTTCGTGTTGTTCCCGCGCATCGCTGGTCCTCTCTGGGGCCTGCCTCAGGACAGCGGTAGAGCCATCAGCGGCCTTTCCGACTCCATGGTTCCGGGATCAATCAGCAAGCTTGCGCTGTCCGACGCGATCGCGTTCCGGGTTCGCTTCAACAGCGCGCCCCCTGCACAGGATGCGCTTTACTGGCGCGGCCCGGTACTGACCGACTTTGATGGCCGTACCTGGACCATTGCAAGACCGGGAGTCAGTACCGCTCTGCCCTACCAGACCTTGGGCCGCGGCATTGAATACGATGTCACGCTTGAGCCGCATCAACAGTACTGGCTATTTGCGCTGGAATTGCCTGGCAAATTGCCCGCCGATGCTGTCATCGGCAGTGACTACGGTATGTATGCAAAAAAACCGCTTCGCGAACGCTTTCGTTATCAGGTCACTTCCTACGCACAGACAAAACCCGTGAAAGAAGAGTCCAGCGAGGTATTGCGTGTCGCGCTCGAGCTACCGAGCGGCATGAACCCGCGCGCCCGTGCGCTCGGGGAAGAATTAGGCAGCAAACACAAACGCGATGCGATTCAAATTGCAGCTGACATGCTTGGGCGCTTTCGCAACGAACCTTTTACTTACACATTGTCGCCACCGCCGCTTGGGCGCCACGACGTTGATGATTTCCTGTTTGCAACCCGACGTGGCTTTTGCGAACACTTTGCCTCAAGCTTTGTCGTCGTCATGCGTGCTGCAGGCATCCCTGCGCGTGTTGTAACAGGCTATCAGGGCGGCGAAATCAATCCGATTGACGGCTATCTGGTGGTACGGCAGGCAGATGCTCATGCGTGGGCCGAGATATGGCTAAGCGGTAAAGGGTGGGTGCGTCTAGACCCGACAGCGGCGATCGCCCCGGGTCGCGTCGAAAAAAATCTTGCAGCAGCGCTACCGGCTGGCGAGCCGATACCGATGCTGCTGAACGCTGACAATGCCTTGCTGCGAGCGGTCCGCTTTCGCCTCGATGCTGTCGTGAACGGCTGGAATCAATGGGTTCTTGGTTACGACGCAAATCGGCAACGCGATCTGTTGAAGGCGCTGGGTATGGCATCACCCGACTGGCAATCGATGGGAGCCGCATTGATGGTGCTGTGCGGTCTTCTGATGCTTGCGCTGATGGCGTGGACCTTGCGTCAGTGGCAGCGCACGGATCCGGTAATCCGGGCATGGCGGGAATTTCAACGGAAGTTGACGCGCCGCGGTCTGGTTGCGCAGGCATGGGAGGGGCCACGTGACTACGGACTGCGCGCTGCTTCTGCTTGCCCGGCGAAGGCCGGGGAGATTGCAGAAATCGAAACACTGTTTGAAACCCTGCGCTATCGCCCGGTTCAATCGGCGGATGCACTGCGAAAATTCAGATATCTGATTCGCGTGTTCGCCCCTTGAAATTTCTCCTCGTATTTCTGGCGTTATGTCCGTTTTCCGCCCTTGCTGGCCAATCATCCTTTTTACTGCGGGAGGATGTGCAGGCTTTCGTGGCCGATATGCGCGAACGCAATGGGTTTGAGAGTGAATATTTGCTGAAGCTTTTTGCCAAGGCCAGCGAATTGCCGGCAGTAGTCAAGGCAATACAGCCGCCGGTCGAACCCGGCATACGTTCCTGGCAAAAATATCGCTCCCGATTCGTGGAGCCTCGCCGTATC
>CANJXH010000135.1 GCA_947478755.1 Betaproteobacteria bacterium | reverse complement strand
TTGCCCGACTTGAAAATAAAATTGCTGCGTGAATTCACACAGATATAGAAAGAACCATGCTGCGAATCACCGAGATCAGGCTTCCCTTGGATCATGACGATATTCAGTTAGGCGCAGAAATTGCCCAAAAACTCAATGTCGACGTTGATGCCATTCGACAATATTCAATCTTTAGGCAGGCGGTCGACGCGCGAAAAAAGTCGGCGCCAGTGTTTAACTACACAATTGACGTTTCACTGGATGGCGAAAGCGCAATACTTGATCGACCAACAGCACTTTCCCATGTCGCACCTGCGCCTGACATGGAGTACCGCTTCGTCACCCAGGCACCGAGTGCAGGATTTGTTCGCCCAGTGATCATAGGAGCAGGGCCCTGCGGCCTGTTCGCAACCTTGTTGCTGGCACAGATGGGGTTCCATCCGCTGCTGCTTGAGCGTGGCAAGGAAGTACGGGAACGAACCAAGGACACATGGGGGCTGTGGAGAAAAAGCAAACTGGATCCGGAGTCAAACGTACAGTTCGGTGAAGGTGGTGCGGGCACTTTCTCTGATGGAAAGCTCTACAGCCAGATCAAGGACCCGCGCTATCTGAGTCGCAAGGTTCTCGCCGAATTTGTCAAGGCAGGGGCACCTGAAGAAATCCTGCACGTGGCCAAACCGCACATCGGTACATTTCGTCTGGTTGGCATGGTGGAGAACATGCGAGCAAACATCCAGTCGCTTGGCGGAGAAATTCGTTTCGAGCAAAAGGTGATCGACTTCGAAATCAAAAATGGAACATTGCTGGCTTTGCACCTGGCGAGTGGTGAGCGCATCCCCACAACCCATGTCGTCCTGGCAATCGGGCACAGCGCCCGGGATACATTCGAGCACCTTCATGCCAGAAATGTATTCATGGAGGCCAAACCGTTTTCCATCGGCGTGCGCATTGAACATCCACAATCCGTCATTGATCATGCCCGCTATGGAAGTTCGGCCGGGCACCCTAAACTCGGCGCGGCAGACTACAAGCTGGTTCACCATTGCGGCAATGGCCGTTCAGCCTATAGTTTTTGCATGTGCCCGGGCGGCACCGTTGTTGCTGCGACTTCTGAGGTCGGGCGCGTAGTCACCAATGGTATGAGCCAATATTCGCGCAATGAACGCAATGCCAATAGCGGCATCGTTGTCGGCATCTCACCGGAACAGGACTATCCGGGCGGGCCGCTCGCAGGCATTGCGTTTCAACGCCACTGGGAGAGCCGTGCCTTCGAAGTGGGTGGAGGCACTTATGCTGCGCCCGCACAACTTGTCGGCGACTTTCTCGATGGCCGCGCGAGCAGAACTGTCGGGAACGTGATCCCGTCCTACAAACCAGGGGTACATTGGGGTGATCTTGCCGCCTGTCTACCCGAGTATGCGATCACTGCCATTCGCGACGCTTTGCCTGCATTCAACAAACAGATTGCCGGTTTTTCGATGGCGGATGCAGTCATGACCGGGGTTGAAACCCGAACCTCGTCACCGCTCCGTATCCGCCGTGACGACTCACTCCAAAGTGTCAACACCACGGGCCTCTATCCTGCAGGCGAAGGTGCTGGCTATGCCGGAGGCATTCTGTCCGCCGGGGTTGACGGCATCAAGGTAGCAGAGGCAGTTGCCTTGAGCATCTGCAATGCTGCGGAGGCAACTACTTCATCTTGACGGGGCGTTTCCAACCGGCGATCGACAACTGTTTTGGCCGTGAAACCGTAAGCTGATCAGGAGGCGCATCACGGGTCAGTGTCGTACCGGCCCCCAGAGTCGCACCTCGTCCCACTTTGACAGGGGCAACCAACTGGGTGTCTGATCCGATGAAGACATCGTCCTCGATGGTCGTTCGATGCTTGTTGGCACCATCGTAATTGCAGGTAATCGTGCCTGCGCCCACATTGACGCGCTGACCAACGTCCGCATCCCCAATGTAAGCCAGATGATTGGCTTTGGTGTGGTCGGCAATATTGCTATTTTTCACTTCAACAAAATTACCGATGTGGACATCCTTGCCCAACTTCGCGCCAGGGCGGAGTCGCGCATAGGGTCCAACCACGCTGTGGTCACCCACCAAGGCATCCTGCAGGTGACTGAAGGCCTCGATCCTCGCACCTCGTTTGACCGTGACATTGCGAAGCACACAGTGAGGGCCAACCGACACACCATCTTCGAGACAGACCTGGCCTTCGAACAGGCAATTGATATCGATACTGACATCGCGTCCGCAATTCAACTCCCCACGCACATCAATACGGAAGGGGTCCGCCAACGTAACGCCATGATGCAGCAGCGACGCAGCAACATTGTGTTGATAAACACGCTCCAGCTCGGCCAGTTGCATTTTGCTGTTGACGCCCTGCACCTCCGATTCATGGCCCGGATGCGAGCTATGAACCGCCATCTTCTCTGCCACTGCGAGTGCGACGATGTCAGTCAGGTAATACTCGCCTTGCGCATTCTGCTTGCCTAGCTGCGGCAACCAGCGCTGAAAGGACGTGGTTGGTGCTGCAAGAATGCCCGTATTGATCTCGGTAATTTTTTTCTCAGCGATGCTGGCGTCTTTTTCCTCGACGATGCGTTTGACTTTCCCTCCGGAGCGAACAATGCGGCCATAGCCATATGGATCACCTAAAGTCACTGTCAAAATAGAAAGTGCATTCTCGGCGTCGCCGATCAAGCGCCGCAGAGTACTCGCAGCAATCAAAGGCACGTCACCATAGAGCACCAACGTCGTCACCATCGGGTCCAGATGTGGCAACGCCTGTAGAACGGCGTGCCCGGTACCCAGCTGGGGTTCCTGCTTGACCCAGACAAGATCAGGAGCTGCCAATGCCGCTGTCACCTGTTCCCCACCGTGACCAACAACAACACAAAGCTTTCCTGGCTTCAGCGAACGCGCGACCTCCAGCACATGTGACAGCATTGGCTTGCCGGCAATCGGATGCAACACTTTGGGAAGCGCAGAATTCATGCGCTTGCCCTGGCCAGCGGCGAGAATGACAATGTTCATTCAAAGTCCCCTAAACGAAAAACCGCCGAGGTATCAGGATTGCCAAGAAATTCATCCTGGAGCATCCCGCCACCCCGGCGGTTCAAATCTGTTTGATTCAACGGGGAAGCGTCGTTGAACCCATCAGAAACTGATCAACTTCCCTTGCACACTGACGACCTTCGCGAATCGCCCACACAACCAGTGACTGTCCTCGCCGCACATCCCCTGCGGCAAAAACTTTCTTGACGCTGGTCGCGTAGCAGCCCTCACCGTCGGTCGCCGCCTTGGCATTGCCACGCGCATCCTTTTCGACACCAAAAGCCTCCAGCACGCCGCCAACGGGACTGATGAATCCCATCGCCAAAAAGACCAGGTCGGCCTTGATCTCGAATTCGCTGCCCGGCACTTCAGACATCTTGCCGTCTTTCCACTCCAGGCGTACTGCCTTCACCGCCTTCAGTTTGCCTTTTTCACCGAGGAACTCCTTGGTGCCGATCGCCCAATCACGTTCCGCGCCTTCTTCATGCGATGACGAAGTACGCATTTTGAGCGGCCAGTAGGGCCAGACCAGAGGGCCATTTTCCTGTTCAGGCGGACGCGGCAACAATTCGATCTGGGTAATGCTGGCGGCTCCATGGCGGTTGGAAGTACCGACGCAGTCGGAACCCGTATCGCCGCCACCGATCACCAGCACGTGTTTGCCTTTCGCCGAGATTGGATTTTTCTTGCCACCGTGGTTTTGCTTGTTCTGCGAAATCAGGAACTCCAGCGCGAAATGTACGCCGTCGAGATTACGTCCGGGGACCGGCAGATCACGTGGGTGCTCGGCACCACCACAGAGAATCACCGCATCAAACTGTTTTTCGAGCTCAGCCGGGGTGATCGCTTTCTTCGCGTCGTTGACTACACCCTTGGGCATGGTCGCCTTGGTCACCATGGTATTGGTCACGAAATTGACTCCCTCAGCCTTCATCTGCGCCATACGCCAGTCGATCAGACGCTTGTCGAGCTTGAAGTCGGGAATACCGTAGCGAACCAGGCCACCAATGCGTTCATTTTTCTCGAACACAGTCACATCGTGTCCAACGCGCGCCAACTGTTGCGCGGCAGCCAAACCAGCCGGGCCAGACCCAACTACAGCGACCTTTTTGCCTGACTTGTGCTTTGGCGGTTGCGGAACTACCCAGCCATTTTCGCCAGCCTTGTCGATAATCGCGTGCTCGATCGACTTGATACCGACCGGCGCTTGCGGAATGTTGAGCGTGCATGCCGCCTCGCAGGGCGCGGGACAGATACGGCTGGTAAATTCGGGGAAGTTGTTGGTTGAATGCAGCACATCTATGGCTTCGCGCCATTTGCCGCGGTAAACCAGATCATTCCAATCCGGAATGATGTTGTTGACCGGGCATCCGGTATTGCAAAAAGGTATGCCGCAGTCCATGCAGCGCGCCCCTTGAACCTTGGCTTCCTCATCGGTCAGGTGAAGGACAAACTCTTCATAAGTCTTGACGCGCTTTTCGACCGGAACATAAGCCTCCGACAAACGCTGATATTCAAGAAATCCGGTGGGCTTTCCCATTACGCTGCTTCCTTCTGATCTTGTTTGTTTCCTTTATCCGCGAGCTCTGTCAGGGCACGGCGATATTCATTGGGGAACACTTTTACAAATCTGGCCAGCGAAGCCGCCCAGTTAGCAAGCAGCTGCTTTGCTTTTTCGCTGCCCGTTTCGTGGTGATGCCTTTCGATCAACGTCTTGAGCAGTTCATCGTCTGCGACGCCACCATGAAATGGCTGCCCGGAAGCCGACTGTGTTTTTGCATCGGTCACTTTCTCAATCGCCACCATAGCCATGTTGCAGCGTTTGGCAAACTGGCCATCTTCGTCAAGCACGTAGGCAATCCCGCCACTCATCCCGGCAGCAAAATTACGCCCGGTTTGGCCCAGCACGACGACGGTACCGCCCGTCATGTATTCGCACCCATGGTCTCCCGTTCCCTCGACAACGGCAGTAGCCCCAGAGTTGCGCACGGCAAACCGTTCGCCGGCAACGCCGCCGAAGTACACTGATCCACTGATCGCACCATACAATACCGTGTTGCCGACAATGATGTTCTGGTCGTGTTTGCCACGGAACTTGGCCGGCGGGCGCACAACAATCTTTCCGCCTGAAAGCCCCTTGCCCACGTAGTCATTGCCTTCGCCGGTCAGTTCCAGCGTGACGCCTTTGGCGAGGAAGGCACCGAAACTCTGGCCAGCGGTGCCACTAAGTCGGACCGTGATCGTGCTCTCTGGCAAACCAGCGTGGCCATACCTTTTGGCAACCTCGTGTGAAAGCAAGGTGCCGCAGGTACGGTTTAGATTGCGAATCTCGCTGTTGATTACCACCTTCTCGCCGTTTTCGAGCGCGGACCTGGCATTGGCAATCAACTGATGATCAAGCGCATGTACGATTCCGTGGTCCTGCTCCTCACATTGGTGACGCGCTACTTCTGCCGGGACTGCCGGCATGTAGAAAACCTTGGAGAAGTCCAGACCCTTGGCCTTCCAGTGTTCGATTCCAACACGTGTATCCAGCAAATCAGCGCGGCCAATCAGATCGTCAAACTTGCGAATGCCGACCTGCGCCATCAATTCGCGGACTTCTTCTGCGACGAAAAAGAAGTAGTTCACAACATGTTCCGGCTGACCTGTAAAGCGTCTGCGGAGTACCGGGTCTTGCGTTGCAACCCCCACCGGACAGGTGTTGAGATGGCACTTCCGCATCATGATGCAGCCTTCGACCACCAACGGCGCTGTTGCAAAACCGAATTCGTCTGCGCCAAGCAATGCGCCAATGAACACATCGCGACCAGTCTTCATTTGACCATCGGCCTGAACGCGAACGCGACCACGTAGTCGATTGAGCACCAGGGTCTGCTGCGTTTCGGCCAGGCCGAGTTCCCACGGTGTCCCGGCATGCTTGATCGATGATATCGGCGAAGCGCCCGTACCGCCATCATGGCCGGCGATAACAACGTGATCTGCCTTGGCCTTGACGACACCTGCCGCCACGGTACCAACGCCCACCTCAGAAACCAGTTTGACCGATACGCTGGCAACGGGATTGGAGTTCTTCAGGTCGTGGATCAACTGGGCCAGATCTTCGATCGAATAGATGTCATGGTGCGGTGGCGGTGAGATCAAGCCCACACCCGGCACCGAATGCCGGAGGAAGCCGATGTATTCGGACACCTTATGGCCCGGCAACTGACCGCCCTCGCCCGGCTTGGCGCCCTGTGCCATCTTGATCTGCAGCTGATCAGCGCTAGAGAGATATTCTGCGGTAACGCCAAAGCGGCCTGAGGCAACCTGCTTGATCTTCGAACGCAGCGAATCGCCTTCCTTGAGCACGATGTCACGTTCGATACGACCCTTGCCGATGATGCCCGCCAACGTCTGTCCGGCTTTGACCGGCTTGAAACGCATCGGATCTTCGCCACCTTCACCCGTGTTGGATTTTCCGCCGATGCGATTCATCGCAATGGCCAGCGTTGAATGCGCCTCGGTCGAAATCGAACCAAGCGACATGGCACCGGTAGCAAAGCGCTTGACTATTTCCACTGCTGACTCCACTTCATCAATTGGCACAGCTGGTCCGGCCGACTTGATGTCGAACAAGCCACGCAGTGTCAAATGCCGTTTGGTCTGATCATTGATCAGCGCAGCGTATTCCTTGTAGGTTGAATACTGGTTAGAGCGGGTCGCGTGCTGTAGCTTGGCAATGGAGTCCGGCGTCCACATATGATCTTCGCCGCGTACGCGATAGGCGTATTCGCCACCAGCGTCAAGCATGCCATCAAGTACCGGCACGTCGGAAAACGCCTCGATGTGCGTGCGCAAAGCCTCGGCGGCAACCTCCTCCAGACCAATACCCTCGATTTGCGTTGAAGTCCCGGTGAAGTAATGCTTGACGAAATCGGCGTTGAGCCCAATGGCTTCGAATATCTGGGCACCACAGTACGACTGGTAGGTGGAAATGCCCATCTTGGACATCACCTTGTTGAGGCCCTTGCCAACCGCCTTGATGAATTTCTTCTGTGCTTCCTTGTATTCCTTGCCGGCAAATTCGCGTATCGATTCAAGCGCGAGCCATGGACAGACGGCTTCAGCGCCATATCCGGCCAGAAGTGCGAAGTGGTGGGTTTCACGAACCGAGCCCGAATCAAGCACCAGCCCTGTGCTGGTGCGCAAGCCAGCGCGCGTCAGATATTGATGCACCCCCGAGCAAGCCAGTAGTGCAGGAATGGCTGCATGCGATGCCTTGACCGAGCGATCCGAAAGAATCAGTA
>CANJXH010000134.1 GCA_947478755.1 Betaproteobacteria bacterium | reverse complement strand
TCATGCCGCACACCATGGGCACGAACATCCAGGCAAACGACTCGGCAGACAATCCGAGGTGCTGAATCAGGAAGACGGGGGATGACAGGATGTAGACAAACATCCCGGCAAAACCGCCAGCGGTGGCGAGCGAAAGCAAAATGAATTCGGGCGAGCCGAGGATGCTTCGATAGCCCAACCAGAGCGGATGGGGCGAAAAGGGCTGGCGCGCTGCAGGTGCAAGCGTTTCCGGCAGATAGCGCCACGATGCGACAAACAGCACCGTCGCCACCAGCGCCAGGAACAGGAACACGCCGTGCCAATTGAACCAGTGCTGCAATTGCCCGCCGATGACGGGCGCGATTGCGGGGGCAATCGCAAAGATCACCGCCACCGTGGCCATCAGGCGCTGCGCCTGCGGGCCGTCGTAAAGATCACGAATCAATGCGCGGCCGACCACGAATCCGACGCCCCCCACCATGCCCTGCATGGCGCGGCCCAGCCATAGCATTTCGATGCTTACGGCAAAGGCGCAGAACAACGACGCGAGCGCGTAGAAGCCAAGTCCGGCAAGGATGACTTTGCGCCTGCCGAACGCATCAGAGATCGAGCCGTGCCACAGGATCATGAAGGCGAACATCGCCAGATAGGCGGTCAATGTCTGTTGCACCTGGATCGGGGTCGCGTGCAGGCTGGCGCCGATGGCGGGGAAAGCCGGCAAATAGGTATCGATGGAAAAAGGCCCAAGCATCGCCAGGCCGGCCAGCAGAAATGCCAGTCCTTTTTTGTTGAATCTAACTCCCGAGTCCGCGTCGATACTGAATGGCTTCTGCAATGTGTGCTCCGTTGATGGTGCCGTCGCTGTTGCCAGCGCTGCCGAGGTCGGCGATGGTACGCGCAACCTTGAGCACACGGTGATAGGCGCGCGCCGAAAGATTGAGTTTGCTGATCGCCTGCTTCAACAAGGCGGCACCACTGGCGTCCGGCACGCAGAAGGTGTCGATTTCGCTGCTGCTGAGTTGGGCGTTGGCTTTGCCCTGCCGCGCAATCTGCTGCTGCCTTGCAGCGATCACGCGTTCCTTCACCGCTGCCGACGCTTCGCCCTGCGGCTTGCCTTGCAACTCGGTATCGGCCAGCGGCGGCACTTCAATCATCAGATCAATGCGGTCGAGGAACGGCCCGGAGAGTTTGCCGCGATAACGTGCCACCTGATCCGGGCTGCAGCGACATTTGCCGTTGGGATGGCCGAGGAATCCGCAAGGGCAGGGGTTCATTGCCGCCACCAATTGAAAGCTCGCCGGAAATTCGACCCGATGCGCCGCACGCGACACGCGGATCACACCATTCTCCAATGGTTCCCGCAAAGATTCGAGCACGCGGCGTTCGAATTGCGGCAGCTCGTCAAGGAAAAGCACGCCGTGATGCGCAAGTGAAATCTCGCCGGGGCGGGGCGTCCCACCGCCACCGACAAGCGCCGGCACCGAAGCTGAATGATGCGGTGCTGCGTAGGGCCGCTCGCCATAGCGCACAGGATCAAACGTTCCAGCCAGTGACAGCATGGCCGCACTTTGCAGCGCTTCGTCCGCTGTCATCGGCGGCAAGATGCCGGGCAGGCGTTTTGCGAGCATGGACTTGCCGGTACCGGGCGGGCCGCTCAGCAGGATCGAGTGGCCGCCTGTCGCCGCAACCTCAATGGCGCGTCGGGCCTGGGCCTGCCCCTTGATGTCAGCAAGATCGGGGTAACTGTTGGCAAAGCTGAGCTCGCGTGCAGCACTGGGGACAATGCGCTGCATGCCGGTCAGATGGGCACAGACTTCCAGCAGTGTCTTGGCCGGCAGCACCGTCACCGCACCGGCGAGTGTTGCCTCGACAGCACTTGCGGCCGGCAATATGAAGGCGCGATTGGTTTTGCCAATGCGTACGCACATCGCGAGCGCGCCGCGAACCGGGCGCAGTTCGCCGGACAGCGACAGTTCGCCAGCAAATTCGTATTGGTCGAGATCGGCGGCCTTTATCTGACCGGAAGCGATCAGGATGCCCAGCGCAATCGGCAGATCAAAACGGCCGGATTCCTTCGGCAGGTCGGCGGGCGCGAGATTGACGGTGATGCGCTTTGCCGGAAAATCGAATTGGCAGTTCTGGATTGCCGCGCGCACACGATCGCGCGCTTCCTTCACTTCGGTATCGGGCAAACCGACCAGGTTGAACGCCGGCAAGCCGGCGGCGAGGTGGACCTCCACCGTGACCTCCGGCGCATCCATGCCGGCCAGCGCGCGGCTTTTCAGGACAGCGAGCGCCACAGCCGACTACTTGTCTGCTGCGGCTTTGGCTTCGATTTCAGCGACCCTGGCTTCCAGTGCTGCCAGCTTTTCCCTCGCCTTGGCCAGCGCTTCGCGTTGCAAATCAAATTCCTCGCGGGTGACCAGGTCCATCCGTGAAAAAACCGAAGACAACAGGGCGCGTGCGTTCTTCTCGATTTCACCGGCCGGCAAGTTGGCCGCCAGTTGCGAAAAGCGCGAAGCAATGTCATCCAGCACCTTGTTGTTCATCATGACGTTTTCCCGAATTGAGGTGCGACAACTTTAGCATGAGCACCGAAGCAGCCAAGAAGCACTGAATTGGTGCGAATGCAGCGCAGCAGGGGTTAAAACGGTGCGCAGGTTTTTCCAGGTCTCCCAGCTTGAGTGCCAAGTCAATGATTTATTGCAATTTGATGAACTGGCACGCTCCGTGCAATACCGGGGTGTCGGCCGTCAAAAGCCACTATCTTTCATTCACAAGGAGATTCAAATGATGAAGCAAACCCTGATCGCGTCCGCAGTAGCCAGTGCATTCCTCTTTTCATCCGCAACGGTGTTGGCCGAAGATGCAGCACCTGCTCCTTCTCCGCTGACGTTCAACGTTGGCGTTGTTTCTGATTACCTGTTCCGTGGAATCAGCCAGACCCATGGCGATCCAGCACTGCAAGGCGGTGCTGATTACACTTTTGCAAATGGCGCCTATGTAGGTACCTGGCTGTCGACCATCAGCTGGGTCAGTGACTACACCAACGACGGCGACATCGAAGTTGACCTCTATGGCGGCTACCGTGGTTCCTTTGCTCCCGACTGGTCCTACGACGTAGGTCTGATCGGATACCTCTACCCGAGCCACGGCGCAGCCAATGCCTTCGGCGCCAGCCCGAACACGACCGAAGTTTACGGTTCGGTTGGCTACAAGTGGTTGAGCGTCAAGTACTCGCGCGCCATCTCGAGCCATTTCGTCGGTTGGTACTCCTCGACCGGCGGCGACACCAAGGGCAGCGACTATCTTGAAGCGAATGCTACCTATGATCTGGGCAACGGCTGGGGCCTGATCGGCCACATGGGCCATCAGAAGGTTGAGGATTTCGATCCCGCTTCGTATTCGGACTACAAGATCGGCGTCACCAAGGATGTCGGTTTCGGCATCGTCACGCTGGCTTACTCCGATACGAACGCCAAGGGCCAGACCGGCCAGGCCTACAACTGGCCGAGTGGCAATTTCGTTGCTGGCGTTGGTTCGACCTCGGACTTCACGGACGTTTCAAAGGGCAAGGCTGTCCTTACTTTCCTGAAGACTTTCTAAGCAGTTCGTCATCAGTCCCGTTGGCTGGCGCATACGCCAACGGGATCTGAACCCAACTTATTTTTAAAAGGAAACCGCAATGAAACTGGTTACCGCAATCATCAAGCCGTTCAAGCTTGACGAGGTGCGTGAAGCACTTGCCGCCGTTGGCGTGCAGGGCATCACCGTCACCGAAGTCAAGGGCTTCGGCCGCCAAAAAGGGCACACCGAGCTTTATCGCGGTGCCGAGTACGTGGTGGACTTTCTGCCCAAGGTGAAGGTTGAAGCCGCCATCAAGGATGACATTCTTGATCAGGTGATTGAAGCCATCGAAAAATCCGCCAGCACCGGCAAGATCGGTGACGGCAAGATATTCGTCACCAGCCTTGAGCACGTTCTGCGCATCCGCACCGGCGAAACCGGTGAGGATGCCCTTTAAGGGGAAACGAAATGAAAAAACTTTTTGCAATCGCTTTGACGGCACTGGCGTTCAGCGTCGGCAATGCAGCATGGGCTGAAGACAAGCCCGCGGAAGTTGCGGCTGCTTCTGCCGTAGCTGCTGCTCCTGCTGCCGCAGCGCCCGCTGCTGCTGATGCCGCACCCGCCGAGGCTGCACCTGCCGCCGCTCCGGCACTTGTGCCGAACAAGGGCGACACCGCCTGGATGATGATGTCAACCGCGCTGGTGCTGCTGATGTCGGTTCCGGCCCTGGCACTGTTCTACGGCGGTCTCGTCCGCAGCAAGAACATGCTGTCAGTGTTGATGCAGGTGTTCGTGGTGTTCTCGTTGATTACCGTGCTGTGGTGCGTCTATGGCTACAGCCTGGCATTTACCGCGGGCAATCCCTTCATCGGCGGATTCGATCGACTCCTGCTCAAGGGGCTGTTCAATCCGGCAGACGGCAGCTTCTCGCTGGGCGCAACCTTCAGCAAAGCCACGCCGATGTACGAAATCGTCTTCGTTGCCTTCCAGGCCACGTTTGCCGCGATTACCGTATGTCTGGTGTTTGGTTCGCTGGTTGAACGCGTCAAGTTCTCGGCCATCCTGATCTTCTCGATTATCTGGTTCACCATCAGCTACCTGCCGATTGCTCACATGGTCTGGTTCTGGGCGGGTCCCGATGCCTACTCGTCGCCCGAGGTCGCTGATGCAATGACAGCAACCGCCGGCCAACTCTGGCAGTGGGGCGTGCTTGACTTCGCTGGTGGTACCGTCGTGCATATCAACGCCGGTGTTGCCGGTCTGGTCGGGGCTTTCCTGCTGGGCAAGCGTCTCGGTTACGGCAAGGAAGCTTTCTCGCCGCACAGCCTGACGATGACCATGATCGGTGCCTCCCTGCTGTGGTTTGGCTGGTTCGGTTTCAATGCCGGCTCGGCGCTCGAAGCAAACGGCTTCGCTGCCCTAGCCTTCATGAACACCTACCTGGCTACCGCTTGCGCAGTGCTTACCTGGATGGCAACTGAATGGTTGCTCAAGGGCAAGCCCTCCATGCTGGGTGCTGCATCCGGCGCAGTTGCTGGCCTGGTTGCCATCACGCCGGCAGCCGGCAACGTCGGCATCGGTGGTGCGTTCGTGATCGGCCTGCTGGTTGGCCCGCTCTGCTTCTGGGGTGTTACCGGCCTGAAGAAAATGCTCAAGACCGATGACGCGCTGGATGTGTTCGGCGTTCATGCCCTAGGCGGTATCTTCGGTGCGCTGATGACGGGTATCTTCAACTCACCCGACCTCGGCGGCCCCGGCCTCGTCACTGACTGGGTCACGGTCAAGATGGGTTACCCCGGCATCCTGGAACAGTTGATCATCCAGGCCAAGGGTGTTGGTACGGCAGTTGTCTGGTCGGCGGTGGCAGCATTCATCTCCTTCAAGATTGCAGACGTGATTGTTGGTCTGCGTGTGCCGGAAGATGAAGAGCGCGAAGGCCTCGACATCACCTCGCACGGCGAGTCCGCGTACCACAGCTGATTCGATTAGCTTCAAGCAAAACGGGCACCCCAGGAAACTGCGGGTGCCCGTTTGTTTTTGCAGTCCCGATGCTTACTCGCGGGCCCGCTCGATCTGTACCCCGACGCGTCGCACGCCTTTCATCACGCCGATCTTGGCAATCGAGATCTTCACCCACGGCGCCTTGAACTCCTCCAGCATCAGCGCTATCACGTATTCGCCCAATGTTTCCAGCAGGTTGAAATGCCGTTCGCCCAGTTCGGTGCGAATGCGGCTGATCACCACCGCATAGTCGATGGTCTTCGCGATGTCGTCGTCCTTCGCGGCTTCGTCCGGCACGCCGAAGGTGAGATTGATTTCAATGCTCTGCGGCGCGACGCGTTCGCGCGGATAGATGCCGACATTGGCATCCACGCGCAGATCCTCGATGAAGATGAAGTCCATTACGCCACCGACGGGCCGCCCCGAGGGGGCGTAAAGTCAATAACGCAGAAACCGCGAGGCGGCTGAACCGTGGTCACCACTTTCCTTGGGAAAGGGGCTGGGGGAAAGGTTGTCATTTGAGTCCGTCGTTTAGAATTCCGGCCATTCTATGGAATCCGACATGAACGCGCTCATTTTCCTGCCTCTCGGTTATCTGCTGGGATCGTTGCCGTTTGCCGTCATCACGTCAAAGGCATTCGGCCTGGCTGATCCGCGCACCTTCGGCTCCGGCAACCCCGGCGCCACCAATGTATTGCGCTCAGGCAACAAGGCCGCGGCCTTGATCACCCTGATTGGTGATGCGCTCAAGGGCTGGGTTGCGATGTGGCTTGCCGGCAAGCTCGGTGCCGATGCAAGCGGCGTTGCGCTCGCCGGCATCGCCGCCTTCCTCGGTCACGTGTTTCCGGTCTTCCTCAAGTTCAAGGGCGGCAAGGGCGTTGCCACCGCGCTGGGCGTGCTGGCCGGCTTCAGCGGCGTGCTTGCGCTGGCCTGTGCCGGCGTCTGGTTGCTGGTGGCGTTGCTGACGCGCTATTCGTCGCTGGCGGCGCTGCTGGCATCGGCCGCATCGCCGGCCCTGGCCGCGTGGCTGGGCCTTGATGAAGTTGCGCTGTTTGCCATCTCGGCGATGACCATCGTGCTGATCCTGCGCCACCGCGACAACATCAAGCGCTTGTTGGCCGGCACCGAAGGCCGCATCGGCAAGAAAAAAAGTCAGGGCGAGAAAAGCTAGAGTTGCTGCAGCGACCAGCGCGGCTTGATCTGAAACTCGCCGGCAGCCTTGCCGGATACCCCCGCCAGCAAACGCTGTGCGCCGCAAAACGCGATCATCGCGCCGTTGTCGGTACACAAGTCCAGTGCCGGGTAATACACCCGAACATCATTCTTCAATGCGCCCGCGTCCAGCTTCTCGCGCAACCGCTGGTTGGCTCCCACGCCGCCAGCCACCACCAGTCGCTCGAAACCGCAATGTGCGACCGCCGCCAGCGCCTTCGCCGCGAGTACGTCTGTCGCTGCTTCCTGAAACTCGGCCGCGAGGTTGGCGCGTTCGACATCCGTCAGGGCGTGGTCGCGCACCACACTCAACACCGCCGTCTTCAGCCCGGAAAAGCTGAAATCGAAATCGCCGGATTTCAGCATCGGGCGTGGCATCTTGAACTTTCCAGCCGCACCCCGTTGCGCCAGCGCTGCCAATGCCGGCCCGCCCGGGTAACCTAGGCCGAGCAATTTGGCGGTCTTGTCGAAGGCTTCGCCCGCCGCATCGTCCAGGGTTTCGCCCAGCAGTTCGTAATGGCCGACCGCAGTAACGCGCATCAACTGGGTGTGGCCACCCGACACCAGCAGCGCG